>JAXDNH010000246.1:0-3762 GCA_034669525.1 Methylobacteriaceae bacterium | reverse complement strand
CATGGGAAAGCTTGGGCGTCAACGTAAACGCCGCTTTGTGCACAGCTTCGGCGGCACGGTCCATTAGGCTTTGCTAAGGTTAAGGCCGCGTTGATGAATCGGGCCGAATTGCCCGTCTGTGTCGCGTCCCGGAACAGAAGTGCCAGCCGGCCTATAAGCCGGGTTATGTATGGCGCTTTGCTAGCGCGCGATGGCCATTCCTCTGGGACGGCCGTTGCCGGCCGCCTCGAGCGACCAACCCGGGCGAGAGCCCAGAGACGGGCCTGGGCTTGCGCCCCTCGCCCCTATTCGGTCTTGCTCCCGGTGGGGCTTGCCGTGCCACGGACGTTGCCGCCCGCGCGGTGCGCTCTTACCGCACCTTTTCACCCTTACCGATGGGCTTTGCAGCTTGCCGGCGGTGTATTTTCTGTGGCGCTTTCCCTGAGGTCACCCTCGCCGGACGTTATCCGGCACCGTGTCTCCATGGAGCCCGGACTTTCCTCTGCCCGAAAGCAGCGGCCATCCGGCCGGCTGGCGAGAGCGGCTTAGGGGCCTTCTGAAGGCCGGTCAACTGCCAATGGTGGTACCCGCGCGACAGCGCCCGACCTTCTGAAACCAGGGGGATTTACGCCCCCGCTGAGATGCGCCAGTTAGGGCGCGCTCCCAGGCTGATCCATGATTCGAAAGAAGAGCTTATGTTCGGTGCTGCTTCCCAACGCGTGCAGAGCAGCCCGGGCATGGCCGATCCGATGATCCACGAATTCCGGCCCGACAGCCGCATCGGCGTACGCCCGCACCCCTCGCCGAACCACAACGCGCGGCCAAAGCCGGTCGACGCGATCGTCCTGCACTACACCGGCATGGAGAGCGCCGACGCGGCGCTCGACCTCCTTTGCGATCCCCTCCACGAGGTGTCCTGCCATTACCTCGTCGCCGCCGACGGGGAGCCCTTCCAGCTCGTGGCGGAGGCGCGCCGCGCCTGGCACGCGGGCCGCGGCACCTGGGCGGGCGAGACCGACATGAATGCCCGCTCGATCGGGATCGAAATGGCCAATGCCGGCCACAAATACGGCGCCCCGCCCTTTGAGGACGCGCAGATCGAGACGGTGATCGCGCTCTGCAAGGACATCGCCGCGCGCCACCACATCTGCCCGAAGCGCATCCTCGGCCATTCCGATATCGCCGTTGGCCGCAAGATCGATCCCGGCGAAATCTTCCCCTGGGACCGGCTCGCCGCCGCCGGAATCGGCCACTGGGTGGCGCCGGCGCCGCTCGGAACGGGGGGGCACTCGCTGCAGCTTGACGACAGCGGCCCGGACGTTATCGAGCTACAGAAATCCCTGGCCGAGTACGGTTACGGCATCGCCGTTAGTGGCACTTACGACGATGCCACGGCGATGGTCGTCACCGCCTTCCAGCGCCATTTCCGCCCGGCTTTGGTGCATGGGATCGCCGATCCCTCAACGCGCGACACGCTTGCTCGCTTGGTGGTCACACCGCCCGCAATTTGAGCGGTCGGGCGGCGGAACCATGGTTATAACGGCTACGTTCATTCCTCACATCTTTTGTTAAAGTCTGCCCGCGCGGACAGGCAACGCTTGAGGGGGTTTGATGCTGATCCGCGTCGGATTCGATATTGCCTATTCCTGCCCGCAACCAGTTGCGACAGTGTTCAAGCTTGGCATCGAGCGCGGCCGGATGCGCGATCTCATCAACCCCGACACGATCGTTGTCGAGCCGCATGTGCCGATGCGCGAATACATGGATTCGTTCGGCAATCGCTGCACGCGGCTGGTTTCACTTGCCGGCGTGACGCGGCTTAAAACCGAGACGATCGTGCGCGACTCGGGGAACCCCGATGTCCTCGCGCCGGACGCGCGCGAAGTGCTGGCGCAGGAATTGCCGGATGACGTGCTGCGTTACCTCGTCAACAGCCGCTATTGCGAGGTCGACAAACTAGGCAGCTTTGCCTGGTCGCAATTCGGGAATGTGAAGCCGGGCTGGACGCGGGTGCAGGCAATCTTCGACTTCGTGCACAACCACCTCGAATTCGGCTATCCGCATGCGCGCCCGACGCGCACCGCCGCGGAAGGCCTCGAAGAGCGGCTCGGCGTATGCCGCGACTTCACCCATTTGTCGATCGCGCTCTGCCGCGCGATGAACATTCCGGCGCGTTATTGCAACGGCTATCTCGGCGATATTGGCGTTCCGCCGGATCCCGCGCCGATGGATTTCAACGCCTGGACCGAGGTCTACCTCGACGGGCGCTGGTACACGTTCGATGGCCGCCACAACATGCCACGTATCGGCCGCATCGTTGTCGCGCGCGGATTAGATGCCGCCGACATCCCGATGATCCACACCTTTGGGCCGCACTGGCTGCAGGAATTCACGGTTGTCACGGAAGAGGTGGCCGAAGAAGCGCAAGGGCTGCAGCAGGCGCGCGCGGCGTAGGAACGACCTCTCAGCAAGTTACGGCCGGGCTTAACCCGGCCATCCACGAATATAAAGCGCTTCATCGCGTGGATGCCCGGCACATGGCCGCAGCGATTCCGCGAGCAAATATCTCACGGGACGCGCAGGCACGCCGCGCTCGAAAGCCGGTCGCTACGCGCGCGCCTTCCCGAATGGCGCGATCGGCAGCACCGGCGATTATTACTGGTCCGGCGTGTTCGGCACGTATTACTGGGTCGATCCGGCTGAGGATTTGGCGGTCGTCTTCATGGCGATGGCGCCGGGCCAGTTGCGATTGCGCTACCGCGCACTGATGCGGCCGCTGGTGCTCCAGGCAATCGCGGATTGAGTCCTGCGATTAAGGCAATTTACGTTCGCTTAACTGCTTCGCGGCAGCCTGCACGAGGGGCGGAAAAGGATGTCGTGCGGTCGTGCCCCATTTCAGCAAGAGGAGGTATGATCAAAGGTGCACGGGCCTGCGCTCAGGCCAAAGCAAACTGCGACCGCGGCCTGCCAACTATATTCGCGCCGGGATCGTGGGGGAGAAGCCATTGAAAGGGCCAGCTTCAAATCTGTTCGATATACTTGCTAAGGAATGGCGAGAACTCGCAAGTAACAGGGACTTTGCAAAGCTCATCGACGTTGCTATTGCAAGTAAGATTATGCTTAGCCAGCTGCCGGACAGTGAAGGACCAGTCGAGGCGGCGCTGCTCGCGCTCCATCACTCAATCGAGATGGTGGTTTTCGATGGAAAGCCTCCTAAAGCCACTTCCGTCGAGGACCCCGCTTGTTCCTTTTGCGGAAGGAAGCCTCCAGAAGTGCGTCTTGGTGCCGGCCCCAGCGCGTTCATCTGCAACGAGTGCGTAGCTACCTTCGCCAAGGTGTTCGAAGGGGGTGGCGACGGGACCTGAGCGCGTAAAGTCGAACCCGCGGCGAGGAGGCGGTGAATCTTGACGTTGCCTCGCCGGGCTCGAGCACGACCATCCTCTATCTGCACGATCTCGACGACCACATCATTGCCGAGACCGACACGTCCGGGAATACGCTGCGCGAATATGTCTGGATGGGCGACACGCCGCTCGCCGTCGTCGACAATGTGGCGACGAGCCCGGCGATCTTCTATGTGCACACCGACCACCTGATGCGGCCGCTGCTTATGACCGATGCCTCCGCGGCGCTTGCCTGGAGCGCAGCATACGAGCCGTTCGGCACGGTGGCCTCGGTGAACGCGATCTCGTCGAGCGTCGACCTGCGTTTCCCCGGCCAGTGGTTCCAGCTCGAGAACGGCCTGCACTACAACTGGCACCGGCATTACGATGCGAGCACCGG
>JAXDNH010000245.1:0-3827 GCA_034669525.1 Methylobacteriaceae bacterium | reverse complement strand
AAAAGCCAACGCTGAAGGACTGCCGCGCATTGACTTTCAGCGTACGCGAGCGGCGAAGGGGGATTCTTGCTCACGTTATTACGCTCCCGGTGATTTCGACATCCTCGCTGGCTGCCTGCACGCCATTACTGAACGATGGGAGTTCCAGTTCGTTCGGCCGATCTTGTTAGCGCCTCATAAAACGTGCGCCGGCAAGCTCGCAAGCAATGTGGTGATCGGTAGGCTCTGGACGCCGGATGCTGGAGCGGCGTTCGAAGCTGCTTACGCATCGAGGTGAGCCGATGAGCAGCCTTCGAGCGATTAGCTTATTCACCGGTGCGGGTGGCCTTGACTATGGGTTCGAAGCAGCCGGCTTCCATACGAGCGTTGCTCTGGAGCTAGACCGTTACTGTGTCGAGACATTGAAGGCGAACCGCGCCTGGCCAGTGATCAACAAGGACGTCGCCGCAGTTTCTACCGCTATGTTGCTGGAGCAGGGTGGGCTGCAGGCAGGCGAGGTCGACGTGCTGATCGGGGGACCGCCATGCCAGCCGTTTTCGAAGGCTGGCTTCTGGGCGACGGGAGAGGCGCGGCGGCTGGATGATCCTCGTGCTTCAACGCTCGACCATTACCTTCGCATTCTCGCAGAAGCTCGTCCGAAAGCTTTCCTGCTTGAAAACGTGGAAGGGCTCGGCTTTCGAGGAAAGGATGAAGGACTTCTTCGAATTCGCAAGGCACTCGACACCGTAAACGCCGAGCAGAAGACACGATATCGAGCTAGTGTTGCAGTGCTCAATGCTGCGGATTTCGGTGTGCCGCAGCTGCGACGCCGGTTGTTCATTGTCGGGGCCCGCGATGGAACACGCTTTCAGTTCCCCAGTCCGACGCATTCTAATCCAGCCGGGCTCGACGGCGCCGACCATCGCTGCGGGTGGCGCACGGCCTGGGATGCGCTGCACGATGTTCCGCTCCCCGATCTCAAGCCGCTGTCGGTCAGAGGCAAATGGGCGGGACTGCTACCCTCTATCCCCGAAGGTCAGAACTATCTTTGGCACACAGATAGGGGCGGCGGTGAACCACTTTTCGGATGGCGCCGCCGTTTTTGGTCTTTCTTGCTGAAAATAGCAAAAGATCAGCCCGCTTGGACGCTTGCAGCTCAACCGGGACCTGCTACCGGCCCGTTCCATTGGGACAATCGGCGCCTGTCGATGCGAGAGATGGCGCGCCTTCAAACCTTTCCCGATGATGTAACTGTCATTGGTGCGATAGCAGACGTGCAGCGGCAGCTAGGTAACGCCGTACCGTCGCTTTTGGCAGAGGTCCTGGCGCGCGAGATTGCGCAACAGCTTCTCGGACGTCCTCTTGTCGGGCAGGAGCCGCGTCTTGCGCTAGCAAACGCACCTACTTCCCCGCCAGCTGCGAAGAGGGTCGCACGTGTGCCTAAGCGCTACCTCGACTTGCGAGGCAACCATGCCGCTCATCCAGGAACCGGCAAAGGCTATCGTGCTTCAGGCCGTTCGGTGGCCCGCCAAGAATTGCAGCAACTGCTCGCGGAGCCAGCCTTTGTCTCGTAGCTCGCACTCCCACAGAACGAGAATGCGCCAACCGGCTGCTTTCAGCGCGATTTGAGACGTCCTATCGCGCTCGACGTTTCTTGCAAGCTTTGGGACCCAACATTCCGGTCTGGATTGCGGGACGTTCGCGTGTCGGCAGCCGGCATGTTGATGCCAAAAGCAACCGTGGACGAAGATCACGGCTTTATGGCGTGGCAGAACGATATCAGGCGAGCCAGGGAGTTCCCGGCTATGCAAGCGGAATCGGAAGCCCAACGCGTGAAGCAGCTTTCTGACTGCAAGCTCCGGCTTCGTATCCTTCTTGCGAACCGCGCGCAGAATGTGCGACCGGGATTGGTCAATCGTGTGTGTCAACGGAACTCGTCCTCGATGCGAGCGCGCAACATCTGCAGAGGTTTGATACATGTGTAGCACGCGTTCGTTCGTGCGCGTGTTTCGCATCGAACCCGCACCTACAGCCCTTTTAGAGAACAGTCCGCCGCTAGGGCAGGCCGCGTCCGACGCGCCACCGCAAAGGTGACTGAGACGGCCGGTGCCGCTTAGCCCTTGCTCTTCTCCTCACGCCGCGCGTTCTCGCCCAGGCGCAGTTCCGCCTGGCGCGCCTTCTCCAGCGCCTCCTCCGGTGTCGTCACGCCGCCGGCTTCCTCGTCGGTGCCGAGCGGCGCGGCCGACGGATCGGGAAAGGCAACCTTGTCACCGGTGCGGCCGGAATCGATGTCGGCTCTGAGCCGATCGGCGGTTGCACCGCGCTCTTTGTCTCCGCTCATAGCTGGTCTCCTGTCCAAAAATCGCGGCCCGCAGGAGAACGGGCGAGGATCAGGTTCGATCCGTCAGTAGCGGCGCGCCGGGGCTGTCATCGATCTTCCGCGCCTCCTCCGGCAGCATGATCGGAATGCCGTCGCGGATGGGATAAGCGAGCCGTGCTGCGCGCGAGATCAGCTCCTGCTTCTCCGCGTCATATTCGAGCGTCGTCTTAGTCAGCGGACAGACGAGTATTTCGAGAAGCCGCGGATCGACGCGCGAGATTTCGGGCGCCTCTTCAGCTTGTGGGACGTTCTGTTCCATGAGCCCTCACTGAATCGAATTGCTGTTGTTGCTGGAGCGCGCGAGTTCCATCTGCGTGATCGCGACCAGCACGTCGGCGCGCGATTTCAGGTCGGGCGCTTCAAGCAGCGCCTGCTTTTCCCTCGGCCCGAACGGGCTCATCATCGACAAGGCGTTGACGAGCGCCTCGTTCGACGCTTCCTCAATGCTCTTCCAATCGATTTTCAGCCGGTTCGACTTGGCAAATTCGTCGAGCGTCTTGAGCACGCTGCCGCGGTCGACGTCTTCTTCGCGGTAGCCGGGAATGAAGTCTTCCGCGAACGCGTCGAAATCCGCCTGACATTGACGATATTGCGTCACGACCGGCATTTCGGCGCGCACGCGATAGCGCGCGATTCCGGTGAGCGTGGCGATGTAGCGTCCATCTCCCGTTTCCGCGAACTGCGTGACGCGGCCGGCGCAGCCGACCGAAAACAACGCCGGTACGTTGCGTGAGCCGCCGCCGTCGGAATTCGGCTGGATCATGCCGATCAGCCGATGGCCTTTCAGCGCGTCATCGAGCATCGCGAGATAACGCGGCTCGAAAATGTTAAGCGGGAGCTCGCCGCGCGGCAGCAGAAGCACGCCGGCAAGCGGGAAGATCGGGATCGTGTTGGGCAGCTCGGCCGGAGATTTGTAGGGCGCGTTGATGCTCATCAGCCGCCGCCGATTTTAAGACAATTGAGGCGGCAGCGCTGCCGGTCAGGAAAACAGCAGCGTCGAGAGCCGGCGGCGGGCGGCGAGGGTCGCCGGGTCCATCGGCCCCCAGGCCTCGAAGAACTGGACGAGTTGCTTGCGCGCGCCATCGTCGTTCCAGTTACGGTCCGCCTTGATGATTTCAAGCAGGCGGTCGGCCGCCTCGCCGCGCCTGCCGTCGGCGTTAAGCGCAATCGCGAGGTCGAAGCGGGCCTGGTGATTCCCGGGGTCCTTGGCGATTGCCGCCTCGAGGCCGGCGAGGTCGCCGACATTGCTCGCCTGCTCGGCGACTTCGAGGGCGGCGCGGGCCGCGCTGATCGCGACGTGATTGCCGGCCGGCGCGCTGTCGAGGAGCCCGCGCGCGGCATCCGTCTCACCGAGCGCGACAAGGGCCTGCGCCAGTCCGCCAAGCGCCCGCGGCTCGCTCGGATCTTCTTCGAGCAGCGCGCGGTAGATGTCGGCGGCGCCTTCCGCATCGCCCTCCTTCAGCGCGGT
>JAXDNH010000244.1:0-14484 GCA_034669525.1 Methylobacteriaceae bacterium | reverse complement strand
AATATCTCGCCAGTGACCAGAACCAATTGATGGCTGCGGACGATTCTTTCGATCTCCTGCACCAGTTCTTTGTTTGCTGGCCGGAATGAGTAGGCAAGAAAGACTTTGTTCAAGGTGAACGCTTTCTAGCGGATAGGCGAATATTCCCCATCCTAGCAAATCCTTCTGGATTGGCAATCCGCGCCAACGGCGCGATTATCGCCAGGCTGCCGGGACCGGCATCCACGAAGTGGAATATGTGGCGGGGCTTCAGGCCACCTCCTCGGCCGCACACCGGTTTCCCGGCTGACGAGCTTCGGAGTAAGCGGGAAAGATTGAGGGCTCAAGCTCCCGGTTCGATGCGAAATACCTGCTTGAGAGGCCGCCAACGCCGACAAACGGGGTCCGAACCCATGACCCACGACACGATCATCGACTTTCTCGAGACGCCGGTGGCTTACGCCGCAGGCGATCGCGAGCGGCCGATTCATGAGCAGGCTCCGGTCGCATTTCGCATCCTCGAAGCATCATTGCCGACGTTGCGCCGCAGGCGGTTCTTCGCGGCGCTCGTCGGCCCCGAATACCGGGCCTGCGTAGCCGCCGAAGATGGGAATGCCGACCCCCCGCTCTCCCGCTGGGTTATTCCGGGCGGGCGGTATGCGCGACGCAAAATTCGTGATTATCATACCCAAGTCTCCGCGATCGGAAAGAACTTTGCAGAAATGCGGTGCCGCACAGATTACGATCCGTCGCGTCCATGCGTCGAAATCTATCGCTCGCAACATGACATGTACGTCATGGTGCCCGTGCTCTGAGTTGCCCGCCGTTTAGGAGGAACCGAAGTGGATGAAGAGCGCGATCGCGAGCTATGGGCGCGGCTATGCGCACGGCGCTGAAGAAGTTTTTCGCGCCGTCTCGGCGGTGCTCCCCGAAGACGTGTCCGCCAAGATCGACCGCTGGCTTAAAGGAGATCTTGCAATCTGGCGAGTGGCGAATTTGCGCGGCCTCGATTCGACGCGCCAGTGCACGCCGCGTTTCGATCCGAACTCAATTAAGGAGAATGCCGAGCAACCGTTCTTTTGGTAGAGAGCAGGGGTTCATAGACGCGCAGTCGCGTTTGCTGCCTGGTACTGAAGCTGCTGCGATTCGCGACGGCGCGCGCGAAAGCTCGTCGCAACTCACGCTATCGCTAACGCGAATCCTGGTCGAGGCCGGCGCCGGAATCGACAGCGAGCCGCATTTGAAGACCTACCTCAACGAGGCCGCCGCGGCCGCGTTGGCGACGATCGTCGAGCGCCGCAAGAGCGGCATCTCGCGCTTCATCTCGGAGCAGGTCGATTCCTGGGACATGAAGGAGCTGATCTCGATCATCGAGGTCAATGCCGGGCGCGATCTGCAATATATCCGCTTCAACGGCACGATCATCGGCGGCCTGGCGGGGCTGGCGCTGCACACGGTGGAGTATGTTGCGCGGCTGTGATCATGGCGGCGTGTAGGTGATGATCCGAACAGGCGTCGGATTGAATCCGTTCGCCGGATTGTAGACCTGCGTGCAGTTGGAGGCGACGCAGATCACGTCGCGCTCCGCGACAAGGTCGACGAAATCGCCCGGCTTTGAAGGTCCCTCGGTAATTGCCATCTCCCCGTCCGATCCCACGGGCACATACATGAACCAGTTGATGTTCGTGGCGATGTCGTCGCGGGTCATCCCGAATTCCTTCAAGGCAATCTCGAACGTGTCGCGGCAATTCCCGGGACCGGGTTTTTTATACCTGACGACGTTCATCTCCGAGCTGCAGCAGCCACCGATCGTGTCGTGGAAGCCGCACGTGTCCTCGACTACCCGCATCAATCGGCGGCCCCGATCAGACCACAGGATGCTGCCCTTCTTGAGGAAGATGTTGGCGCCCATCTTCATCGTGTTCGCGGCATTGTAGCGATCGGTGCGGTCCTCGGCGTCGTAACAAAGGAAATCGACCGCCTGCTTTCCCTCCAGGTCGATAATCCGGACATGTTGCCCTTTCGACAGCCGGCGTCCCCATGGCTGCCCGGCCGGGACGACAACGTCCTCCACGATGGTTGCCTGGATGTCATCGGCCCTCATGTCACCTCCATTCAGCGAAAAAGTCTCAGGTCCAAAGGCGGTGAGTATTCAAACCGCCGCTATCGTCTGTACCTCGACGAGGAACGGTTCCTTCACCAGGCGGTCGACGACAAGCAGCGTGTTGGGCGGATACTTGCCGTCGGGAAACATGCGCGGAAAGGCGCGTTTTCGGAACGCCATGAATTTTGGGATGTCCTGCGAATGGACGAGATAGGTCGTGAATTGCACGACGTTGTTCCAGCCTGCCTCGGCCGACTGGAGCGCGGCCTCGACATTCCTGAAGACCTGCTCGACCTGCGCGTCGAAATCGTCCTCGCCGACGATATTGTCGTTTGCATCTCCCGACAGCATGCCGGCAATGAAAAGAAATTCGCTAGCTTTGACACGCGTCACGTGCGTGTACTGCCCCATCGGCGTGCCGAGCTGCTTTGGATTGTAGATGTTTATCTCAGCTGGCATGAGGTCTCCACATGTTATCGCCGGTTGAACTTACCCGGATGTGCTGCCGCTTCGGCGCGCACCGCTCACATTGAAAGGGCGCATATCCCACACGATGTGGACAGGTTGCATAGAAGCATCTGCTTCGTGACAATTGACACACCGTGCGAATGGATACAATCATCAACTCGTCGCGCACGCACGCGTGAAATCACACGAACTCGGGACCGCTATCTTGAAGGCATCCGCGCTACTCCTCTCGGCTGTTCTCAGTCTCTTCCCCGCGGTCTCGCAGGCGCAGTCGACAGATCAGAAGCCAATCAAGATCGGAATCCTGAGCGACATGTCCGGCCCCTATGCCGATCAGGCCGGGGTCGGTTCGGTGGAAGCCGCCAAGATGGCGATCGAAGACATCGGTGGGAAGATCGGCAACCGGACGATCGAACTCGTTTCCGCCGATCATCAGCACAAGACGGACGTCGCGCTCGGCATCGTGCGGCGATGGTTCGACATCGATGGTGTGGACGTCGTGGCGGACATGCCGAATTCGGGCGTTGCGCTGGCCGTCCAGCAACTCACTAGGGAACGCAACAAGATCGCGCTGTTCGCGACGGCTGCGACTACGGAACTCACGGGCAAGCAGTGCTCGCCGAACGGAATTCAGTGGGTCTACGACGCCTATTCCAACGCCGCCGGCCTGGCGAAGGCGCTGATCAAGCAAGGTCAGAAAAGCTGGTACTTCATCACCGTCGATTACGCTTTAGGGCAATCGCTCGAACTTGAGGCGAGCAAGGCCATCCGGCAGGCGGGCGGCTCGATCGTCGGAGCGGTGCGCCATCCTCTCAATACCGCAGATTTCAGTTCCTATCTCGTGCATGCGTCGGAGACTCCGGCGCAGGTGATCGCGCTCGCCAATGCCGGCGCCGACACGATCAATTCCTTGAAGCAGGCGAAGGAATTCGGACTGATGAGCAAGCCTGATCGCACGCTGGTCACGCCGCTCGTCTACATCTCCGACATTCACAGCCTCGGCCTCGATCTCGCTGGCGGGCTGACATTCGTCGAGGGTTTCTATTGGGATCTCGATGACCAGACACGCGCCTGGTCAAAGCGATTTTTCGATCGCCGCGGCGCGATGCCGACGATGACGCATGCCGGCGTCTATTCGCAGGTGCGCCATTATCTCCAGGCGGTGCGAGACGCGGGCACTACCGACTCGCAGGCTGTGCTTGCGAAGATGCGCGCGACCCCGGTGAACGACTTCTTCTCGCATGGCGGGCAAATACGTCCCGACGGTCGCATGGTCCATGACATGCTGCTCGTCCAAGTGAAGCGTCCTAACGAGCAAAAATATCCCTGGGATTATTACAAGGTTCTGACGGTCATTCCGGGAGCGGAGGCTTTCCGGCCACTCAGTGAGAGCGAATGCCCGCTGGTGCGCTGAGTGAGGCGGCGTGTCCCATGAGCAGAAAAGAATTCCGCGTTGCAGGTCTTTCCGAGCCGTTGAGCCATTACACGGACGCGGTGCGCTTCGGCGATCTCTTGTTCGTGTCCGGAGTGGCGCCCCTCGATGCAGAAGGACGTCTGGTCGGCGCTGACGATCCGGTCGCGCAAACCCGTCAGATCTTTCTGAACCTGCAGCGCGTGCTCGAAGCAACGGGGGCGAGCTTTGCCGACGTTCTGAAGGTGACCGTCTTCCTGACCGATGTCGCCGACCGCACCAGGATCAATCCGGTCCGCCAGGAGTTCTTCGGTGAAACACGCCCGGCTAGCACTCTGATCGGCGTGCGGGAATTGGCGGTTCCGGGCATGCGCGTCGAGATCGAGGCTATCGTCGGTCTTGCGAAGGGTTCATGACTGGGCGGGGGTTGAGCGCGCGTTCAATGGTGCTACGGGGCGTGCGCCGCGAGCGTGCACTCCATCTCTTCCGATTCGATCTGCAGCGTGACATGGCAGATGCCGAAACGCCGCTGCAATTCCTCGCAGGTGCGGGTGAGGAAAGCGTCGCCGCCTCTGCCCTCCGGCATGACGAGGTGACCGGATAACGCGGTCTCGGTCGTGCTCATTGCCCAGATGTGCAGGTCATGCAGACGGGCGACATCAGGCAGGCTTTCCAGGAACCGCCTGACCTTGTCAGGTTCGATCGAAGGCGGCACTGCGTTGACGCTCATTGCGAATGAGTCGCGCAAAAGCGTCCAGGTCCCCCAGACGATCACGAGGTTGATGGCGAGGCTCGCAGCGGGATCGAGCCACGCAGCCCCGGTCACCTTGATCAGCAAGCCGGTGACGACGACCCCCGCGGCGATCACCGCGTCGGCGAGCATGTGCTGGAAGGCGCCGCGGATGTTAAGATCGTGCTTGCGTCCGGAGGCAAAGAGCAGCGCGGTCGCGCCGTTCACGGCAATGCCGATCGCGGCGACGATCATCACGATATCGCCAGCGACAGGCGCGGGATTCATCAGGCGGATGATCGCTTCCCAGGAGATCGCGCCGACGGCGATCAGCAGGAACAGCGCGTTGAACAAAGCCGCGAGAATCGAGGTGCCGCCGAGGCCATAGGTGTAGCGCGGCGTCGGCGGGCGGCGCGCGAGCACGGTTGCGCCCCAGGCGACGGCAAGACCGAGCACGTCGCCGAGATTGTGTCCGGCATCGGAAAGAAGCGCGATGGAATGGCCGTAGATGCCGCAGGCGGCCTCGATGACGACGAAGGTCAGGTTGAGGGCGATGCCGATCGCGAAGGCGCGGCTGAAATCCGCCGGGGGGGGTGCATGCGAGTGGCCGTGCGTCTCGCCGGGGCCGTGGTGATGATGGGCGTGCATGGCGCTGATCTAAGCACTCAGCCCAAAAGATCGATAAGCGGCGGGATCAGCGGCGCGTCGGCAGGCGGCATCGGATAATTGCGCAAATCGCGCGGGCGCACCCATTTCAGTGCCTGCGCCTCGCGGGCTTCGACGAAGCCGTTCCATTTCCGGCAGATATAGAGCGGCATCAAGAGATGGAACGCGTCATAAGCGTGGCTCGCAAAAGTGAGCGGGGCGAGACAGGCCGCCTCAACCTCGATGCCGAGCTCTTCGGCGAGTTCGCGAATGAGCGCGTCTTCAGGAGTCTCGCGATCGTGTACCTTGCCGCCCGGAAACTCCCACAAGCCGCCGAGCATCTTGTGGGCCGGCCGCTGCGCGATGAGGACGCGATTGTCGGCATCCACGAGCGCGACGGCGACGACGAGCAGGAGCGGTTGACTCACGGGCCGGTCAGAATGAATTTGACCTTCTTCGTGTCCTTGCCGGGCACCGTGACAATGTCGTAGAGCGCGCCGCCTTCCGAGAAGAAATTGCCTTTCGGACGCCACGTGATCTGCGTCGCGACGTAATATTTACCCGGCGCTACGTTCTCGGAAGTGAAGCGGCCGTTCGAGTCGCTCGTCGTCGTTCGCGTGTAGCTCGCATATTCGGGATCGGCTTCGATCTTCGGGACTTGCCAGGCGGGCAGGAATTTCTTGCCCCTGTAGAACTGCGCGAACCGCGCTTCGCTATAGGGCGTCATTGGAATAAGCCGTATCGTCTGGCCAACGGCGTTCTCGACGGCATTGTCCGGCCGCCGCAGGAAGGCATGGCCTTCGATCGTCGCCTTGCCCTCTTTGTGGATGAAGGCGGCGGCCTTCGGATCGAACGCGGCTTCCTGGGCGAGGGCTGCCGCAGCGAAAATTGCGGTGGCGATAGCGATGGAAACACGCGGGAAATGTGGACGCATGCGAGGGTCTAAGCACTGGCGCGCGACGCGCACAAGAGGCGGTCACGACATGAAAAAGGCGAGGCTAAGCCTCGCCTTTAAAGTCTTCTCGTCCGTCGCTCAGATCAGCCAGTTCGAGGTGTCGACCGGCTGCGCCTTATCCGAGTGGCCGTCGCGCATCAAATCGGTGTGATGCATCGGGTGCGCGCCGGCGGCGATCGTGCTCGCCAGTCCAAGAATCAGGGCTGTCGCGAACAGGAATTTGAAGATGTTTTGCATCAGTCTCGTCCGAAACGAAAAAGAGCGGTGGCGACCACCGCGCTCTTTCAGGAAGTCAGCCGCCGATATAGGCGTTGCCGTTCTGCTCAGGTGCGACGTAGGACGCGATCTGAACGTGGCCGTTGCCTTCGGGTGCGGCATAAGAGGCGACCTGCGCCTGGGTCCGGCCTTCCGGCGCGGTATACAAGGCGACCTGCGCGGGGGCCTGGCCCTGAGGTGCCGCATAGGAGGCGATCTGCGCCTGGCTGTGCCCCTCGGGCGCTACGTCTGCGAAAGCGGCGGCGGGGGTGGTGGCAAGGCTCGCGGCAAAAAGCGCGATCTTGAGGATTGTCATTTTCAGTCTCCTGTCTCTCAGCCTGGTGTTTCAGCTGTCGGGGCTGGAGATAGGCCGAAGGGCGCTCGGCATAATGACCCTTTGCTGGAATTCATTATCCCGCTAGTCTGGATAATCCTTCGCTCCCCAGCCCGCATTGAGCGAACATGCAGCGCTACGACGACCTCCTCATCTTCGTCCGTGTCGTCGAACGCGGCTCGTTCGTCGGCGCCGCCCGCCAGCTCGGCCTGCCGCCCACGACCGTCAGCCGCAAGGTCCAGGAACTCGAGGCCCGGCTCGGTAGCCAACTCCTGCGCCGCACCACCCGCCGGGTCGCGGTCACCGAGACAGGCCAGGCCGTCTATGAGACGGCCGCGCGCGGCTTTGCCGCGATCGAAGAGGCCGAGACCTTCGCCCGCAAGCGCCATGACGAGCCCTCGGGCGTGCTCAGGGCCACCATGCCGCACGCCTTTTCGCGCCTGCAATTCGAGCCCTGGCTGCCGGAATTCATGGCGCGTTATCCGAAAATCCGGGTCGAGCTGCTCTTGACCAGCGCGCAGCTGAACATGCTCGAATACGGCGTCGACGTCGCGATCCGCGCCGGCCCGCAGCATGATTCGAGCTACATCAAGCGCTCTCTCTTTCGCGGCGGATACGCGGTCGTCGCCTCACCCGCTTATCTCTCGCGTGTCGAGCGGCCGCGTTCGCCGCGCGATCTTGCCGACCATCCGATCGCGATCGTCGCGAACATGCTTGATCGCAGCTACGGGCCGCATGCCGTTCCGGCGACTTATTCGTTCGAGCAAGACGGCAAGTACGAGGAGGTGATCTTCTCACCGGTGATGGCGGTCAACGATCCCGATCCCCTGGTCGCCTTTGCGCTCGAAGGCGCCGGAATCGCGGTCGTTTTCGAGATCATGTCGCGCGAACATATCGCGCATGGCACGCTCGTGAACGTTTTCGACGACTGGCGTATCGGCGCCGAGATCGAGCTCTCAATTCTCTATACGCCGCGCGCGACGATGGAATCGAAAGTGCGCGTCTTCGTCGAGTTCATGCTGGAGAAGCTGAAGAACATGCGATGAGCCCGGCCCGCCTATTTCGATCCGGGACTCCGATTGCGCAGCTCAGTAACGCATGCCGGAACCGAACAGCAGCCACAGGACGATGATGATGAGCAAAAGGCCGACGATTCCGATGCCGCCGCCGCCGTAATAGCCGCCGCGGTAACCATAATATCCGCCGCCGCCGAATATGAGCACAAGGATGATGATAATCAGAATGAGCGACATGGTTCAGCCCTCTGTTGAAGCGCGCAGCTTCTTCGTCCCATTGCGCTAACGCAAGCTCGGCCACTTCGGTTTCGCCTGCTATCGAAGGACTTTGCACAGCTGGTTTAAGCCAGCGTCGCGGGCAGAAACCGACCCGCAACCCGTTTGAAGGCGGTTGCGAGGCGAAGCCGGCCGTTTTCCCGCACTGCGGTAGCGCGATCGGTGACGTAGCTCATTTGGATCGCCCGACGCGGGCCGGCGAACGGCGCGTGTCCATGCCAGGAGGTTTCGCTGCGCCGGAACGCAAGCAGAGTGCCGGCCTTAGGCACGATCTCGACGGCAAAATCGTTGAGATCGGATGATTTGAGCAGCCGCAGGCGTCCGGCGAGCGAATTCCAGTCGCGATTGAGATAAAGCAGCAGTGTGATCAGCTTCGAGCGCGAATCAGTGTGAACCGCGCCGTCGCCTGCACGCAAGGCGCCGCGGATTGTCGTGACCGTCGGTCTGCCGGCGAGATCGACATCGAATTTGCGTTCGATCGCGTGGCGGAAAGTGTCACTCTCGAGTTCAGCAAGCAGGACGGCGAACGGTTCTCTGATGTTCAGTGATGCGGGCGAATGCGAGCCGGCGCCGGGGACATCGGGAAATGCCGCGAGAACCGCGCCGAGGTGCTGCGGAGCGATGATGTTTTCGAGAACGACGTGATCGAAGGGCTGGTTCCGCAACGGCGAGGCTTCGAAAGCGGCGAGATCGATGCAGTTCGTGCGGCGGGATCGCAGCGCGCCGCCGGTCGCGCTCATAACGATTGCTCTGCGGTCGCGGCAATTGCCTCCGCCGCTCCGATATCCCCGATCTCGTTCACGTTAAAGAAGGGGTCGTAGGGCGCGTTCGGCCAGCTCACGTCCACGACCTGATAGCGCGCGGTGAAGCGGTCGATCTTGCGCTCGCCTTCCGCCGTCAGAGCGCGGCGCAGCGCCGCCCGCGACGCGACCGGCCAGAGCGCGATCACCGGATGCGTTCGTCCGCCGGATATCGCGACAGCAATGTCACAGGCTTCATTCAGGCGCGCCGCCTGCAGCCGCTGAACGAGATCGCGCGGGATGAACGGCGTGTCGGCGGCGACACTCACCGCGCATTCCGCATGCGGAACATTCGCCGCCGTCCATTCCAAACCGGCCAGAATTCCGGCGAGCGGCCCCGCGAAATCCGGCACGTCGTCGGCGACAACCGGTAGACCGAAGCGCGCAAACCGCGCGGGATCACCGTTGGCGTTCAGCACCAGGCATGCACATTGCGGCCGCAGCCGCTCGATGACATGGGCGAGGACTGGCCTGCCGCCGATCTCCCTTAGCGGCTTGTCGCCGCCGCCCATCCGGCGCGCCAGACCGCCGGCGAGAATGATGCCGCAAACCGGCCTTTCAATCATCCGCGCTCGCGCCTTTGCGGCGATGGCGCGCATCTTCTTCATCGACGCGCGCGGGATCTTCGTCGAAGATGATCCGCTCCGCGCCGGAGACGACCGTAAATCTCCTGCCGCGCATCCGGCCGATGAGTGTGAGACCCGCTTTCCGCGCGAGTTCGACGCCCCAGGCGGTAAACCCCGAACGCGAGACAAGCACGGGAATGCCCATCCGCACCGTCTTGATCACCATCTCCGAGGTCAGACGCCCCGTTGTATAGAAAATCTTGTTGCCTGGATCGCAGCGCGTCCGCAGCATCCAGCCGGCAATCTTGTCGACGGCATTGTGGCGGCCGACATCCTCCATATAGACGAGCGGGCGATCCTCATGGCAGAGCACGCAGCCGTGGATCGCGCCGGCTTCCAGATAAAGCGACGGCGTCTGATTGATGATGTGCTGCAGCCGATAGAGCCATGACGTTTTGAGCGGCGTCGGCGGCAGTTTGGCGCGATCGATCGCCTCCATGAGATCGCCGAAGGTCGTGCCCTGTGCGCAGCCGGAAGTGAGCGTGCGTTTCTTCAGCTTCTCCTCGAAATTCGTGCGCGTCTCCGTGCGCACCACGACGACATCGAGTTCTTGGTCGAAATCAACGCCGGTAATCTCGTCGTCTGGCGTGAGCATCAGCTGGTTCAGCAGATAGCCGATTCCCAGATAATCGGGATGATCGCCGATCGTCATCATCGTGACGATCTCCTGCGCATTGAGATAAAGTGTCAGCGGCCGCTCGACGACAACGCGGGTTTTGATTTTTGCGCCGGTCTGGTCGATCGCCTCGACTTCCTGCGACAGCCGCGGATCGAGCGGATCGGGGCGGATGATGTAGGAGGAGAGGAGATCGTATCCTTCGTCCCGAAGTTTTGCGCCGAGTGCGGCCATGTCAGTCTCGATGGTGAGCCGTGATTGCGAGCCAAGCGAAGCAATCCAGACCGCGGCTGCCGCTCCTGGATTGTTTCGTCGCTACGCTCCTCGCAATGACGGCGCTCGCAAGCATTGTACCTACACCCGCACGAGCATGTCGCGATTGATCTCGGCAATCGACGCGCATCCCGCGGTTCCCATCGTCAGATCGAAATCGGCAACCATGTTGCGCAAGACCGCGCGGACTCCAGCCTCACCCGCGAGCGCGAGCCCATAGGCATACGGCCTGCCGATGCAGACTGCTCTCGCGCCCAATGCCAGGGCCTTGAAAATGCCGGCGCCCCCGCGAATGCCGCTGTCGAACAGAACTGGCAGCCGCCCGCCAACCGCCTGCGCGATCTCATCCAAGCCATCGAGCGCCGCACGCGCGCCGTCGACCTGCCGGCCGCCGTGGTTCGAGACAATTACACCATCCATTCCGTGATCGAGTGCTTTCAACGCATCATCCGCGCGATTGATGCCTTTGAGCAGGATCGGCTTCGTCGTGTGTTCGCGCAAAAACGCAAGTTTCTCCCACGTCAGCGCGGGGTTGCAGTAGATCGTCGCGAAAAGCTGCGCCGCCGCAAGCATGTCTTCTTCCGGCGGTCTCTTCAGCATGGCACGAAAAACGGGATCGGAGGTATATTGCGCGAGTCCCATGCCGCGAAAGAAGGGCAGATAGGCGTAATCGAGATCGCGCGTGCGCCAGCCAAGTAGCGTCGTGTCGAGGGTCACCGCGATTGCGTCACAGCCGCAGGCTTCGGCGCGCTTGACCAGACTGACGATCAGATCGTCGGATCGCGACCAATAAAGCTGAAACCAGCGCGGCTGATCTCCCATCACGGCGGCGGTCTGCTCCATCGGCATTGATGCCTGGTTGGAGAAGATCATCGGGACGCGTTCGGCGGCGGCAGCTTTTGCGGTCGCGAGATCGGCGTCCTTGTGCGCAAGCTCCTGTACGCCGATCGGCGCAATGAGAAGCGGCGTGTTCAGCTTGCGTCCGAAAAGCTCGATCGAGAGATCGCGCTGCGCGACGTCACGCAACATTCGCGGCACGATCCGCCAGCGGTCGAACGCCGCATCGTTCTCCCGAAGCGTATGTTCGAGCCCGGCACCGCAAGTGAGGTAGGCGTATGCCTCCGGCGTCAGCTTCTCCCGCGCCTTCGCTTCCAGCTCGGCAAACGAAATCGGCACGATGGGCTTCGCACCGCCCATGAAGCCCTGCAGATAGATCTCAAATTGCCGCAGCGGGCCGGGGCCGCTCGGCGGAACAGGTTTAAAAGTGTTGGAGGTCATAAGCCCAACCCTAGGCAGCAGACGCAGATGCGTCCATACACGTTTCCGCGACCCTGCACTGCGTCATGTCGGCCTCGTGTCGGGCATCCACGCCATCGCGCCGTTAATCACCACGTGGCGGGTTGAAACAGGGCCGGCTCCGAACAGGTCACTCCGCCGCTTCGCGCATCTCGACGCGGCTCACGCGTGCGGCGCAGAACTTGAACTCGGGAATCTTGCCGAAGGGATCGAGCGCCGGATTGGTTAGCAGGTTAGCCGCGGCTTCCGCGTAGCAGAACGGCATGAAGACCATGTTTTCCGGCACGTCGCTGTCGGAGCGCACTTTCACCTCGACGATGCCGCGGCGCGTCTCCAGCTTGATGTAATCGCCGAGCCGTAAGCCCCGGCGGCGCAGTTCCTTCGGCGACATGAAAGCGACCGCCTCCGGCTCGATCTCATCGAGCACGCCGGCGCGGCGCGTCATCGAGCCCGTGTGCCAATGTTCGAGCACGCGGCCGGTGGAGAGCACCATCGGATATTCGTCATCGGGCACTTCGTCGGGCGGTACGATGCGCGCCGGCACAAGCTTGCCGCGTCCGCTCTCGGTCGGGAAACCCGTCGCGAAGATGATCTCGTTGCCAGGTATATCCGGTCCGTCGACGGGATAGGTGACGGCGCCTTCGCGTTCGAGCCGCTCCCACGTGATGTTGTTGAGCGAGGGCATGACCTGCGCCATCTCGCGGAATACGTCGGCAGGCCCGCCGTAATTCCAATCGCAGCCGATGCGTCGCGCGATCTCCTGAATGATCCACAAATCCTGCCGCGCATCTCCCGGCGGATCGACGATCTGGCGCGCCATCTGCACGCGGCGATCGGTGTTCGTAAACGTGCCGACCTTTTCCGCAAAGGCCGAGGCGGGCAGGATGACGTCGGCGTGGAACGCCGTCTCGGTGACGAAAAGATCCTGCACGACGAGGTGTTCGAGTTTGGCGAGTGCTTGGCGCGCGTGATTGAGATCGGGATCCGACATCGCCGGGTTTTCGCCCTCGACATACATGCCGCGGATTTCGCCGGCGTGCACCGCGTTCATGATCTCGACCACGGTCAGCCCGCGCTGCGGATCGAGATTTTGGCCCCAGAACTCCGAGAAGAGATCGTGTACTTCTTTGCTCTCGACCGGCTGATAATCGGGATAGAGCATCGGAATAAGGCCCGCGTCAGAGGCGCCCTGCACGTTGTTCTGGCCGCGCAGCGGATGCAGGCCGGTGCCGGGGCGGCCGATCTGCCCGGTCGTCAGCGCCAGCGCGATCAGGCAGCGCGTGTTGTCGGTGCCGTGAATATGCTGGCTGATGCCCATGCCCCAGAAGATGATCGACGCGCGTGACCTTGCATAAACGCGCGCGACTTCCCTGATCGTCTCGGCGGGGATGCCGCAGATCGCTTCCATCTTCTCCGGCGGAAAGTCGACGATTTTGGCTTTCAGCTCTTCGAAATTCTCGGTGTAGCCGGCGATGTACTGCTGATCGGTCAGCCCTTCGGTGATGATCGTGTGCAGCATCGCGTTCAGGAGCGACACGTCCGACCCGGGCTTGAACGATAGATGCCGCCACGCGTGCCGCGACAGCGACTGCCGGCGCGGATCCATGACGATGAGCTTCGCACCGTTTTTCGCAGCTTGCTTGATGAACGTCGCGGCGACGGGATGATTGATCGCGGGATTGGCGCCAATGATGATGATGACGTCCGCATCCATCGCCGCGGCAAACGGCGCCGTCACGGCCCCCGAGTTCAGGCCTTCCATCAGGCCCGCGACGGACGAGGCGTGGCAGAGCCGCGTGCAATGGTCGACGTTGTTCGAGCCGAAGCCCGTGCGCACCATCTTCTGGAAGAGATAGGCTTCTTCATTCGAGCCTTTCGCCGAGCCGAAGCCGGCGAGCGATTTCGGGCCGTGCTGATCGCGGATTCGCTTCAGTCCGCCGGCGGCAAAGTCGAGCGCCTCGTCCCAGGTCGCCTCGCGGAAATGCGTGTAAGGGTTGGCGGGATCGACCTGATCGTTGGCATCCTTCGGCATATTCGGCAGACGAATGAGCGGCTTCGTCAGCCGGTGTGGATGCTGAATATAATCGAAGCCGAAGCGGCCTTTGACGCAGAGCCGGTTCTCATTCGACGGACCGTCGCGGCCGTCGACGAACAGCAGCTTGTCGTCCTTGAGGTTGTAGGTGAGCTGGCAGCCGACGCCGCAATACGGGCAGACGCTGTCGACCTGGCGATCCGCCACCGCTGCACGGGCACCAGTGGCTTTGTCGATAACACTCGCCGGCATCAGCGCCCCGGTCGGGCAGGCCTGCACGCATTCGCCGCAGGCGACGCAGGTGCTCTGGCCCATCGGATCGTCGAAATCGAAGACGATCTTTTCCCAATGGCCGCGTGCCGCCATGCCGATGACGTCGTTGACCTGGACCTCGCGGCACGCGCGGACGCACAGAGTGCAGTGAATGCACGCGTCGAGCTGCACCGCCATCGCCGGATGGCTCCGGTCGGGGGACGGTACGGCCGCCGCCGCGCGGCGCGGGAACCGGCTCGTCTCGATCCCCACCGCCTCGGCCCATCGCCAGAACGACGAGTCGGGGTCGTGGGCCTCCGCGCGGGGGGGCTGGTCGGCGAGGAGCAGCTCGAAGACCATCCGCCGCGCCTTGTCGGCCCGCTCGGTGGTGACCCTCACCTTCATGCCCTCGATCG
>JAXDNH010000243.1:0-3980 GCA_034669525.1 Methylobacteriaceae bacterium | reverse complement strand
GCGCCGAATCCCTGACGCGCAACCATTTCGAGCGCCTTGTCTTCGCTCATCGTCGAAAGCCACGCGTGGCCCGCGGCACTACAGGAGAGCGGAACGGAAAGGCCCATATCCGGGTCATAACGCAATCCGCTCTTCGCTCCTTGCGCCTTCGCGACGAAGATCAGGTCGTGCCCATCTACGACGCCTAAACGGACAAGTTCACCGCACTCATCCGCGAGACGGTCGAGGAGCGGCTGCGCCACATCGACCACGCCGGAGCGGCTGAGAAAGCCGAGTCCAAGTGCAACCAGTTTGATCGTCAGCGTGTACTCGCCGTGGTCGCGGTCCTGGCGCACGTAGCCGCAGCGGCTCAAATCAACGAGCAGCCGGTGAGCCGCGCTCACCGGCATATTGGCCGCGTTAGCGAGCGTCGAAAGCGAGCAGCCTTCGGGATGCGCCGCGAGCTTTTCCAGGACGGCGAGGCTGCGTTCCAGAACACCGGACATCGA
The DNA here is from genome assembly GCA_034669525.1 of Methylobacteriaceae bacterium. Taxonomy (GTDB): domain Bacteria; phylum Pseudomonadota; class Alphaproteobacteria; order Rhizobiales; family Beijerinckiaceae; genus JAFASC01. Next base: position 3,492 of record JAXDNH010000243.1, on the reverse strand, counting down.
ATCTCCCTCCCCGCCGAATTTAGCCGTCCGCGAGCACCTTTCAATATGGAATATATTTCCACTTCTGAAATTTTTTCCACAATGTTAGGACGAGGCTGTTCATAGGGAGGATTGGGATGGAAGCGACATTGAGCGCCGGCGGGCGCGAGCGCATGGCAACGCGTGCGGTCACCGCAGCGACGATCGGCACCGCGTTAGAGTGGTTTGACTTTACGCTTTACGGTGCGGTGTCGGCGACGGTTCTGCCAAAACTCTTCTTCCCGACGATGGACCCAACCGCCGCGCTCCTCGCCTCGCTCGCCACCTTCGGCGTCGGCCTCGCCGCACGGCCCTTGGGCGCCATCATCTGCGGCCATCTCGGCGACAAGCTTGGGCGACGGAATCTGTTGCTCGCGACCGTGACAGTGATGGGGCTGGCCTCGGTTCTGATTGGTCTATTGCCGACCTATGCGAGCATCGGCGTGTGGGCGCCGATCCTTCTCGTTACGTTGCGCATCATTCAAGGGTTTGCACTTGGCGGCGAATCGACGGGCGCTCAGTTGATGGCGCTTGAACACGCGCCTCCGGATCGCCGCGGAAAGTACTCGGGCCTCCTCGGCACCTGCTCACCGCTGAGCCAAATCCTGGCGAACGCGGTTCTTTTCCTGCTCGCCTCGACCATGGCTGCAGCCGACTTTGAATCCTACGGCTGGCGAATCCCTTTTCTTCTGAGCTTCATTCTCGTCGCCGTCGGCCTCTATATCCGCTTGAAAGTCGCCGAGACGCCGGCCTTTGTCGCGCTGGAAGAAACCAAAGTCACCGAAGTCGGCAGTCCGCTGCGCGATGCGATCAGGTTGCATTGGCGGGAACTCCTGCGCTGGATGTTCTTCTTTTGCGGACCGGCTGCCATCTTCTATCTCATCGTCGTTTATTCGCTCAGCTATATAACGGGTCCGCTTGGTATTCCGAAGCAACCGGGGTTTGCGCTTTTGATGGGCGCGAATGTCTGCGCGATCATCGGCGCGATGGCGGGCGGCCTGCTCAGCGATCGCATCGGGCGGAAGTACGCACTCGCCGTCGGCTCATGCGCCACGCTGGTCATTCTCTTCATCTACTTCCCGATCCTGGAGACGAAGAGCTTCATTCCCATGCTGATCATCATGGGTTTGTTCCTCGGCTTCACGCAGTTTCAGAGCGGGATTCAGCCGGTTGCCTTCGCCGAGGCATTCCCCACGAACGTTCGCTATTCGGGCTCGGCGCTGGCATATACCGGCGCCAATCTGATCGCCGGCGGACCAATGCCGGTTCTCGCAGTATGGCTCGTCAGTCTGTCCGGCGGGTCGCCGTGGGGAGTGGTGGCGCTCTGTGTCGCCTGGAACCTGTTGTCACTCGCGATGATTCTCACCGCACCTGAGACGCGCGGCATTGATATGAATCGCGTGGACAGCGTTCGCATGATCGTAGGCGAAGCGGCATAGTGAGCGTTCCTGCCGCGCACGCCTTCATGGGATGCTTGAAATGAGTTCGGTCTTTATTCTCAACGGCTCGAACCTGAACATGCTCGGCAAGCGCGAGCCGCACCTCTATGGTACGACGACGCTTGCCGAGATCGAAGAAAAATGCCTGACGCTGGCAAAGGAGCTCGGCCTCGATTGCCAGTTTAGGCAGACCAATCACGAAGGCCAAATGGTCGACTGGTTGCAGGAGGCGTTCGAGAAGAACGCCGCCGTCATCATAAACCCCGCCGGCTTCTCCTTCGGATCGGTACCGATTCTCGACGCGCTCAAACTTATTCAGAAGCCGCTGATCGAGGTGCACATCACCAATATTCATAAACGCGACAAGCTTTATCAACATTCGCTGGTTTCAACGATCGCGATGGGTGTTATTTGCGGCCTTGGCCCCGAGGGTTACCTTCTCGCGATGAGAGCCGTGGCGTCCGCTGTCGCCAATGGGACCTCTTGACATTTCTGGAAAATAATCACAATTATATACTTGACGTAGTAGCAGAGGGAGTGTAGGAAAGGCCTCAGAAAGGTCAATCCGATGGCACTCCCCGCGATCTTCACCGACTCCGACAAGGCCCGCGAGCATCTAGAGGCTCAGCGCTGGCCGAACGGCCCGATCTGCCCGCATTGCGGCAACGCGGACCCGGAACGAATCACCCTCATGAAGGGCAAGAGCCATCGCGCCGGTGTCTACCAGTGCAACGAGTGCCGCGAGCCCTTCACTGTGACGGTCGGCAGCGTCTTCGAGCGCTCGAAAATCCCGCTCCATACGTGGGTTTATGCGACCTACCTCATGAACTCTTCTAAGAAGGGCCTGAGCGCGCATCAAATGCACCGCATGCTTGGCGTCACGTACAAAACCGCGTGGTTCATGGCGCATCGCATCCGCGAGAGCATGCGAGACGCAAACCCGAGCGCACTTGGCGGTTCCGGCCAAATCGTCGAAGCCGATGAAACGTATTTCGGCGAACGCGAAAAGCCGCTCGCTCGCAACAAGTATCTGCCGCCGCCGACTAAAGGCGGGAAAGTCGGACCCGCTGGCAAGCGCGCTGTGGTCGGCTTAGTCGAACGCGGCGGCAAGTCCCGCATGTTCCATGCCGACCGCGCCACAAAGGAAGAGATCGGCCGCATAGTTCGCACCAATGTTTCGCGCGAGAGCACGTTGCATACCGATGAAAGCCGCCTCTACACCGAACTCGGAACCGAATTCAAAGGCGGTCACGATACCGTTCACCATTCATCCGGCGAATACGTGCGCTATGAGGAAGAGAGCACCATTCACACAAACACAATCGAAGGCGTCTTTTCAATCTTCAAGCGCGGAATGCATGGTGTCTATCAGCATTGTTCCGAAAAGCACCTGCATCGCTACCTTGCTGAGTTCGATTTTCGCTACAATCATCGCATCAAGCTCGGGTTTTCCGATGCAATGAGGGCAGACATCGCGCTCTCGCAGATCGGCGGGAAGCGCCTGACCTATCGACGGCCTGACCAAGCCCCGATCCCTGAGGCAGAAAGCCCGCCATTTTGAACGTTGGCGACGCTCGCGGCCTGTGCAAGGGCCTGAATAAGCGCTTGACGGGACTCCAGCCCAGCCCCCGAATCCGATATAACCCTTAGCTGGGACGGGCGAATCAGCTCGGCCTCATGGCTCCTTTGGTCGGCTCTGATCCGCCCGGAGTGCCATTGGGGTGCTCCGAGGCAGCGGCAACTTTCGCCGCCATGGAGCAAAAAATGAAAACCTGTCCCCTCAAGCAACCCGTGTGGGTTCGCGACTATGTTCGCTACCGCCTAGGGCGCTTGGAGTTTGTGCGTAACCACTGCCGTAGCCTGCCCCGCCGTTAAGGCAAAGGCAGACTACTTGGGACTAGGCATCCTGGTAGTGGACTTGGGCCGGCCCTTCACGGGGTCGGCTCTTTTTTCGTCTCGAATCCAGAGACGTATCAACCCTTATCCACATAGGGACTCGGGTCAATTACCTTTAGGTCTTTTACCTAATTTTTCG
>JAXDNH010000242.1:0-4756 GCA_034669525.1 Methylobacteriaceae bacterium | reverse complement strand
TCCTGCTCCATCCAGTCCATCGTCGCGGCGCCTTCATGCACCTCGCCGATTTTGTGCGACTTGCCGGAATAGTAGAGGATGCGTTCCGTGGTCGTCGTCTTGCCCGCATCGATATGGGCCATGATCCCAAAGTTGCGGTAGTCTTCGATCGGATGAGAGCGGGGCATTTTATGTGATCCTTCGGCGGCGCGCGCTTACCAGCGATAGTGCGAGAAAGCGCGGTTCGCTTCCGCCATGCGGTGCGTGTCTTCGCGTTTCTTCACCGCGTTGCCGCGATTGTTGGCTGCATCCATGAGTTCGCCGGACAGGCGATCGATCATGGTCTTGTCGTTGCGGCCGCGCGCGGCCGTGATGATCCAGCGGATGGCGAGCGCCTGCCGACGGTCGGGACGCACCTCGACCGGCACCTGATAGGTCGCGCCGCCGACGCGGCGGGAGCGCACTTCGATCGAGGGAGCAACATTGTCGAGCGCGGCTTTGAACACCGGAAGCGGCTCGGAGCGCAGCTTCGATTCGATGATATCGAAGGCACCGTAGACGATCGCCTCGGCGACCGACTTCTTGCCCTCGTACATAATGGAATTCATGAATTTCGTGAGAATGACGTCGCCGTATTTGGCGTCCGGAATGATCTCGCGTTTTTCGGCTCGGTGGCGGCGGGACATGGTCTTCTTCCCCCTACTTCGGACGCTTGGCGCCGTATTTCGAACGGCGTTGTTTGCGGTCCTTGACGCCCTGCGTGTCGAGAACGCCGCGTAAGATGTGATAGCGGACGCCAGGCAAGTCCTTGACGCGGCCGCCGCGGATCATCACGACCGAGTGCTCCTGCAGGTTATGGCCTTCGCCCGGGATGTAGCCGATGACTTCGAAGCCGTTGGTCAGACGCACCTTGGCAACCTTGCGCAAAGCCGAGTTCGGCTTCTTCGGCGTCGTCGTATAGACGCGCGTGCAGACGCCGCGCTTCTGCGGGCAGCCCTGCATATGGCGCGCTTTCTCGCGGTATGTCTTCTGTTGCCGCGGCTTGCGGATCAACTGACTAATCGTCGGCATTCCTGGCCCTTCGAAATCGACCTTGAACCTCTTGGACCGCGCGCCGGGTATGCAGGCGAGCGGGTATTTTGGCGCAGACATGTGCGCAAACGACGAAGCACCTTCGGCTCCAGGAGCCTCCGGCGCTCGAACTCTGCAGAGGACCGCGGCTTGAAGCCTCGATCGTGCCCTTGTCGGAGCCCGACCGGGCTCGTCTTAATCGGCCTGACAGATGTGCCGACAGCGTTTAAGCCCGAAACATCCAGGGCGTGACGCCCCGAAAAGCATGGACCTACGGCCTGCCGAAAGTGCGCGGAACCTAGTCTTGGCGGGACCGCGCGTCAACCCCTTAGCACGAGCTCAATCAGGGGGTTTGCCGCGACAAAAACGTCGCTAGTCTCCTGGACGAATTTCGTCGTTCAGAAGGCCTTCGGCAAGCCGGCCTGACGCAGGATCGCATTCGCGGTATGGCGGCTCGGAATGCCGACAGGGACGGCAAAGTGCCGTTGCGTCAGCGGGCTGTGCCAAATCTCGTGGCTGCCCTTGCCCTGCCGCACAAGCATACAACTCGCGTCCCGCAACAAATCGCGTAAGGACTTATCGAACTGCGGCGCCATCAGGCCGCGGCCGGCTCCGCTTCCCGCAACGCTGTGATCTGCAGGAACAAGGATGCGGGGTCAACGCCGGGATGATTGTCCGGCAGGAGATCAAGCGCCATTGCCGAGATCTTGGCCAAAAGTTCGTCGAGGGTCGGCGCATTAGCGGCGGCTGGGATATCATCGCAGTGGCCGGTCCAAACGGATGCCTCTCGATCCCAGGCGGCGGAAATTGTGAAAATCACTGGAGTAGACATGTGCCCTCAGACCGAAACTAGCGGCTCCCCGTCCGAAGAAAAAGGGTCCGCCTTCGATCGGCTCGCGCGTGAAGAGCGGAAGCTCCGCCGGCGCATTAAAAACTTCTGCGCGGCCGACCGCCTACCCCGCGACCGGGTGTACGACCGCCGCTCACACGATCTGCCAATGAGCGGCGGCACCCCCTGCAAATGAAAGAGCCGCCCCAAGGGCGGCTCTGATCTGTTGCAATATCCGAAAGTCTACTCCGCCGCCGCAGGCGCCGGCAGAGCCGCCGCCGCGTTCTGCGACGCCTCCGCCTTCTGCTGCAGGATCATCTCATCGCGGGTCGCGGCAACGCGGCGGATCTTCGACATGGCCGCGCCGGTGCCCGCCGGGATGAGCCGACCGACGATGACGTTCTCCTTCAAGCCCTCCAGCGTATCGACCTTGCCGTTGACGGCCGCCTCGGTGAGGACGCGGGTCGTCTCCTGGAAGGACGCCGCCGAAATGAACGAGCGCGTCTGCAGCGAAGCCTTCGTGATGCCGAGCAGCACTGGCGTGCCGGTACCGGGCTTGCCGCCCTCCTCCGCCACGCGGACATTCGCCTCTTCGAGTTCGGTCTGATCGAGCTGCTCGCCGGCAAGAAACCCGGTGTCGCCCGGATCGACGATATCGACCTTCTGCAGCATCTGGCGAACGATCACCTCGATGTGCTTGTCGTTGATATTGACGCCTTGCAGTCGGTAGACCTCCTGGATCTCGTTGACGAGGTAGGCGGCGAGTTCCTCGACGCCTTTGATCGCGAGAATATCGTGCGGCGCCGGATTGCCGTCGACGATGTAATCGCCCTTCTCGACCACGTCCCCGTCCTGCAAGTGGATGTGCTTGCCCTTCGGGATCAGATACTCGACCGGCTCCGCACCTTCTTCGTGGGGGACGATCGAAATACGCGTCTTGTTCTTGTAGTCGCGTCCGAACTGCACCGTGCCGGAGGCTTCCGCGATGATCGCGTGGTCCTTCGGACGGCGCGCCTCGAAGAGTTCGGCAACACGCGGCAGACCGCCGGTGATGTCGCGGGTCTTCGCCGAATCCATCGAGATGCGGGCGAGAATGTCGCCGGCATGGACCTCGGCCCCCGGATCGACCGCAATGATCGAGTCGACGGGCAGCGTGTAGCGCGCGTCTCCACCACGGGTAAGCTTGGCGATCTTGCCATCCTTCCCCTTGATGATAATCGCCGGCTTCAGGCTCGCTGAACGCGTGTTGAGGCGCCAGTCCATGACCATGCGCTTGGCGATACCGGTCGATTCGTCGACTGTCTCCGCCAGCGACTGACCTTCGAGCAGATCCTCGAGTTCGGCGGTGCCGTCGACCTCGGTGAGGATCGGGCGCATATAGGGATCCCATTCCGCGAGCCGCTGCCCGCGCTTCACCTTGTCGCCGTCGTCGACCTTAAGCCGCGCGCCGTACTGGATGCGGTGCACCGCACGTTCCGTACCATCCGGGCCGACGATCACGACCGCGACGTTGCGCGACATGACCATGAGGTCGCCCTCGGAATTGCGCGCCGCATGCCGATTGCGGATCTTCACCGTGCCTTCGAAGTTCGACTCGATGAACGATTGATCCGCAATCTGCGCCGCGCCGCCGATATGGAACGTCCGCATGGTGAGCTGCGTGCCGGGCTCACCGATCGATTGCGCCGCGATGACGCCGACCGCTTCACCCATGTTGACCGGCGTGCCGCGGGCGAGATCGCGACCGTAGCACTTGCCGCAAACGCCATTCTTGGCCTCGCAGGTCAGGACCGACCTGATCTTCACCTCCTGAATGCCGGCGGCGACGATCCGATCGATATGCTTCTCGAGGATCATCTCGCCGGGCGCGACGATCGTCGTGCCATCGAGATCATCGAGGGATTCGGCGGTGGTGCGGCCAAGAATACGCGAGGCGAGCGAGGCAACGACCTGGCCGGCATCGATGATCGCCCGCATACGGATACCGTTCGAGGTGCCGCAATCATACGAGGTGATGATCGAATCCTGCGCGACGTCGACGAGGCGGCGGGTGAGATAACCCGAATTCGCCGTCTTGAGCGCCGTGTCGGCGAGACCTTTGCGCGCGCCGTGCGTCGAATTGAAGTACTCGAGAACGGTGAGGCCTTCCTTGAAGTTCGAGATGATGGGACTCTCGATGATCTCGCCCGAGGGCTTGGCCATCAGACCGCGCATCGCCGCGAGCTGCTTCATCTGCGCCGGCGAGCCGCGCGCACCCGAATGCGACATCATGTAGATCGAGTTGATCGGCTTGTCGCGACCGTGCTCGTCTTTCTGCACAGACGAGATGCGCGCCATCATCTCCTCGGCGAGCTTGTCGGTGCATTTCGCCCAGGCATCGACGACCTTGTTGTACTTCTCGCCCTGCGTGATCAGGCCGTCATTGTACTGCTGCTCGTATTCCTTGGCGAGCGAACGCGTCTCTTCCACGATGCGAGTCTTCGTCTCCGGCACGACCATGTCGTCCTTGCCGAACGAAATGCCCGCCTTGCACGCTTCACGGAAACCAAGCGCCATGATGCGGTCGCAGAAGATGACCGTGTCCTTCTGACCGCAATTGCGGTAGACGGTGTCGATCATGTTCGAGATTTCCTTCTTCGTCATCAGCTTGTTGGCGACGTCGAAGGGAACCTTGCGGTGGTTCGGCAGCAATTGTCCGAGCATCATACGGCCGGGCGTCGTGTCGAAAATCTTCGACAGGCGCTTGCCGTTCTCGTCAAAAGTCCAGGCGCGGCCTTTGATCTTGGTATGCAGCGTGATCGCCTTGGCGGCGAGCGCGTGCTCGATCTCGCCCATATTCGCGAAAGCCATGCCCTGCCCGGGCTCGCCGTCGCGTTC
>JAXDNH010000241.1:0-3963 GCA_034669525.1 Methylobacteriaceae bacterium | reverse complement strand
AGCCGCGCCATACGCTTCGAGCGCCCACACTTCCATCTCGCCGAAGCGTTGGCCGCCGAACTGCGCCTTGCCGCCGAGCGGCTGCTGGGTGACCAGCGAATAAGGCCCGATCGAGCGTGCATGGATCTTGTCGTCGACAAGATGATGCAGTTTCAGCATGTAGATGTAGCCGACCGTGACCTCGCGATCGAAGGCTTCGCCGGTACGTCCGTCGTAGAGCGTGACCTGGCCGGACGTGGCCAATCCCGCCTGCGTCAGCATCTCGACGATGTCCTTTTCGTGCGCGCCGTCGAAGACTGGAGTCGCAATCGGCACGCCGCGGCGGAGATTCTCGCCGAACTCGACAAGGCTTTGGTCGTCGAGGCTCTCGATGGTCTCGTCCTTGCCGTAGATGTCGGTCAGCTTCTTGCGCAGCGGCTTCGTATCCTTGGCGCCCGTGCGCAAATAGGCATTCACCGCCTCGCCGACCTGCTTGCCCAAGCCGGCGCAGGCCCAGCCGAGATGGGTCTCGAGAATCTGCCCGACATTCATGCGGCTCGGCACGCCAAGCGGATTGAGCACGATGTCGACGGGCGTGCCGTCCTCGAGGAACGGCATGTCCTCGCCAGGCACGATTTTCGACACGACGCCCTTGTTGCCGTGGCGTCCGGCCATCTTGTCGCCGGGCTGAATCTTGCGCTTCACCGCGACGAAGACTTTGACCATCTTCATCACGCCGGGCGGCAATTCGTCACCGCGCTGCAACTTTTCGACCTTGTCGAGGAAGCGGCTTTCCAGCCCCTTCTTCTGCTCGTCGTATTGCTTACGCATGGCCTCGACTTCCGCCATGACGGCGTCGTCTTCGATGGCGAACGTCCACCACTGCGAACGCGGGTAGCCTTCGAGCACTTCCTTGTTGAGCTTCGTATCTTTCTTGTAGCCCTTCGGACCGGAGATGGCGGCCTTGCCGTCGAGAATGGCGGCGAGACGCGAATAGACGTTGCGATCGAGGATCGCCTGCTCATCGTCGCGGTCTTTGGCGAGGCGCTCGATCTCTTCGCGCTCGATCGCCTGCGCACGCTCGTCCTTGTCGACGCCGTGACGGTTGAAGACGCGCACCTCGACGACGGTGCCCTGCACCCCCGGCGGAACACGCAGCGACGTGTCGCGCACGTCGGAGGCCTTTTCGCCGAAAATCGCACGCAAAAGCTTCTCTTCCGGCGTCATCGGGCTCTCGCCCTTCGGCGTGATCTTGCCGCAGAGGATGTCGCCGGCCTGCACTTCCGCGCCGATGTATACGATGCCAGCTTCGTCGAGGTTCTTCAGCGCCTCTTCCGAAACGTTCGGAATGTCGCGCGTGATTTCCTCGGGACCGAGCTTGGTGTCGCGCGCCATCACTTCGAACTCGTCGATATGGATCGACGTGAACACGTCGTCCTTGACGATGCGCTCGTTGAGAAGGATCGAATCCTCAAAGTTATAGCCGTTCCACGGCATGAACGCGACGAGCACGTTACGGCCAAGTGCGAGATCGCCGAGATCGGTCGAAGGACCGTCGGCAATGATGTCGCCCTTGCGCACCTGATCACCGACGCGCACCAGCGGCTTCTGATTGATGCACGTCGACTGGTTCGAGCGCTGGAACTTCATCAGACGGTAGATGTCGACGCCGGGTTTGGCCGCATCGTATTCTTCCGTCGCACGCACCACGATACGGGTCGCGTCGATCTGGTCGACGACACCCGTGCGGCGCGCGGCGATGGCCGCACCGGAATCACGCGCAACGATCGCTTCCATGCCGGTGCCGACGAGCGGCGCGTCGGCTTTCACGAGCGGCACGGCCTGACGCTGCATGTTGGAGCCCATGAGGGCGCGGTTCGCGTCGTCGTTCTCGAGGAACGGAATCAGCGCGGCCGCAACCGACACCAGCTGCTTCGGCGAGACGTCCATGTAATCGACGCGCTCGCGCGGCACCATCATGACGTCGCCGCCGTGACGACAGACGATCAGGTCCTCGACAAGCGCACTATCTTTGTCGATCTCGGCATTCGCCTGCGCGACATAGTGCTTCTGCTCTTCCATCGCGGAGAGATAGGCGACATCGTCCGTCAGCTTGCCGTCCTTAACGCGCCGGTACGGGCTCTCGATGAAGCCGTATTTGTTAACGCGCGCGAAGGTCGCGAGCGAGTTGATGAGACCAATATTCGGACCTTCGGGCGTCTCGATCGGGCAGATGCGGCCGTAATGCGTCGGGTGCACGTCGCGTACTTCGAAGCCGGCGCGCTCGCGCGTAAGACCGCCCGGACCAAGCGCCGACAAACGCCGCTTGTGGGTGATCTCCGACAGCGGATTGGTCTGATCCATGAACTGCGAGAGCTGCGAGGAGCCGAAGAATTCGCGCACCGCAGCCGCCGCAGGCTTCGCATTGATCAGATCTTGCGGCATTACCGTGTCGATATCGACCGATGACATGCGCTCCTTGATGGCGCGCTCCATCCGCAGAAGTCCCAGGCGATACTGGTTCTCCATGAGCTCGCCGACGGAGCGGACACGGCGGTTGCCGAGATGGTCGATGTCGTCGATCTCGCCGCGGCCGTCGCGCAGATCGACGAGCGCGCGCACGACCGCAACGATGTCTTCCTTGCGGAGCACGCGCATCGTGTCAGGCGCATCGAGGTCCATGCGCATGTTCATCTTGACGCGGCCGACAGCCGAGAGGTCGTAGCGCTCTGGATCGAAGAACAGCGAATGGAACATCGCTTCCGCCGTCTCAATCGTCGGCGGCTCGCCTGGACGCATCACCCGATAGATGTCGAACAGTGCGTCTTCACGCGACTGGTTCTTGTCGACCGCGAGTGTGTTGCGGATATACGGCCCGATATTGATGTGATCGATGTCGAGAACCGGCAGCTCGGTGAAGCCCATTTCAAGCAGCGCATCGAGCGACTTTGCGGTGATCTCTTCGCCAGCCTCGGCGTAGATTTCACCGGTCTCCGGATTGTAGATATCCTCGGCGATGTATTGGCCGTGCAGGTCTTCGCTCTGCTGGCTGATCGCCTTGACGCCCTTTTCGGCCAGCTGCTTTGCCGCGCGGACGGTCAGCTTCTTGCCGCCCTCGAGGACGACCTCGCCGGTATCGGCGTCGATGAGATCGACGACGGCCTTGGCGCCCTTCATCCGCTCGGCGTCGAACGGCACGCGCCAACCTTCGCCGGCGCGGGTGTAAGTGATCGTCTTATAGAAGGTGCGCAGGATCTCCTCGCCGTCCATGCCGAGAGCCTGGAGCAGCGACGTCACCGGAATCTTGCGACGCCGGTCGATACGCGCATAGACGATGTCCTTGGCGTCGAACTCGATGTCGAGCCAGGAGCCGCGATAGGGAATGATGCGCGCGGCAAAGAGCAGCTTGCCGGAGGAATGGCTCTTGCCCTTGTCGTGATCGAAGAAGACGCCGGGCGAGCGATGCATCTGCGATACGATGACGCGCTCGGTGCCGTTAACGATGAACGTGCCGTTCGACGTCATGAACGGCATGTCGCCCATATAGACGTCCTGCTCCTTGATGTCCTTGACGGACTTCGCGCCGGTATCGGGATCGACATCGAACACGATGAGGCGCAGCGTCACCTTCAGCGGCGCGGCAAAGGTCATGCCGCGCTGGCGGCACTCGTCGACATCGTATTTCGGCGGTTCGAACTCGTACTTCACGAATTCGAGAAGCGCGGTCGAAGCGAAATCCGAGATCGGAAAGACAGATTTGAAGACAGACTGCAGCCCTTCGTCGGCACGGCCGCCCTGCGGCTCGTCGACAAGCAGGAACTGATCGTAGGAAGCCTTCTGGACTTCGATCAGGTTTGGCATTTCCGCGATTTCGCGGATGTGACCGAAGAACTTGCGGGCCCGCTTACGACCGGTGAATGTCTGCGCCATTTTCGCTCCTCGTAACCTCGACATGGGCCGACGATTCGGCTCTCACGCCACGAG
>JAXDNH010000240.1:0-7995 GCA_034669525.1 Methylobacteriaceae bacterium | reverse complement strand
CGCTTCGATCCGCCGAGGACCTTGATGCACATCACGCGACGGGCGCCGGAATTGTCGGCGACCTCGAGGTTCGTCTGCATCTGGATCATGGCTTCTTGCCTTTCTCAGATCGGTTTCCGGTGAGTGGTGTCATCCGGACTTCGCCTGAAGTTGATGGTTATGACGTTAGGACTTCGCCGCCTCTTCGACGACGATCCAGCGCTTCAGTTTGGAAATCGGACGCGTCTCCTCGATGGAGACCTGATCGCCGATCTTGTATTTCTTGCCTTCATCGTGGGCGTGATAGTTCTTCGTGCGCCGCACAGTTTTCTTGAGCAGCGGATGCGTGAAACGCCGCTCGACCTTCACGACAACGGTCTTTTCCTGCTTGTCGCTGACGACGACGCCCTGGAGAATTCGCTTCGGCATTAACTCAACCCTTCTTCGCGGACGCGCGCTTCTGCGAAGCGACCGTCTTGGCGCGTGCAATGTCGCGGCGGACTTCGCGGACGCGCGATGTATTCTCGAGTTGGCCCGTCGCGCGCTGAAAGCGCAGATTGAACTGCTCCTTCTTCATGCGCAGGACCTCGTCATTCAGCTGATCGTCCGACATGACGCGGAGATCGGTGACGCGCTGTTTCGTCTTCACGTGCCTCTCCTCACTCGGCGATGCGCTGGATAAAGCGTGTCTTGATCGGCAGCTTCGCCGCGGCAAGGGTCAGCGCCTCGCGCGCGATGTCGATCGGCACGCCGTCGATCTCGAACATGATGCGGCCTGGCGCAACGCGGCAGGCCCAGAATTCCGGCGCGCCCTTGCCCTTGCCCATGCGCACTTCGGTCGGCTTCTTCGACACCGGCACGTCGGGAAAGATGCGAATCCACACGCGGCCGGCACGCTTCATGTGACGCGTCATCGCGCGGCGTGCCGCCTCGATCTGGCGCGCGGTGACGCGTTCCGGCTCGAGCGCCTTCAAGCCGAACTCGCCGAAGTTCAAATCGAAGCCGGCCTTCGACTGACCGCGGATGCGGCCTTTGAAGGCTTTGCGAAATCTAGTGCGCTTCGGTTGCAGCATCGTTTATGTCTTTCGGGTTCCTTCAGCCGTTACGCGGCTTCGCGCGGTTCGCGCTCGCGGCGCTGGCGACGCTCGCCGCCGCCGTGATCGCCCTCGGCAAGCTTCTTGTCCTGCGCCATCGGATCGTGCTCGAGGATTTCGCCCTTGAAAATCCAGACCTTGATGCCGCACGTGCCGTATGCGGTGTGCGCGGTCGCGACGCCGTAATCGACATCGGCGCGTAGCGTATGCAGCGGCACGCGGCCCTCGCGATACCATTCCTGGCGCGCGATTTCCGCGCCGCCGAGACGGCCGGAGCAATTGATGCGGATGCCCTCCGCGCCGAGCCGCATCGCCGACTGCACGGCACGCTTCATGGCGCGGCGGAACGCGACGCGGCGCTCGAGCTGCTGCGCGATCGAATCGGCGACGAGCGTCGCGTCGACTTCGGGCTTGCGCACCTCAACAATGTTGATCACGACCTCGCTGTCGGTGAGCTTTGCCACCAGCTTGCGAATCTTGTCGATATCGGCGCCTTTCTTGCCGATGACGACGCCGGGGCGAGCCGAATGGATGGTCACGCGGCACTTCTTATGCGGCCGCTCGATGATGATTTTCGACACCGCCGCCTGCTTGAGGTTCTTCATCAGAGCCTCGCGGATTGCCATGTCCTCGTGCAGGAGCTTGCTGTAACCGCCCTTGTTGGCGAACCAGCGCGAATCCCACGTGCGATTAATGCCGAGGCGAAGCCCGATCGGATTGACCTTCTGTCCCATTGTCTCTCCTTTCAGCCTCGGCCACCGCTGCAACTTCACGCACGACGATCGTCAGGTTCGAGAACGGCTTCTCGATCCGTCCCGCGCGGCCGCGTGCCCGCGGGCTGAAGCGCTTCATCACAAGGGCCTTGCCGACATGCGCTTCGGCAACGACGAGATCGTCGACGTCAAGGCTGTGATTGTTCTCCGCATTCGCAATCGCGCTTTCGAGCGCCTTCTTCACGTCGAGCGCGATGCGTTTCCGCGAAAACTCCAAATCTGCCAGCGCGCGCTCAACCTTCTTGCCGCGAATGAGCTGGGCAAGCAGGTTCAGCTTTTGCGGGCTGATGCGCAGCATGCGCGCGACCGCCTTGGCTTCGGTGTCGCTCAGTCCGCGCGCGTTTTTCGTCTTGGACATATCAGGTCCTCTTTGCCTTCTTGTCCGACGTGTGGCCGTGGAACGTGCGGGTCGGCGCGAACTCGCCGAACTTGTGGCCGATCATGTCTTCCGACACGTTCACCGGAATGTGCTTATGGCCATTGTGCACGCCGAACGTCAGGCCGACGAATTGCGGCAGGATCGTCGAGCGGCGGCTCCAGATCTTGATCACTTCCGAGCGGCCGGACGAGCGCGATGTATCTGCCTTCTTCAGCAGATAACCGTCTATGAACGGGCCTTTCCAAATCGAGCGAGCCATTTGCTTAGCCCTTCTTTCGTACGTGCCGCGAGGACACGATGAATTTAGTGGTGGATTTGTTCTTGCGGGTCTTCTTACCTTTGGTGGGCTTGCCCCACGGCGTGACCGGGTGCCGGCCGCCGGAAGTGCGGCCTTCGCCGCCGCCATGCGGGTGATCGATCGGGTTCATTGTCACGCCGCGATTGTGCGGACGCCGGCCGAGCCAGCGCGAGCGGCCCGCCTTGCCGATCGACGTGTTCATGTGATCGGGGTTCGACACCGCGCCGACGGTCGCGAAGCACTGGCCGTGCACGAGACGCTGCTCGCCGGAATTCAGGCGCAGCGTGACGTAACCCTGATCGCGGCCGACGATCTGCGCGTATGTGCCGGCGGAGCGCGCGAGCGAACCGCCCTTCCCGATCTTCATCTCGACATTGTGCACGATCGTGCCGACCGGCATGTTCGACATCGGCATCGCGTTGCCGGGCTTCACGTCGACCTGATTGCCGGAGACGTCTTCGTCGCCGACCGAGACTCGCTGCGGCGCCAGGATGTAGGCGAGTTCGCCGTCGACGTAACGGATCAGGGCGATGAAGGCCGAGCGGTTCGGATCGTATTCGAGCCGCTCGATCTTGCCGGTGATCCCGGTCTTGCGCCGCTTGAAGTCGACGATGCGATAGGTCTGCTTATGACCGCCGCCACGGAAGCGGATCGTGATGCGGCCGTTATTGTTGCGGCCGCCGGACGAACTCTTGCCCTCGGTCAATCCCTTGACGGGCTTACCTTTATAAAGCTCGCTCCGGTCGACGATGACGAGTTGGCGAAGGCTCGGCGTGACGGGCTTGAAGGTCTTGAGTGCCATTTGTCTCCCTACCCGCTTACAGACCGGTCGTGACGTCGATGCGGCTGCCCTCGGCGAGGGTGACCATTGCCTTCTTGAAGTCCGACTGCTGGCCGCGCCGGCCGCGGAACGTCTTGCGCTTGCCTTTGCGCAGCAGCGTGTTCACCGCCTCGACTTTCACGTCGAACAATCCTTCGACCGCCGCTTTGATCTGCGGCTTCGTCGCGTCTCTACGGACCTTGAAAATCACCTTGTTTTCTTCCGACGCGTTGGTCGCCTTCTCGGTGATGACCGGCGAGACGATCACGTCGTAATGGCGGACATCTCTATTCATTTGAAACGCGCCTCCAGTGCATCGACCGCAGCGCGCGTGAGAACCAGCTTGTCCCGGCGCAGAATGTCGTAAACGTTGATACCTTCGACCGCGAGCACGTCGACCTCCGGAATATTGCGTGCCGCGCGGGTGAAATTTGCCTGCGGGGAGGCGCCGTCTATGATGAGCGCGCTGGTGAGCCCGATCTTCGCGAATGACGCCTTCAGCGCCTTGGTCTTGGCCGCATCGAGGTCCGCCTTCTCCCAAACGATAATGCCGCCGTCTTTGGCTTTGGCCGATAGCGCGTGCTTCAGCGCGAGCGCGCGCACTTTCTTCGGCAGATCATGGGCGTGCTCACGCACGACCGGACCAAAGGCGCGACCGCCGCCGCGGAATTGCGGCACGCGGGCCGAGCCGTGACGCGCGCCGCCGGTGCCTTTCTGCTTGTACATTTTCTTGCCGGTGCGCCAAATGTCGGCTCGGTTCTTCACCGCGTGCGTGCCGGCGCGGCGCTTGGCCAGCTGATAGCGCACCATGCGATGGATCAGATCCATCCGCGGCTCGAGGCCGAAAATCTCGTCGGAGAGTTCGATGTCGCCGGCCGATTTGCCGTCAAGCGACGTGATGTCGATCTTCACGGGATCAGCCCTCCTGGTTTTCTTGTTGCGCCGGCGTTCCGGCGGGTGCTTCAGATTGCGCCTCGTTACCGTTGCCGCCACGCACGCGGAACTTGCCGGGCTGCGGCGCATCCTTCGGCAGCGCGCGCTTCACCGCATCGCGCACATAAATCCAGCCACCGCGATGGCCGGGTACCGCGCCTTCGACGAGGATCAAACCACGCGACACGTCCGTCTGCACGACGCGCAGATTCTGCGTCGTCACGCGCTCGACGCCCATATGCCCGGCCATTTTCTTGTTCTTGAACGTCTTGCCCGGATCCTGGCGGCCGCCGGTAGAGCCATGCGAGCGATGCGAGATCGACACGCCGTGCGAGGCGCGCAGGCCGCCGAAGTTCCAGCGCTTCATCGGGCCGGCAAAGCCCTTGCCGATCGTCGTGCCGGTGACATCGACGAACTGGCCGGGAATGAAGTGATCGGCGGTGATCTCGGCCCCGACGGGGATCAAGCCCTCCGCATCGACGCGGAATTCGGCGAGCTTCAGCGTCGGCTCGACTTTCGCAACGGCGAAGCGGCCGCGCTCGGCTTTCGACACGTTCTTCACCTTCGCGCGCCCGATGCCGAGCTGCACGGCGGTGTAGCCGTTCTTCTCCTGCGTGCGATGTGCAACAACCTGGCAGCCGTCGAGCTTCAGCACGGTCACGGGCACATGTTCGCCCGCGTCAGTGAAGACGCGCGTCATGCCGACTTTCTGTGCGATAACACCTGATCGCATAACGTAACTTCCTTCCGCCCTTTAGGCGAATGAGCCCGCTTAGAGCTTGATCTCGACGTCGACGCCGGCCGCGAGATCGAGCTTCATCAAAGCATCAACCGTCTGCGGCGTTGGATCGACGATGTCGAGAACGCGCTTGTGCGTCCTGATTTCGAACTGCTCTCGCGATTTCTTGTCGACGTGAGGCGAACGATTGACCGTGAACTTCTCGATACGCGTCGGCAACGGGATCGGCCCGCGCACCTGCGCGCCCGTCCGCTTCGCCGTCGACACGATCTCCTTCGTCGAGGTATCGAGTATCCGATGATCGAATGCCTTGAGGCGGATGCGGATATTCTGGCCGTTCATGTTCTATCTTTCATCCGTCATGCCCGGGCCTGTCCCGGACATCCACGTCTCGCCGATTCAAAAAGTCCCGTGGATAACCGGGCGAACCCGTCCATGACACGGGGGATAAGCGCTACTCGATGATGCTGGTGACGACGCCCGAACCGACGGTGCGGCCGCCTTCGCGGATTGCGAAACGCAGCTTCTCTTCCATCGCGATCGGCACGATGAGCGAGATATCGAGCGAGACGTTATCGCCCGGCATCACCATTTCCGTGCCTTCCGGCAACGTGACGATGCCGGTCACGTCCGTCGTGCGGAAATAGAATTGCGGACGATAGTTCGTGAAGAACGGCGTGTGGCGGCCACCCTCTTCCTTGGTGAGGATGTAGGCCTCGGCCTTGAATTTCGTGTGCGGCTTCACCGAGCCGGGCTTGCAGAGAACCTGGCCGCGCTCGACTTCCTCGCGCTTGGTGCCGCGGAGCAAGCAGCCGACGTTGTCGCCCGCCTCGCCCTGATCAAGCAGCTTGCGGAACATCTCGACGCCGGTGACCGTCGTCTTCAGCGTCGGACGGAGACCGACGATCTCGATTTCCTCGCCGACCTTGATAATGCCGCGCTCGATGCGGCCGGTCACGACCGTGCCGCGGCCCGAGATCGAGAATACGTCTTCGACCGGCATCAGGAAGGGCTGATCCTTCGGACGCTCCGGTTGCGGGATATACGCGTCGACCGCTTCCATGAGCCTTAGAACCGAATCGTGACCGATCGCCGGTTCGCGATTCTCAAGCGCGCACAGCGCCGAGCCCTTGATGATCGGCACATCGTCGCCAGGGAATTCGTATTTCGACAGGAGCTCGCGAACTTCGAGCTCGACAAGCTCGATCAGTTCCGGATCGTCGACCATGTCGACCTTGTTCATGTAGACGACAAGCGCCGGCACACCGACCTGACGGGCAAGCAGGATGTGCTCGCGAGTCTGCGGCATCGGGCCATCGGCAGCGGAGACGACAAGGATCGCACCGTCCATCTGCGCGGCGCCGGTGATCATGTTCTTCACATAGTCGGCGTGGCCGGGGCAATCGACGTGCGCGTAATGGCGGTTCTTCGTCTCGTATTCGACATGCGCCGTCGAGATCGTGATGCCGCGCGCCTTCTCTTCCGGCGCCTTGTCGATCTGGTCATAGGCCGTGAACGTCGCGCCGCCGGTTTCCGCCAGCACCTTCGTGATCGCCGCCGTCAGCGACGTCTTGCCATGGTCGACGTGACCGATGGTGCCGATGTTGCAATGCGGTTTGTTGCGCGAGAATTTTTCCTTGGCCATAGCCACACTCTCCTTCAGGACTCTTTGTTTCGTGTTGTCGGTATTGTGCCTCGTTCATGCGTATTTCGCTTGAACTTTTGCCGCCTCGTTCGCCGGAACCTGCTCGTAATGATCGAACTGCATCGTGAAGACAGCGCGCCCCTGACTGAACGAGCGCAGCTGATTGACATAACCGAACATATTGGCGAGCGGCACCATCGCATTGATGACGTTCGCGTTGCCGCGCACGTCCTGACCTTGAATATGGCCGCGACGTGAGTTCAGGTCGCCGATGACCGAGCCGGTATATTCCTCCGGCGTCACCACCTCGACCTTCATGATCGGCTCGAGCAGAACGGAGCCCCCCTTCTGCAGCGCCTCGCGCGTTGCCGCACGCGCGGCGATCTCGAAGGCGAGCACCGACGAGTCAACATCATGGTACGCGCCATCGATGAGCGTCGCCTTGAGATCGACCACCGGGAATCCGGCGAGCACGCCGGATCCCATGACGCTGGCGATGCCCTTCTCGACGCCTGGAATATATTCTTTCGGCACGTTGCCGCCGATGATCTTCGACTCGAATTCGTTACCCTTGCCGGGCTCATTCGGTTCGTAAACGACCTTGATCTTGGCGAACTGACCCGAGCCGCCGGTCTGCTTCTTGTGGACGTAGTCGATCTCGGCGCGCTTCGTCAGCCGTTCGCGATAGGCGACCTGCGGCTGGCCGATATTGGCATCGACCTTGTACGTGCGCTTGAGGATGTCGACTTTGATGTCGAGATGGAGTTCGCCCATGCCCTTGAGAATGGTCTGGCCGGATTCCTGATCGGTCGAAACACGGAACGAAGGGTCTTCTGCCGCAAGCTTCTGCAGCGCAACGCCGAGCTTCTCCTGGTCGGCTTTCGATTTCGGCTCGATCGCGATCTCGATAACGGGATCGGGGAATTCCATCTTTTCCAGGATCACCGGCTTCTGCATGTCGCAGAGCGTATCGCCGGTGCGGGTATCTTTCAGGCCGGCAAGCGCGACGATGTCGCCGGCATATGCTTCCTTGATGTCCTCGCGGTTGTTTGCGTGCATGAGCAGCATGCGGCCGACGCGCTCTTTCTTGTCCTTGGTCGAATTCAAGACCGTCGTGCCGCTCTCGATCTTGCCGGAATAGATGCGGCAGAAGGTGATAGTGCCGACAAAGGGGTCGTCCATGATCTTGAACGCAAGCAGCGCCAGCGGCTCCGTGTCGTTCGGCAGCCGAACGATTTCGTTGCCGTCTTCATCGACACCCTTGATGGCGGGCACGTCGACCGGCGAGGGCAGATAGTCCACCACCGCGTCCAGCAGCGGCTGCACGCCCTTGTT
>JAXDNH010000239.1:0-10394 GCA_034669525.1 Methylobacteriaceae bacterium | reverse complement strand
AGCTGTTTAACCAGCACCATGCCCTTGTAGACGATGGTGCGGCACGACATCGATACTGGATAGTACTCGGCCATCTCGCGCTTGCCGGCCGCGTAGATCGCGTTCGAGACGACCTTGCGCGCGATGTAGAGGCGGCGCTCGAAATCATCTTCGTCGCGCACGCCGGGGCCTCGGCCGAGGAATACCTGGTTGTGGACCGGCTCGACCGCCTTCACGGCGTCGCCGAGATCGGAATTGTCGACAGGCACGTCGCGCCAGCCGAGAAAAGTCAGGCCTTCCTCTTCGAGGACGCGCTCGACAATCCTGCGGATTTCACTCCGCGCCGCCTCATCGCGCGGCATGAAGAATTGGCCGATGCCATACTCGCGCGGCTCGGGAAGGGTGACTCCTCCCTTCGCCATCTCTTCGGAGAAGAAACGATGCGGGATTTGCACGAGGATGCCGCAGCCGTCGCCGAGCTTCGGATCTGCCCCAACCGCGCCGCGATGGTCGAGGTTGAGGAGGATCTGCAGGCCCTTCGTGACGATCTCGTGCGACTTTCGGTTCGCCATGTCGGCGATGAAGCCGACCCCGCAGGAATCGTGCTCATGGCGCGGGTCGTAGAGGCCTTGCGCGCGCGGCAGCGCCGGGTCGGTCGCATCGATGCGCGCAGCCGCACGGACAAGCGCCTCGCCTGAGGGGCCTCGGCTCCGATTTAGGCGCTCGTGTTCCATCTGCCTGCTCCGGGCATGCGGTGGCGAGAAACAATCTCAAGAAGATGATGGACCGAGGCGGCAAAACCGCAAGCGCCGGCCCATTTTCGGTGCTTGGCCGATGGGTCAGCAAATCTGTCCTATCTTCCGCGCGAACCTGCCAGTTTGGCAGGCGAAAGACAAGCAAGTTTGAAGCCGGGCGGCAGGGATTTTTGCGGTGAACGGGGGCGGGTTTGGCGGAAGGCACGGCGCTGGCGTACAGCGCGTGCCGAGCGGACTGACAATTGGATATGAAGAATGGACTTTGCCAGCGACAATGCGGCCGGCGCAAGCAAGCCGATTCTCGAAGCGCTGCTTGCGACCAACGACGAGTTCTGTCCGGCCTACGGCGCCGACCGGCACACCGCGGAGGCCGAGCGCGCGTTGAGTGCGGTCTTCGAACGCGATGTCGCGAGCTTCCTTGTCGCGACCGGCACCGGCGCAAATGCGCTGGCACTCGGCGCGATCACGCCGCCCTGGGGTGCCGTGTTCTGCCACGCGCACGCGCATATCATCGATGATGAATGTGGTGCGCCCGAAATGTTTTCCGGCGGCGCCAAGCTCGTCGGCATTCCCGGGGCGATCGCCAAGATCACGCCGGCGGCTCTGCGCGATACCCTCGTCCGTTTTCCGCGCGGTCTTGTCAAACAGGTGCAGCCCGCCGCGCTTTGCCTGTCGCAGGCGACGGAGTGCGGCACGATCTATAGCTGTGCGGAAATCGCCGAGCTGGCATCGATCGCGCATGAAGCCGGTGTCGCGGTGCATATGGACGGCGCGCGTTTCGCCAATTCGCTCGTCGCGCTCGGCTGCAGTCCGGCCGAGATGACCTGGAAAGCCGGCGTCGACGTCCTCTCCTTCGGAGCGACGAAGAACGGCACGCTTGCCTGCGAGGCGGTGGTCTTCTTTGATCGCCAGCGCGCGGCGGACTTCGCCTACCAGCGCAAACGGGGTGGCCATACGCTGTCGAAAGGCCGCTTCCTAGGTGTGCAGATATGCGCCTATCTGAACAATGGCCACTGGCTCGATCTCGCGCGCCACGCCAATGCTTCGGCTGCGCAGCTTGAAGAAGGACTGCGCCGCGTCTCCGGCGTGCGCCTGCCGTGGCCGCGCCAGATCAACGAATTGTTCGCGATCCTGCCGAAGCGCGCCGATGCAGCGCTGAAGGTCGCCGGCGCGCGCTATTACGACTGGGGCGCCCGCTCCCTCACGGCCGAAGAAGCGCCCACGAACGACGAGGTTTTCGTCCGGCTCATTTCGTCATTCGCGACAAAGTCGGCCGACATCGATCGCTTTGTCGCAATCGTCGCTGAGAGTGCCATCGCGGCGTGACCGTTTGGCCGTAAGGACGCCCAATTCCTTGCCGACTTCTAGCTCTTCGAGCGGGGCCGAATTCGAGGAGTTTCCATGGCGGCGGAGGGAAATAAAGGCCGGCTTTTGACCATCTTTGGTCTTGCCGGCGGTCTCGCGATCCTGAGTGCGGGCGCACCCGCTCAGGCCCAGTTTTGGAGCAGATGGTGGGGCGGCTGGCGATCAGAGCCCGCCCCGTATGCCGCGCCGATTCCGCCGCGTCGCGTGGCGGGCATTGTCGCCTCCGAAGGCTATGCCCTGAGCGGAACGCCCCGCCGGCAAGGTGACGTCATCATCGCCGACGGAGTCGATGCCCGCGGCGAGCATATGCGCTTCGTCCTCGATGCATATGACGGCGAAATCCTGCGCGGCCGGTTTGCCGGCCCGCCGCGGCCACCGGGCGCCATCGGCAATGGCGAGCCGCGGATGCCACAGGGGCATGCGGCGGTGACGCCGAACTCGGCCGGTCCACCTTCCGGCCTGCGCCCGGGCGCCGGTCAAGTCATGGGTGGGGCACAGCCCGGGCTCGAGCCGTTACATCCCTTGGCCAAGCCTAAAGCGCCGAAGCCGAAGCAAACGGCAGCTCACATGCCTGCCAAGCCGGCGGCTACGCCGGTCCCGCCGAAGCCTCCCTCCGAGGCCGAGAAGGTGACCGCCCCGGCGCCAACGGCTACCCAGGAGCCTGGGGCCCCAGCTACCTCCACGGAGGCGAAAGCCCCGGCGGGCAACCCGGCGACGCCGCTCGCGCCGGACGCCGCACCGGTGAGCCCGCCGGCGGCGCCCCCGCCGGCCGCGATCGAAGCCAAGAGGCCCACGCGGCAGGCGACGCCTGACATTGGTCCAGTGGTGAAGAAGGTTGACCCCACTCCAACCGCCGTTATTCCGGCGCCGGCCGTACCTTCCGCGCCCGACTTCACCGACGAAAGCAAGTAGTCATCGTCGGCATCAGCGACGGCTTTCCTCGGCTTTCCTCCCGGCTTGGCGCCGCGCGCGAACCGCCCGGCGCCATTCTTCCGCTCTCGCGCAGGAAATCCCGGCCGGCTGCGGTGATCGCAATCATGCGGTCGGCGCGTACGACAAAGCCGCGATCGATCGAATCCTCGAAGACCGTCAGCCGCGGGCAGGATGTGCGCCAGGCCTCCATCACCTCGGCATATGGCCGCGGGTCTGGCCCGACCCATTCGAGAAAATCGAGGATCAGCGGATCGAGGCTGTCGTTCATCTCATCGCGTCCAGAAAGCTTGGCAAAGAAATGCGCCCTTTCGCGCCGAGGCGTGACGCATTAAAGAACCGGCACGCGATCCACCACCGACAAGCCGACGACAAGCCGATGAAACCCCGAACGACAAGCCGATGAAACCCCGAACATTGTACGACAAAATCTGGGACGACCATGTCGTCGACGCCAATCCCGACGGCACCTGCCTCCTCTATATCGACCGCCACCTCGTCCACGAAGTGACGAGCCCGCAAGCCTTTGAGGGCCTGCGCCTTTCCGGCCGCAAAGTGCGGGCGCCGGAAAAGACGCTCGCCGTCGTCGACCACAACGTGCCGACGACCGACCGCAGCCAAGGCATCGCCGACGACGAAAGTCGCATCCAAGTCGAGACCCTCGCCAAGAACGCCGCTGATTTCGGCGTCGAGTACTATCACGAGTTCGATGCCCGCCAGGGCATCGTCCACATCATCGGCCCCGAGCAGGGCTTCACGCTCCCCGGCACGACGATCGTCTGCGGCGACAGCCACACGTCGACTCACGGCGCGTTCGGCGCGCTCGCGCACGGCATCGGCACGTCGGAAGTCGAGCACGTGCTCGCGACGCAAACGCTGATCCAGAACAAAGCCAAAAACATGCGCGTCCGCGTCGACGGCCAAACCGGCCCCGGCGTCGGCGCGAAAGACATCATTCTTTCGATCATCGGCGAGATCGGCACCGCCGGCGGCACCGGCCACGTCATCGAATATACCGGCGAGGCGATCCGTGCGCTGTCGATGGAAGGCCGCATGACCGTCTGCAACATGTCGGTCGAAGGCGGCGCGCGCGCCGGCATGATCGCGCCCGACGAAAAGACTTATGCGTATCTCAAGGACAAGCCGAAAGTGCCGAAGGGCGCGCGCTGGGATGATGCGATGCGTTACTGGGAAACGCTGCACTCCGACGACGGCGCGCATTTCGACAAGGAGGTCGTGCTCGATGCGGCGAGCCTGCCGCCGATCGTCACCTGGGGCACGAGCCCGGAAGACGTCTCGACCATCGGCGGCTCCGTGCCGCGGCTCGAAGACGCGGAAAACGAGCAGATGCGCGCCAAGATCAAGCGCGCGCTCGATTACATGGGCCTCAAGGGCGGCGAGAAGATTTCCGACATCGAGATCGACCGCGTGTTTTTGGGCTCATGCACCAACGGCCGCATCGAGGATCTGCGCGCCGCCGCAAAGATCGTCGACGGCAAGCACGTGCACGACCGCGTCAACGCGATGGTCGTGCCGGGCTCCGGCCTCGTGAAGATGCAGGCGGAGGCCGAAGGCCTCGACAAAATCTTTAAAGCCGCCGGCTTCGAATGGCGCGAGCCCGGCTGCTCGATGTGCCTTGCGATGAATCCCGACAAGCTCGCGCCGGGCGAGCGCTGCGCCTCGACGTCCAACCGCAATTTCGAGGGCCGCCAGGGCTTCCGCGGCCGCACGCATCTGGTGTCGCCGATCATGGCGGCGGCGGCCGCGATCGCCGGGCGGTTTGTCGATGTGCGGCAGTGGGGGTGAGCCAAGCCTCACACCGGCACGGTCTCGATCACACTCTGATGCGTTGACGTCAGAAAAATCCGCGTCAGCTTGAAATCCGCCACGGCGAGTAGATGCGCGAATTCGTCTGCCGTTCGTTCGGCGCCGCCGGTCACCGTCAGCATCAATAAATCCATGAGCTTAGCGTGATGCGGCGCGTCGCCCTTCGGCAGCACGGTTTCAATAATGAGCAGTTTGCCGCCCGGTGCGATCGCCTGGCGGCAATTGCCCAAAATTTTGAGCGCCTGTTCGTCGGTCCAATCGTGCAAGACATGCGCGAGAAGATAGGCGTCATAGCCGGCCGGCACCGAGCCGAAGAAATCGCCTTCGATGATATCGCAGCGTGCCGCCAGTGCCGACGCCTCGAAAAAGCGGCGGGCTTCGGACGCGGTCTGCGGCAGCTCGAACAGGGCGCCGCGCAGGTG
This sequence comes from Methylobacteriaceae bacterium, assembly GCA_034669525.1. GTDB lineage: Bacteria > Pseudomonadota > Alphaproteobacteria > Rhizobiales > Beijerinckiaceae > JAFASC01. The sequence goes on along the minus strand of JAXDNH010000239.1, from coordinate 5,116 downwards.
TTCGTGCGAGTGCAGGATCGCCGCCAATAGACGCCCGGTGCCGCCGCCGAGATCGATGACGCTGCGCAGCTGCGAGAAATCATAGGCCGCGACGACCGCCTGTCCCAAGCCGCCATACATGCCGACCATCGCGTCGTTGAACCGCGCGCCGTGCTCGGGATTTTCGCGCAAGTACGAAAACAGGTCTGTGCCGAACGCGTTGGCGAGCCCGGGCTTGCCGGTTCGCAGGCTCTCAAGAAAATGCTGCCAGGCCTGCCACTGCCAATCGCCGGCGAGCGTCAGCACGGTCGAGCGCGCCGCCCCGGGCGCGCCGGTTCGCAACGTGTCGCCGAGGGGCGTCGTCGCGAATTTCCGCGGCTCAATTTCCGTAAGCACGCCGCAGCCTGCAAGCGCCCGCAGCAAGCGATAGAGCGACGGCGCGTGCATGCCTGTTGCCTGCGCAAGCTCTTCGGCGCCGCGCGGTCCCTCGGCAAGCAAATCCGCCAAACCGAGCTCTGCGGCGGCGTAGATCGCGCGCGCACGCCAGATGGCGACCGCCATCTCGATCAATTGCACATGCGGCGGGGCGCCGGCCTGCGCCCGCGTCGCCGGTGCGGCGGAGGGCACGTTTGCGGCGCTGAGCGCAGGTATCATCAATGTCTCGATCATAGGCCAGTCCTGAATTGCTGAAGTGTTTGTGTGCCGCGCGTTGCTCCAGCAACGCGCGGGCTTTGGTGAACCGCGCTTGGCGCTACTCGCCGCGCGCTTTCGCCAAGGGATAAATGAGCTCGCCCGATTTCAGCTCCGGCGGATACAGGATCACCGCCTTGCCGGGCTCGCGGAACTGGTTGAGGTCATTGCCGCGGATGTTCTGATATTGGATGTAGAGAATCCGCGACTTCTCCCATTCGCCAATTGGCCCGAATTTTACGTCGCCGATGACGGTCCTGAACGGCGTCTTGTGGAGATAGTCCGCGAGCTTGCCCTGGTCGGTGCCGCCGGCCGCCTCCACGGCCTGACCCAGAATCTGCAGTTCTGCGTACGCGAAGGGCGACCAGAAGCCGAGCGGATCGGTGCCGGCGCCTGCCGCGCGCTGCTGATAGCGCTTCAGCACATCCTCGACGCCGGGAAAATTCATCGTTTTCTCCGGCACGTAATTTTCGTTGATCACGACACCGTTGAGCAGCGGGCCGAGCTGCGCCTTCACCGGCGTGAATTGCAGGCCGATCATCGCGCCGCCGAACATGCGCGGCTTGTAGCCGACCTCGTTCAGTACGCGGACCATCCCGACCGATCCCGTCGCATAGGAGGCGACAAAGACGATGTCGGGTTCGGCGGCTTTTATCGCGCGAAGGATCGGCGTGTGGTCGACAGTGCTTGCCGGAAATGTGCGGTCGTACACAATCTTCAAGCCGAGCCTTTCGATATTGGCACGCGCCCCAGCGAGGATGTTGTGCCCGAACTCGGTGTCCTCGCCGGTAATCGCGACGGTGTGCGGCTTCGGCTCCATTGTCATCGCGGTTTCGAAGAAACCGAGGGAGAAACTGCGATTGCCCTCGGGGCCGTTCGGCAGGATCTGGAAGTAGCGGTCGTACTTGAACTCGTCGTTCACGCCCGTGCCGAAAAGCGCCATGAACGTCATCTTCTTCTGCATGATGACGGGCATGGCCGGCGCGATCTGGTTCGTCGCAAACGGCGAGACCACGAGATCGACCTTGTCGACGTCGAGGAGCTTCGAATAGATGCCCGGGACGAGCGACGGATTGCTCTGGTCGTCGTAATAGACGAATTGCACCGGCCGCCCGAGCAGGCCGCCTTTGGCGTTGATCTCGTCCTTCCACACTTCGCGGCCGACCAGGAACATCTTGCCGGCCCCAGCATTCGGTCCGGAGAGCGACATGGCAAAGCCTATCTTGATCGGCTCGGCCGCGAAGGCGGGCGTAAGCCCCAGTGTCAGCGCGGCTGTCGCGCCGAGCAGCACGTGACGGCGGCGGATGGAATCGGGTTTCGTGCGCATGACGGTTTCCCTCAAATCTCGCAGAATATTCTTCACTTTGCCGAGGCCACGACGGCGTATTTCCCCGACGCAGGTGAATCATAACCGAGCGTGCCCCCGGCGCTTGGGGAAGTTCTTGGCTTTGCATCGGGATTTTCTTGTTTTTTGGAACGAGAGAGGTGTCCGGGCCCTGCCGCCCGCCGCGGATGCAGGTGGACCGGGCCTTAAGCTACTTCCTTTCAGGGCCAAGCTATGTTCTGCTGAGATGCCTCATCATTTCTGATTGAGACCATGGCGGTCCTGAATCAACCGGCTTCAGCGCGGAAACTCGCCGCGATCCTCTCTGCCGACATTGCCGGTTACAGCGCTCTGATGAGCGCCGATGAAGAGGGGACCGTCCGCAAGCTGCGGCAGGTTCGGGAAGCCGTTCTGCCGGTCATCGAGCGCTTTGGCGGACGCATCATCGATCTGGCCGGCGACGGCATTCTCGCCGAATTCCCAAGCGCGGTGCGTGCGGTTGAAAGCGCCGCCGCCGTGCAAGCCCGTATGGCAACCCTCAACGCTGAAACCGGTCCTGCGATGGTCTTCAGGATCGGCGTCAATGTCGGCGACGTCATAGACGAGGGCGAGCGCCTTTATGGCGACGGCGTCAATGTCGCGGCGCGATTGCAAGCGATAGCGGAACCCGGAGGAATTTGCATTTCGAGCAAGGTGCATGAGGAAGTACGAGACAGAGTGAAGCTCGCCTTTAGGGACATGGGAGATCAGGAGCTGAAGAACATTGCTCGACCTGTTCGGGCCTTTTCTGCGGTTCCGGCGGCCGACGGTCGTGGAGATCGCACAAAGTGGGATCGCGGGGGAGCGCCTATTCGGTTTGAGGACTTTTTACTGGATGGCGGCCGGCGCGAACTGCGCCGCGGTGGCGCTATCATCGCCGTCGAACCCAAGGTGTTCGACCTTCTGGCCTACCTCATCCGGCACCGCGAACGCGTCGTCAGCCGCGACGAGCTCATCGATGCGGTGTGGAACGGACGCATCGTCTCGGACTCGGCGCTGGCGACCTGCATAAACGCAGCACGCGTCGCGATCAGCGATAATGGGGAGGCGCAACGCCTGATCAAGACGCTTCCGCGCAAGGGATTCCGCTTTGTCGGTGCCGTACACGAGGAGAAAGCGTCCACAATGGATGCGCGCGATGCGCCGCCGACGCCGACCGTTTCATTCGAGCTTCCGGAGAAGCCCTCCATCGCCGTTCTGCCGTTCCAGAACCTGAGCAGCGATCAGGAGCAGGAATATTTCGCCGATGGCATTGTCGAAGATATAATCTCCGGGCTGTCGCGCATCCGATGGCTGTTCGTGATCGCGCGCAATTCGAGCTTCGTCTACAAAGGCAGCGCGGTCGACGTGAAGCAGGTCGGCCGCGAGCTCGGGGTTCGTTATCTGCTTGAGGGCAGCGTGCGCCGCGCCGGCGATCGCATCCGCATTTCCGCGCAGGTGATCGAAGCGCAGAGCGGCGTGCATCTTTGGGCCGAGCGCTACGATCGGCTTTACGACGACATCTTCGCCTTGCAGGACGAAATCACGATGAGCGTGACCGGCGCCATCGAACCCAGTCTGCGCAAGGTCGAAATCGAAAGGGTGAAGCGCAAGCGGCCGGAGAGCCTCGATGCATATGATTTTGTTTTGCGCGCGCTGCCCTACACTTACAGCCATCGCGTCGAAGACGGAGATATTGCCGCTCCGCTGCTGCAGAAGGCACTTGAGCTTGAGCCGAATTATGCCGCCGCGCATGCCTCCCTCGCCTGGTGCTATCACTTCCGTTTCCGGCCGCGCTCGGACGAGAAGGATCGCATAGCGGCCATTCATCACGCCAGGGCGGCAATCGCGGCGGGAGGCGATGATGCGACCGCGCTTGGAATTGCGGGTTTCGTTGTTTCTCTGGACGAGCGTGATCTTGTGACAGGTCTTAGTCTTTTCGACCGCGCTTTGGCGATCAGCAACTCCAATCTATTCGCGTTATGTTGCAGCGCGCTCATCCTTTCATTCGCGGGACAATTTGAACTCGCTATCGAGCGGGCGCAGCGCGCCCTACGTCTCAGCCCGTTTGATTCGTTGAACTATCTCTCCAACAATGCACTTGTGGTATCGTACCTGTGCACGGGACGCTCCGCGGAAGCTCATGACGCGGCACGCGCCTCCGTGCAGCTCAACCCGCGCTTCAGCGTCTGCCATCTGTTTTTAGTTGCCGCCCTGATGGCGCTCGGACGTAGGGAGGACGCAAAAGCCGAGGTGCGGCGCGTCCTTGAGCTTGAACCTACATTCACCAGTAAGGGATTTCGTCGGATCATCGAATTCAACCCGGCGGTCGTGGCGCTGCTGACGAGTGCCTGGGAAGCCGCAGGCTTGCCTGCTGGGTGACGCGCCTCCTTGACCTTACGTGCTTCCTCCTCGAAGAATCGCCCCGGAGGATGCGCCCATGCTGATGAATGCCGCCGATTACCGCGAGTCGCTGCGCCGCTACTCGCCGCGCGTCTTCGTCAATGGCCGCAAAATCGACAGCGTCGCCGACGAGCCGCTGCTTAGCCCCGGCATTGCCGGTGTCGGCGTTACCTATGATTTCGCGCACAAGCCCGCGCACCAGGCGCTGATGCTGGCGCGTCAATCGAGTTCCGGCAAGATTGTCAACCGCATGCTGCATATCGACGAGAGCTCGACCGACCTTCTCTACAAGCTCGAGGCGGTGCGGCTCGTCTGCCAGGAATGCGGCTGCGCGCAACGCTATCTCGCGCATGACGCGCTGAACGGCATCCTGCAGGCGACGAAACGCTGCGATGATGCGCATGGGACGGACTACCACCAGCGTTTTCTCGCCTATCTGCACCGCGTGCAGGACGAGGACCTCGCGCTCGGCATCGCCATGACCGACGCGAAAGGCGACCGCTCGAAACATCCGGGTGAGCAGGAAAATCCCGATGTCTATGTGCACGTGAAGGAGCGCCTGCCCGACGGCATTGTCATCCGCGGCACCAAGGCGATCGTCACCGGCGCGCCGTACATGCACGAGTTCCTGGTCATGCCGTGCCGCACGATGACGAAAGAGGATGCGGATTTCGCGGTGTGCTGCGCTGTGCCGGTCGATGC
>JAXDNH010000238.1:0-8573 GCA_034669525.1 Methylobacteriaceae bacterium | reverse complement strand
ACCATTATGTGATCACGGCTTACGCCGATCGCGACGGCCGCTTACGCGGTATCGATTGCGAGGCGCATGTCGATTCCGGCGCGTATTCCTCGTATCCGTTCTCCGCCTGCCTGGAGGCGGCGCAGGTGGTAAGCATTCTTCCCGGCCCTTACGATTTCGAAGCGTATCGCTGCCGCACCTGGGCGGTCGCAACCAACAAATGCCCGATCCTGCCGTATCGCGGCGTGGCGCGCACCGGCGTCTGTTTCGCGATGGAGGTCGTGCTCGATGCGATTGCGCGCGAACTCAACATGGAGCCGTACGAGGTGCGGCTGAAGAATCTCGTACGGCCGGAGCAGATGCCGTTCGACAATATCACGAAGAAGCATTTCGACAGCGGCGATTATCCCGAGGCGCTGCGCCGCGCGGTCGCGGCGTTCGATCTGCCGGGAATACGCGAGCGGCAGAGGCGCGGCGAGGCCGATGGGCGGCTGATCGGCTTCGGCCTCGCGATTTATTGCGAGCAGGGATCGCACGGAACCTCGGTCTATGCTGCCTGGGGCGTGCCGATGATCCCGGGTCACGAGCAGGCGACGGCGCGGATGACGCCGGACGGCGGGCTCGAACTGCGTGTCGGCGTGCATTCGCACGGCCAGAGTCTGGAGACGACGCTGGCGCAGGTCGCGCACGAGATTCTAGGCGTCGATATCGCAAAGATTCGCGTCGTGCTCGGCGACACCGCGCTGACGCCCTACTCCACCGGCACCTGGGGCTCGCGCTGCGCGGTGATGGCGGGGGGCGCGGTCGCCAGCGCCTGCCGCGAGATCGCCGAGCGGGCGAAGCAGATCGGCGCCAAGCTGCTGCAAGCCGATCCGGCGAGCGTGAGCTTCCGCGGCGGGCGGGTCGTCTCCGCCTCCGGTGACGTCGGCATCGCCGATATCGCCCGCACCTGGTACCTGCGGCCGCAGGACTTGCCCGGCGATGTGCATCGCGGCGGGCTCGAGGCGACGGTCGGCTACAAGCCGCCGGTCGATTCCGGCACGTTCAGCTACGCCGCGCATGCGACGCTGGTCGCGGTCGATCCCGAGCTCGGCGATGTCGAAATCCTGGATTACGTGATCGTCGAAGATGGCGGCAAGCTCATCAACCCGATGGTCGTCGACGGCCAGATTTACGGGGGATATGCGCAGGGCATCGGCACGGCGCTCTACGAAGAGATGCCGTTCGATTCCGCCGGCCAACCGCTGGCATCGACCTTCGCGGATTATTTGCTCCCCGGTCCGACCGAGGTTCCGGCGCCGCGGCTTGAGCACATGGAGGTCCTCGCGCCCTACACCTTGTTCGGCCAGAAGGGCATCGGCGAAGGCGGCGCGATCGCGCCGCCCGCCGCCATCACCAACGCCGTCAATGATGCGCTGAAGGGCCTCGGCGCCGAGCTCGCCGTCTCGCCGATCACGCCGCGCCGCGTGTTGGAGGCCATCGCGGCAGCTAACGCGACGCAAGCCGACAAGGCCGGAGTGCCGGCGTGAAACCGGCGCGTTTCGACTATGAACGCCCGCGCGATTTGCGTGCGGCCCTCGCATTGCTGGCTGGCGAAAATGTCACCGCGAAAGTGCTGGCCGGCGGTCAAACGCTCGGGCCTTTGCTGAACATGCGGCTCGTGCAACCGGATCTGGTGATCGACGTCACCGCGATCCCTGAGATGATCCGGGTGGAAGAAGATGCCGATCATCTCGTGCTCGGCGCGTGCATCACCCATGCCGACATCGAAGATGGCCGCGTGCCGGATGTCACCAACGGCGCAATGCGCAACGTCGCGGCGGGGATCGCATATCGCGCCGTGCGCAACCGCGGCACGATCGGCGGCAGCCTGACGAGTGCCGATCCCTCGGGCGATTGGGTGTCTGCGCTCGCGGCGCTTGGCGCCGAGGTGATCCTGCGTGGGAATGGCGGAAGGCGGACGCTCGCCGTCGAAGATTATATCGTTGGCGCGCTCGAAACGTCGCTTGGCGCGGGCGAGCTGCTTGAGGCGGTGCGCATCCCGCGGCTCTCTAAGGTCGCGCGTTGGGCTTACGTGAAAAAATCCCGCAAGACCGGTGAGTTTGCGCATGCCATCGGCGCCGTTCTGATCGATGCGGATCGCAATGTCTGCCGCGCGGTGATTGGTGCGACGGAGTCGCGGCCTATCGTGCTCGCCGATGCGCGCGAGCTGTTCGGCGGCGGGGCTAATGTCGCCGCGCTCGACGCATTCGACGCGCATGTCGCCGATCGCATTCTGGTCAGCGCTGGAATGACCGATCCGCTCGATCGCCAGATTCACGTCGGCACCTTGCGGCGCGCCGCAGCGCAGGCGGCCGCGCAATGAGCGAGATTTCGCTTGTCGTGAACGGCAAGGCGGTGACCGGCGCGGCCGAGCCGCGCACGCATCTTGCCGATTTTATCCGCGACAACCTCAACCTTACCGGCACGCATCTCGGCTGCGAGCATGGCGTCTGCGGCGCCTGCACCGTGCTCATGGACGGAGTGCCGGCGCGCTCCTGCATCACCTATGCGCTGTCTTGCGAAGGCGCCGAGGTGACGACGATCGAAGGTCTCGACAAGGACGAGATTACGAGCGAATTACGCGCCGCGTTTACGCGTGAGCACGCTTTGCAATGCGGCTATTGTACACCGGGAATGCTGGTCTCCGCCCGCGATCTCGTCGTGCGGTTGCCGGACGCGGATGAGCAGCAGATTCGCATTGCGATGAGCGGCAATCTTTGCCGCTGCACCGGATATGTGGGGATCATTCGCGCGGTGCAGATGACGATTGCCGAGCGGCGCGCCCGCGGCATCGCAGCGGTGCAGGGTGGCGGGCGCACCGCCTTGGGGCCGGTCGGCTCGGGGCATGCGAGCGCGACGGAGGGTGATCGAAAGTTTCGCGCCACGCGCGGCACGGATTCCGCTGCCGTCCCTGCCGGCGCCGAGATTGCTGCGGCCTCGCTCGATCCGAACTGGCAGCCGCAGGCTTCTTTCGAGCAGAATTTCGTCGTCCATCACCCGCTCGCGAAAGTCTGGGATTTTTTTGGCCAGCTTGAGGAGGTGGCAACCTGCCTGCCCGGCGCTTCGATCAGGGACGCATCGCCGGAACGCGCGACGGGACAAATCCGGGTGAAGCTCGGTCCGATTTCCGCGGAATTCCGCGGCGTCGCGCAGATCGAGCGCGACGAGCGCGCGCATTCCGGCCGCATCCAGGGTGCGGGCAGGGATGCGCGCAGCAATTCGGCGACGCGTGGCGATCTGCGCTATCGGCTAGTCGCCATTGATGAAGGATCGACAGGCGTCGAGATCACGATAGCCTACCGCCTCACCGGCATGCTGGCGCAGTTCGGACGCGCCGGTCTCGTGCAGGATTTGGCGGCGCGGCTGACGGCTGCGTTCGCGGAGAATGTCGAGGCGCGCTTAAGCGGGAGTACTCACACCACGCCGTCAAGAGCGTTAAGCTTCGGCGCGCTGATCGGACCAATGATCGCGGCGCGCGCGCTGAGATTGTGGAAGGGCCTGCTCAGCTGGCGCAAATAGATGCGGCGGCGTGGAAGATTGTGTCGCCCCGCCGAGGGTAATATGGTGCGGCCCCGCCGCGGCTTGGCTCCGCCTCTTCTCGCAACTGACGGATAGCGATGACGAATTCGATCAACCTCAACGCCGACATGGCGGAGGGTTTTGGCGCCTATGACATCGGCAACGACAGCGAATTGTTGAAGGTGATCCGGTCGGCGAACATCGCCTGCGGCTTTCATGCCGGCGATCCCTTGACCATGCGCCGCGTCGTCGAAGGCGCCAAGAAAGAGGGCGTCAGCATCGGCGCCCATCCCGGCTTTGATGATATCTGGGGCTTCGGCCGCCGCCGCATCGACATGAAGCCGAGCGACCTCGAATATATGACCGCCTACCAGATTGGCGCGTTGCAGGCGATCGCGGCCTATTCCAACATGAAGGTCACGCATCTGAAGCCGCATGGCGCGCTCAACAACATGGCGGCGGAGAACAAGGACTACGCGCTGGCAATCGGACGCGCGATTAAGGCGGTCGACCGCAACATCATATACGTCGCGCTGTTGGGCTCCGAGATGGAGAAGGCGGGGCACGAGCTCGGGCTCAAAGTCGCGCGCGAGGGGTTCTGCGATCGCCAATATGACGACGACGGCAATCTGACCTCGCGCAAAATACCGGGCTCGGTCTATCACGATCCGAAAGTTGCGACGAAGCAGGTCATCGAGATGGTCGTCAACAAGACGATTGTGTCGCGTCACGGCAAACGCATTCCCTGCGAGGTCGATACGCTCTGCGTGCATGGCGACGAGGCGACCGGCGTCGCAGTGGCGACGGCCGTTCGCAAGGGTCTCGAGGCCGCGGGTGTGAAGGTCGTGCCGCTGACCGAAATGTCGTTCGGCTGATGAGCCGAATCGCGGAGGACATGGTCGTCACGCCTGACGTGGTCGACCCCACGCGTCTCCAATCTGCAGTGCGGCGCGCGCGCGAATACGGCCTCGTCCTGCCGACATTCAGCGAATTGGCCAATCCGGCTTCGGATGCGCCCAACGTGGACGTCGTTAACCCGGATGAGCCGCGTTCGGAGAACCTTTGGCGCGTTAACTGGTACAACGGTCGCGACCGGCGCCATCGCGTCGATGTGCCTGGGCACATCGTGCTCCCCGAGGCGCTCACCGGCGTGAAGGCGCCGATTGTGGTTCTCCTCGGTTGCCGGTTTCCGATGATCGGCGCGCACAAAGTCTTGCCCGCCTATGCAGGACTGGCACAGCGGCTCGCGACCGGCAGGTTCGATCCAGCCGAGCACAAAGCGATCTGGCCATCGACCGGAAATTATTGCCGCGGCGGGGTCGCGATCTCGCGGATTCTCGGGTGCCGCGGCGTCGCCGTGCTGCCGGAAGGCATGAGCCGCGAGCGCTTCGACTGGCTCGACAAATGGGTCGGCGATCCCGCCGATATCATCCGCACGCCAGGCACCGAGAGCAACGTCAAGGAAATCTATGACAAGTGCGCCGAGCTTGAGAAGGATGAGACGAACGTCATTTTCAATCAATTCTCCGCGTTCTCGAATTACATGGCGCATTATGTCTGCACCGGCGCGGCCTGCGAACGCGTCTTCTCGCATTTGCAGCCGAGCACAGGCGGGCGACATCTCGCGGCGTTTGTCTCGGCGACGGGGTCCGCCGGTACGCTGGCTGCCGGGGATTACTTAAAGGAGCGCTACGGCACGAAGATCGCCGCGGTCGAGGCGCTGGAATGCCCGACCATGCTCGAGAACGGCTATGGCGAGCACAACATCCAGGGCATCGGCGACAAGCACATTCCGCTCATCCAGAATGTGATGAACATGGATGCGGTGATCGCTGTCTCAGACTCGGCAAGCGATCGGCTGAACCTGCTGTTTGGCAGCGACATGGGGCGCGATTATCTCGTCAAGCGCCGCAAGCTCGATCGTGCGCTCGTCACTGCATTTGCCGAGATCGGTATATCCGGGCTCGCCAATATCGTCGCGTCGATCAAGCTTGCCAAGCATCGCGATCTCGGCGCAAACGACATCGTCATGACCATTGCGACCGACAGCGCCGCGCTCTACGGAAGTGAGCGCGAGAATTATCGCGCGAAGCACTATCCCGATGGCTTCGACGAGGTGAATGCCGGCGAGATTTTTGCCGGCTCGCTGGAGGCGATCACCGACGATCACATGCTCGAGCTGCGCCACCAGGACCGCAAACGCATTTTCAATCTCGCCTACTATACCTGGGTCGAGCAGCAGGGCGTGCGTTTTGACGACTTCGAGAAGCGCAAGGACCAGTCCTTCTGGCGCGGATTGGTCGACAGCATTCCCGCCTGGGACCGGCTGATCGAAAGCTTCAATGCGGACGCCGGGGTGGCGCGAAGCTCCGCGCGCAAGAGTGCCACCGCGTGAACGACGCCGTCGTAAAGCCTTATCTGCAGTTGCGCGAGGAGCTGTCGCGGCGCGACAAGAGCCTGCGCGAGAAGGTCGTCACGCTCGAAGAAGCGGCGTCTCTCGTCCAGGACGGCGCCAGCCTCGGCATCGGCGGCTCGACGATGTCGCGCACCCCAATGGCCATGATCTGGGCGCTGATCCGGGCGCGTAAGAAGAAGCTTTCCTGCTCGCGCAGCATCGTGTCGACGGACGGCGATCTCCTGTTCGGCTCCGGCGTCTGCGATCACATGATCACCAGCTGGTTTGCGCAAAGCATCCTCTGGGGCCTTTCCAAGGTCATGCGCCATCACGTGGAAAAGGGCTTGGCGCGTTATGACGAATGGAGCCACATGGCGGTCGGGATGCGCTTTCGTGCCGGCGCGATGGGCGTGCCGTTCACGCCGATCCGCTCGATGCTCGGCTCCGACGTGCTGAAGCAGCGCCCGGAAGCCAAGGAGATCGATTGCCCTTTCACTGGCGAGAAGCTGCTGCTCGTGCCGGCGCTCAATCCCGACGTCGCCCTCATTCACGTGCAGCGCTGCGACGCATTCGGCAATGCGCAGATCGACGGCTTGCAGTTCATGGACATTGATCTTGCGATGGCGGCGAACCGGGTGATTCTCACGACGGAGCGTATCGTCTCCAACGATCAGATCCGCCGCGCGCCGGACCAGACCAAGATACCGTTCTTCTGCGTCGACGCGGTGGTCGAGGTGCCCTACGGCTCAGCGCCGCACGAATGCTACGGCGCCTATGAGCCGATGATGCGGCACATGGAGGCCTACGTTGCGCAGGTGAATGGCGATCCCGTCGGCGGAATGAAGGATTACCTCGACCGCTATGTCTTTGGGCCGAAATCCTGGACGGAGTTCCTCTCGCTGATCGGCATGGACGAAGTGCTCGATGCGACGCGCCGCGGCCGGAGCATCTACGATGATTGAGCCGCATCGATACACCGCGAATGAAATTTTGACCGTGCTCAGCGCGCGTCAGCTCAAGGACGGGCAGGTTATCTTCGCCGGCGTCGGCATCCCGCTGCTCGCCGCGACGCTCGCACAGCGCACGCGCTGTCCGGGGCTGACGATTCTCTTCGAGGGCGGCGTCATCGGCGCGTTCGTGGAACCGGGAAAGCTGCCGCCATCGACCAACGACCAGCGCTGCACGAAACGCGCCAACATGGTGCTCGGCAGCGCGGAAGTGCTGCTGCTCCTGCAGCGCGGCTATGTCGATGTCGGCTTCATGGGCGGCGCGCAGATCGACCAGTACGGCAACCTCAATTCATCCTTCATCGGCGACCCGGCGCATCCAAAGACGCGGCTGCCCGGAACCGGCGGCGGCAACGACATTTCGAGCCTCGCCAACATGATCGTCGCGATGAAGCACGAGAAGCGGCGCTTCGTCGAGCATGTCGACTTCATCACGAGCCCCGGCTTCATAAGCGGCGGCGACAGCCGCGCTAAGAGTGGCCTGCCGACCGGCGGCATGTTCCGCGTCGTCACCGAACTCGCAGTGTTTTCGTTCGAGGACGAGGAGCGGCGCATGAAGGTCGCCGCGCTGAACCCGGGCGTCACCCGCGACGAGGTACAGGACAAGACCGGCTTTGAGCTGATATTCGAGGACGATCTCGCCGTCACCGAGCCGCCGAGCGAGCACGAACTTGCAACACTTCGGATGCTCGATCCCGAGCGTCTGTTCACGGCTTGACTGCCTTTGGAGACACGCGCGTGAAAACTGCACTCAGCGGCACGTTCGGCATCGCCGCGCGTAATTTCACCGCCTACCCGGAAATGCCGGATGCCGGAGAGCTCGTCGCGTACGGCGTACGGATGGAAGAGCTCGGCTTCGACTCGATCTGGGTCTGGGATCACATCCTGCTCGGCGTCGAGCCAAGTTTTCCGGTTCTCGACTCGCTGACCACGCTCACTGCGATCGCCGCGCGCACGAAGAACATCAAGCTCGGCACCGGCGTGCTCGTGCTGACGCTGCGCAATCCGGTGACGCTGGCGAAACAGCTCGCCAGCATGGACCAGCTCTCCGATGGCCGGCTTGTCATGGGGATGGCATCCGGCTGGTACAAGCGCGAATTCGATGCGGTCGGCATTCCCTTCGACAAGCGCGGCAAGCTGATGGACGAGAATCTCGAAATCCTGCGGCGCCTGTGGAGTGAGGAACAGGTCAACGGCAGCTACATCAGCCATCAGATTTCAAAAGCGGTGATGTATCCGAAGCCGAAGCAGAAGCACGTGCCGATTCTCATCGGCGGCTATGTCGACCGCGTGCTGAGACGCGCCGGCACGGCCGGCGACGGCTGGCTCACCTATTTCTACAAACCGGACGATTTCACGAAGTCGTGGAACAAGGTTCGCGCCGCCGCGCAGGAGGCCGGCAAGAACCCCGATGAGCTCCTCAACGCCAATCAGCTGCCGATCATGATCGGCGCCTCGCGCGAGGCGGTGCGCGAGGACATGATGGACTGGCTCAACAAGGAATGGGACTTCCCCTCGCACAGCGACTGCACGCGAGAGAGCGCGATTATCGGCTCGGTCGAGGAATGCGTCGCCCAGCTCAAGGAGCATATCGCCGTCGGGGTACAGAAGATCGTCTTCGTCCCCTACAA
>JAXDNH010000237.1:0-2777 GCA_034669525.1 Methylobacteriaceae bacterium | reverse complement strand
CCCCCATGTGAGTCCTGGTGCTGCATGCGACCGTCGATCATGTAGGTCACGGTTTCGAACCCCCGATGTGGATGCCACGGTGTGCCTTTGGGCTCACCGGGCGCGTAGTTCACCGCGCCCATCTGGTCCATGTGCACGAACGGATCAAGCAGCGCACGTGACACCCCGGCAAAAGCCCGATGGACGGGAAAGCCTTCGCCTTCAAGTCCGGTCGGCGCCGTGGTCACGCTCAGCACTGGACGCTCAAGAACGTCCTGCGGAGGCCCGTCGAGCCGAGGCAACCGCAAATAGTCGGCCGTTACAGCAGGCATGATCAACTCCTGTCAGGTCAGCGGTTCATGGTGATTCCGGCGCGAACGCCCTTTCGACGCGTTCGCCGAGATCCTTTTCGGCGTTGCACCAATACTCCAACGCGCGCCGGACGATGTTGCCCACCAAGCGTTCCCGCACCGTCTGTACACGCCTCATCGCATTGACGACCACGATTCAAAGCCATTGCGGCTTCGATGAACCGCGCGGTGCCAATACCGTTCGGTATGCCTCTTTCGTTCGTGACATGACCACCTGGTCCGTCATTCCCTGGTAGGTGCCGAGCGGAGTCTCTGCGGTGAACAGATCGGGAGCGACATATGTGTGCTCATCGCTCGATCCGGCGGTGGCCGCGGCATACTCTTTGTCGAAGATGCCAAGCGAAAGCAGCCATAGCACGGTTCGGGTCAGAGATACGACGACTCGGTAGCTGCCACCCTCTGTTGCGCGCCTGCGAAGCGCCTCGAGCACGCCGACTGTTCCGAGCCAGCCCACCACGTTGTCGCAAATGGGAACAATTACAGGTGATTTGGGAAACGTAGGCGTCCCTTCGATACAGAACACGCCCGATACGGCCGCGCCGATCTCATCGAAGCCGGGACGGTTCGACCACGGCCCTGTGTCGCCATGGGGGACCACCTTGGCATGGATCAGTCCGGGCTTCTTCGCGCATAGCTCTTCGGCGGTGAGACCGTTTCGCTCCAGATAGCCGGGGCGCTTGTTGGCGAAGAAGACGTCGGCATCGTTCAGCAGGTTGTCGAACTTGGCGCGATCTTCCTTGGAGCTGTCCAAGATGGTGGAGCGCATCCCGACCTGTACATCCCAGGCGAAAGCCTCGACCTCGGTGGCGTTGGGCCGCCAGATGTTGAGGACGTCCGCGCCGTACATGGCGAGGTCCCGACCCATCGCCCCTCCCGCAATCACATGCCCAAATCCGAACGCGCGGATGCCGTCCAGAGGATTCCTTCCGTCCTTCGTAAAGGGCATCGGCTCGCTTTCACCGATCTTCTCCACCGTGATCAAGGGCATCGTGGAGAGGACTTCGGTGTATTGCGGCTCATTGAGAAACTCGTCGATCGTTC
Source organism: Methylobacteriaceae bacterium (assembly GCA_034669525.1). GTDB lineage: Bacteria > Pseudomonadota > Alphaproteobacteria > Rhizobiales > Beijerinckiaceae > JAFASC01. The sequence goes on along the minus strand of JAXDNH010000237.1, from coordinate 1,386 downwards.
GCACCTTCGCGAGCACGAGACCTTCTTCAGCGGCGGCCCCCTCCAAATCATCTGCGCGCCATTGCAATATGGCGTTCTCGATGGCTGCGAGGCTGTCGGTGCACCTTAGAAATTTGAGCGTATCCGTCTTCGATCGAGGATAAAAATCCAGGGCGACGACGTAGCGCCTATCTCGTGTCTTGTGGAAGATTGGAAGCTCGAGGAACGGGTTGCCTGCAAATCCGCCCATCGCGGGAGGGCGCCCGTTTATCGTTTCCCATTTCCCCTCAAAGAAACCGCAGAACCGGCGCAGTGCCTTGCGAACGTCGACGTGGATGTCTTGCCCTTCCCCGGTTCTCGCGCGCCACAGGGCTGCGGCGGCGACAGACTTCGCGGCCAGGCCGATCGCGGCCATGGCACCAAACCGATGCGGGCTGGCGATGATCGGGTCCTGCCCGTAGAACGAAAGGTGTCCTCCGCTGTCCGCGGCAGTGAGTCCGACGTCGCTCAGTACCTCGTTCGTGTTCGCCAGGAGATCGAACTCCGATGAACTTGCCGGGCGCTTGAGGGTGGATTCGAGTACATCTGTCAGACGAGTTGCATCCGTGGTGAATACGGTGCTCACGCCGTCTCCCGCTTCGCCAAGGACGCGCCCGCGCCATTCGCGCGCAGCCGAAGGAGTCCGATGATGACCTCGTTCTCGTCCCGAGCGAGCTCGTCGACCGAGCGTCCGGCGGCCTCGCGCATCACACCGTCAACGATGGTTTGCTTGAGTTCGGGAGTTACTTGGGGATTTCCGAGGGTCTGCATCATCGCCGCGAGCGGGTCCATGAGCTGCGCCATGAAGTGGTTGATGCCGCCTGCTCCCCCGCCTACATGCCATTGCAGGCTTTGACCCATTACGCCCCAGCGCAGTCCGGGTCCGTAGCTGACAGCCGTGTCGGCTTCCTCGACGCTCAGTACGTCTTGTTCGATCAGATGGAGCATTTCTCGATAGAGTGCCGCCTGTAGCCGGTTGGCCACGTGTCCGGGCAGTTCCTTGCGTAGATGAATGGGCTTCTTGCCGATCGATGCGTAGAAGCGCATCGCTCGCTGGATGACTTCGGGCGTTGTCTTGGTGCCGCCAACCACTTCCACAAGTGGGACGATGTGGGGCGGATTGAACGGGTGGCCCACAATGACCCTTTCGGGGTGTTTGCAAGCCGACTGAATGACGCTTGGTGTGATGCCCGACGAACTGGAGGCGAGGATCGAATCCACGGGCGTCGCTTCATCGATGGCCGCGAACAACTTCATTTTGAAGTCAGGTCGCTCAGGGCCGTTCTCCTGGACGAGGTCGGCCTTCGCGAACGCCTCATCCGAGTCTGTGGTGAAGCTCAAGCGGTCGCGCGATGCGCCAGGCGACAG
>JAXDNH010000236.1:0-3912 GCA_034669525.1 Methylobacteriaceae bacterium | reverse complement strand
GGGCGCTTGGGTTCTTATTTGGTGGCTGTGGTTTCCTTATAATAAGCTCGCTTATCATATCGTCAATGCGCGTAAACGCATATCAAGCCCCGGACTTTGTCATCCCGGGGGCCGAGCAGAAGCGAGGCAGCCCGGGATCCATAACCACAAGCCGGGGATCGATCGCACGGCCGGTGGTTATGGATTCCGGGCTCCGGCCTTCGGCCGGCCCCGGAATGACAGCCAACCTACACCTTCCCGAGCGCCCTGAGCACGACCGTGGGCGTGATCGGCACCTCGGTGATCGGCTTTGCACCGAGCGGCGCCAGCGCATCATTGACCGCATTCATGACCGCCGCCGGCGCGCCGGCCGTGCCCGCTTCGCCCGCGCCCTTGGCGCCGAGTTCGGAATCCGCGGTCGGCGTCACCACATGGCCGACCTCGATGTCCGGCATCTCGGCCGCCATCGGCACCAGATAGTCCGCCATGTTGCCGTTGAGCATCTGCCCGCGCTCGTCATAGAGGCATTGCTCGAACAGCGCCGCGCCAAGCCCCTGCACGATGCCGCCACGCACCTGCTCGTCGACAAGCTGCGGATTGAGCACCGTGCCGCAATCCTCCACGCACCAGTGTTTGAGCAGCTTGATGAAGCCGGTGTCGGTGTCGACCTCGAGCCAGCTCGCCTGCGCGCCGTTGGTGAAGGCGAACGCATAGGCGCGTGGCACGTAATGCCGCGTCGCCATCATTTCGGCCTGAAAGCCGGGCGGCAGCGTGTCGGGGCGGAAATAGGCGATGCGCGCGACCTCATCGAGCCCGATGCGCTCCGTGCCGGTGCCGGCATCGACCACGACGCCGTTGCGGATATCGAGCGCCTTGGCGTCGGCTTGCAGGATCGACGCCGCGACAGCGCAAACATTGGTGCGCAGCGCCTTCCCGGCCTGCCATGCGGCTTCGCCGCCGATGCCCGCCGCGCGCGACGCCCAGGTGCCGCCGCCATAGGGCGTGTTGTCGGTGTCGCCCATGAAGACCCGCACGCGCTCGATCGGGATCCCGAACGACGACGCCGAGACCTGCGCGATGACGGCTTCGGCGCCCTGCCCCTGCTCGCTGACGCCGATGTGAACGGCGAGATTGCCCTGCGCGTCGAGTTTGAACGTCGCGCCATCCTGCGCGGAGATTTTCGCGCCGCCGACGCCGTAGAACGCCGCGGATGGATTGGTCACCTCGACGAAAAACGCAAAGCCGAGGCCACGATAAATGCCTTTTTTGCGCAGTCTCTCCTGCTCGGCGCGCAGGCCCGCATAATCCGTCAGCGAGTCGAGATGCGCGAGCGTCTCGTGGTGCGAGAGCTTCTCGAACTTGATGCCAGACGGACCGGACGCCGGGTAGGCGTCGTCGGGAATGAGATTGCGCCGCCGGATCTCCAGCGGGTCCATGCCGATCTTCATCGCGGCGAGGTCGACGAGGCCCTCGGTGACCTGCGTGGCAATCGGATGGCCGACCGCGCGGTACTGGCACATCACGTTCTTGTTCTGGAACACCACGCGGGCGCGGGCGCGGTAGTTCGAGCACGTGTACGGACCGCCGGTCAGGTTGACGACCTGGTTCGCTTCGATCCCCGATGTGCGCGGATAGACCGAATAAGGCCCGATGCCGGTGAGATCGTCGATTTCCCACGCCGTGATCGTGCCGTCGCGCTTCACGCCGATCTTCGCCTTGATGCTGTGATCGCGCGCATGGATGTCGGTGACGAAGCTCTCCAGCCGGTCGGCGACGAATTTCACCGGTCGCCGCAACAACTTCGACAGCGCGACCGTCGCCATCTCGTCCGCATAGGTGTGCACCTTGATGCCGAACGAGCCGCCGACATCCTTGGTGACGACGCGCACTTGGCTCTCTTCCAGGCCAAGATGCTTGGCGAACAGGTTCTGCATCATGTGCGGTGCCTGCGTCGCGTGATACGCGGTCAGGCGCTGTTCGCCCGGATTCCAGTCGGCAACGATCGCACGTGGCTCGTTGCACACGCCGGTGTGGCGGCCCGATATGAAAGTCGCCTCGACAATTTCATCCGCCTCGGCGAAGCCCTTGTCGGGATCACCCGCCTCATGCTTGCGCTCGAAGCAGAGATTGTCGCCAAGCTCCGGATGAATCACCGGCGTGCCGGCATCCAACGCAGTCTCGGCGTCGGTGACGGCGGGGAGTTCCTCGTATGTCACCTCGACCAGTTCGCAGGCATCTTCGGCTTGCGCGCGCGTCTTCGCCACCACGGCACACACCGCCTCGCCCTGCCAGCACGCGCGCTCCATCGCGAGCGCGGATTGCGGCGCCGACTTGATGCCTTTGAGATGCGTCAGCACGCCGACCCACGGCGTGATTACCGTCGCAAGCTCCGGCCCGGTGACGACCGCGATCACGCCCGGCGCCCGCTTCGCCGCTGCCGTCTCGATGTTCACGATACGCGCATGCGCGTGCGGCGAGCGTACGTAGGCGACATGCACCATGCGCGGCAGCGTCACGTCGCTGACGTACTGGGCGCGCCCTTCGGTCAGGCGCCGCAGGTTCGGGCGCGGCACCGAGCGGCCGATGTAGGAATTCGGCCGGTCGAGCGCGGTAAGCGCGGATGGATTGTCTTCGGCGATTTTCATGCTCGCCTCTCGCCGCTTGCTACCTCCCCCTGCAAGGGGGAGGTCGACCGCGTAGCGGTCGGGTGGGGGTCAGCTTGCTTTGACCCTCTCCCCAACCCTCTCCCTTTCAGGGAGAGGGAGCGCACCTGCGTTCGCGGCACGCTCATCGCGCTCACAAAAACCGGTTCGGCCACATCATGGTGCGCCACATGTGCGACGACGGAGAGCTATCGAGTCCAAGTCCCTCCTCCGGCTGGCGGAAATTCCGCCCGATGATGTCGACGAAATCGTCGAGGTTCACCTTCGCGTTCGGATCGAACGAATAGATGTCGTTCACGCAGATCAGCCGCGACGTCATGTACCACTTGTGATCTTTCGCACGTTCGTACTCGGCAACGATGTAGGGCTCAGGCTTGTAGTCGTCGCCGAACAGCTTGATGTACATGTCGGGATACTTGTAGCCCGCCGCCTCGTCGGGGAAGAAGCGCAGCGCCTGGTGCGTGCGCACCGCCCAGCTCACCTCCTCGTCCACATAGGGCTCGATCATCTGCGCGCCCCAGTAGCCGTGGTCGCAGCGGATGAAGCTCACCACGCCGATGTCGTGCAGCAGGCAGGCGAGGATGACCTTCTCGTTGTGGCCCGCTTTGAGCGCATGCGTCGCGCTTTGCAACAGGTGCGCGTGCGAAGCGAAACGGTGACGGAAATAATCGACCAGCGTCGGCTTCGCCGGCATCGGCGGCAGCCGCGGGTCGGGGCCCATGTTGAAGACCGCGCCCGGATGCTTCGCCCACAGGCCGGCGCTGGTGTCCATCGTGACCTGGCCGTCCGAGAGATAGTGCAGCGTGGACTTCGTCACCACGCGCTCGAGCTCGTGCATCATCTCTTCTTCGAGATGATCGGCGCGTTGCGAGATGCTTTGCGGATTGGTGTGCTCGTTCATGGCCTACCTCCCTGCGCGTTGCTGCGCGACGGATTCGATGGCATCGACGATCGCCTGATAGCCGGTGCAGCGGCAGTAGTTCCCGGCAAGATGTTCGCGGATGGTATCACGGCTTGGGGCCCCGCCGCGCGCAAGCAGCTCCTGCGCGGTCAGCAGCATCGCAGGCGTGCAGAAACCGCATTGCAGCGCATTGCGCCTGCGGAACGCGTCCTGCAGGTCCGCGATATCGCCCGAATCCGACACGCCCTCGATCGTTTCGACGCGCGCGCCATCGCATTGCACCGCGAGCGTCAGGCAGCCGCGCACGATCACGCCATCGAGGAGCACCGTGCAGGCCCCGCATACGCCGTGCTCGCAGCCCACATGGGT
>JAXDNH010000235.1:0-3378 GCA_034669525.1 Methylobacteriaceae bacterium | reverse complement strand
CCCATGACCGCGACGCCGATTCCGTAGATGCCCTGCACACCGCCACCGCCGAGCTTCCACGAGCCGAGCACTCCGAGCACGATCACGATCGCGGGCAGCGCCGTCGCCTGAAGGCCCGAGCCGAAGCCCTGGATGATGTTGGTGGCATGGCCTGTCTGGGAGGCAGCCGCGGTCTTCTTGACCGGGTTGAAGCGCGTCGACGTGTAGTAGTCGGTGATCACGAACAGGAATGCCGTGACCCCGATGCCGATCAGTGCGCACAGGTAGATGTCGCCCACGCTGGGCAGCGACACGCCGGTCGCGTGGATGAATGACTGCGGATGCCACAGCCAGCGCGTGACCGGGTAGAACGCGGCCGCGGCGATGACGCCGGACGCGATCAGGCCCTGATACAGAGCGCGCTCGACGTTTCCGCTGGCGCTGCGCACGAAGAAGGTCCCGATGATCGACGCCACGATCGCCACCGCGCCCAGCACGAGCGGGAAGAGCACGATCGGGGTCGCGTTGGAGAACGTCAGTACCCCGAGCAGCATGACCGCGACCGCCGTGACGGCGTAGGTCTCGAACAGGCCGGCCGCCATGCCCGCGCAGTCGCCGACGTTGTCGCCCACGTTGTCGGCGATCGTCGCCGGGTTGCGCGGGTCGTCCTCGGGGATCCCGGCCTCCACCTTGCCCACCAGGTCGGCGCCGACGTCGGCCGCCTTGGTGAAGATGCCGCCGCCGAGCCGGGCGAAGACCGAGATCAGCGAACCGCCGAAGCCCAGGCCGATGAGCGCGTCCACGGCCGTGCGCTGGCTGTCCCCGAAGAAGGAGGTCAGCGCGCCGTAGTAGCCGGCGACGCCGAACAGGGCCAGGCCCACGACCAGCAGTCCGGTCACGGCGCCACCTCGGAACGCGGCGCTGAGCGCGGGGCTCACCCCTCCGCGGGCCGCCTCGGCCACGCGGCAGTTCGCACGCACGGAGACGTTCATGCCGATGAAGCCGACGGCGCCCGACAGGATCCCGCCGATCGCGAAGCCCGCCGCGACGGCGATGTCCTGCACGAACAGCAGGGCTACGAACAGGACGACGCCGACGACGGCGATCGTCGTGTACTGGCGGGTCAGGTAGGCACGGGCACCCTGCTGCACTGCGCCCGATATCTCCTGCATGCGCTCGTTGCCGGGCGACAGAGCGAGCAGCTGGCGCGCCGTCACGACCCCGTAGACCACGGCCAGGCCCGCGCAAACGAGCGCGACAACGACGCCGTGGTTGGTCAGAAAGTCAGTCACAAATCCTCCGCGTAGTCTCAGTTACGTGTCTCGCGCGAACCGGTCGCCGCGGACACAAAAGATGCCGGGTGCGTGCCGTCATTCGGCGCAGCCCCGGCAGAAGAGCGCGCATCCTATCGACCGGCGGCCCCGAACGGTTGGTGCTACTGCCCCGGCACCCACAGGCGACCGCTGGACTGGGCCGGACCGGCGCCCTCCTTGGGCTTCGGGGTCGCAGGCGCGGCCGGTCCAGGGCCCGACCCCCCACCACCGGGCCCCGGGCCCGGCTCGCCGCCCTCACCCGGAGCGGCGGAGCCGCTCTCCTTTGCATAGGCCATCTGGAGCTGGCTCAGCGCATCTCGGATGGGACCGAGCTGTGCCCCCGGCTGGCGCTCGAGTACAGGCAGCAGCCCGCGCACGGCGTCGATCGCGTCGCGGGCCTGTGCGGGATCGCGCTCGTCCTCCGCGCCGGACGCCAGGCCGAGCCGACGCCCGGCGAGGTTGACGAGCGAGACGACCGTCTGCAGCACGACCTCGGCGACCGTGATGCGCTTGAGCTCTTCCTCGTATGCGGCGCGCAGCTCCTCCTCGGTGGGCTCGGGCGTGCTCATACAGGCACCTCCTGTGAATAGGTCTGAGTGGTCTCCTTCACCGAGGCCGCGAACACCTCGCTGATCGCCGCTCCCGCGTCGATCATGCGCCGCTGGCGCTGAGCGCCGTTAAGCTCGGGCCAGACGATGTCGACGCCCAGCTCGGAGCGCACGGGCTCCGTCCAGGCCGCGAGGCGCTCGGCGACCTCGGCAGCGGGATACTCGGTGGCGCTGTCGAGGTCGATCAGGCGACCGTCGAGGCCGTAGCGGATCGCGCGCCACATGTTCTCCTCGATCAGCCGTGGCGCCGGGTCCTCGAAGGGCCTGCCCTCGTCGATCTCCCTGGCCGCCTGGGCGACGCAGGCCACGATCAGCGACGCGAGCGCGTCGGACTCGCCGGCGGTGGCCTGCACGTCGCAGATGCGCACCTCCACGGTGCCGAAGGCGAAATGGGGCCGCACCGACCACCAGACCTGCGTGTACTCGACGATCGAGCGGGTCGCGACGAGGAACTCGATGTAGCGGCGGTAGCTGTCCCAGCCGCCGAAGACGTCGGGCACGCCGCAGCGGGGGAAGGTTCTGGTGAAGCTCTCGGTCCTCGCGGTGTGAAGCCCCGCGTCGCGGCCGTCGAGGTAGGGCGAGTTGGCCGACACCGCGAGCAGCAGGGGGAGCACGGGCCGCAGACGGTCACAGACGCGCACGGCGCGATCCAGGCCCCGGATGCCGACGTGAACGTGGAGGCTGAAGGTGTTGTTGCGCCAGGCCACGTACTGGAGGTCCGAGGCCACCCGGCGGTAGTGGTCGGTGTCGATGATGGGCTGGCGGCGGTAGTCGGCCCACGGGTGGGTCCCGGTCGCCCCGAGCCCGGCGTCGTGGACGTCGGCCAGGGCGAACAGCCGCCGGCGGTGCTCGCGCTGGCGGGCGAGGGCGTCGTGGACATCCGACCCCCGGCCGGAGACGATCTCGATCTCCGAGGCGATCAGCTCGCCGGTGATGTGCTCGTGGAGGAGCGGATCGCCCACGGCCGCCGCGTCCCGGAGCTCCTCGAACCGGGGGGCGAGATCCAGCGTCCGGGGGTCGAGGATCCCGAACTCCTCCTCGATGCCGACGCTGAAGTCGGATCCGGCGTCGAAGATCGCCTCGGCCCGGTCGAGATCGATCGGCCCGGACATCAGGTGAGGTAGAAGTACAGCGCGTGGAGGAGGTCGGCGGCCGGGCTCGACGTGTGGACGGTCACGTCCGGCGGGACGCTCAGGAGCGCCTCCGAGTAGTTGAAGATGATCTTGACCCCGGCCCCCACCAGCTCGTCGGCCAGCTGCTGGGCGGCCTGGGTCGGCACGGCGAGCACCCCGACGACGATGTCGTCGTGCTCGACGACGGCCTTCAGCTCGTCGCTGTGGCGGACGGTCTCGGAGCCCACCCGCTGGCCGACGACGCTCCGGTCGGAGTCGAAGATCGCCACCACCCGGAACCCGTGGTCGGCGAAGATGTCCGAGGACGCGATCGCCTTGCCGAGGTGGCCGGCTCCGAACAGGGCG
>JAXDNH010000234.1:0-4457 GCA_034669525.1 Methylobacteriaceae bacterium | reverse complement strand
AACTACTACGCCAAAGCAGACGATACCACTCTCGCCATCAATGACCGTGTCACCGTTGAAGCGCACGGAAACGTAGACTTCAACGCCAAGGGAAGTTTCTATTTCCGTTCGGCGTATCGGAATGAAGCCGATTTTTTGTTGTCGAGTCTCAGCCGGAGAGGACCGATCGAGGCAGAGTTGCGATTTCGCCGTATGATAGAGACCGATGCGGCGGTGAGTCAGAACTATGAACGTCTCGCTAGTCAGGCCATGGAAGACGTTTTCGAAAAAGAGAGTGGAGCAACGACGATCGCTCAATTTCGCGAGCGCGTGGTGGGAGATATTCGGGATTCGCTCGCACGTTTATTCCCTGATCTTCTTCTCAATAGCCTCGGGAACCCACTGGCAGACGCTACGTTTCGTTTCAACAAAGGCGTGAGTAAAAAATTTAGCTACAAAAACCTTTCTGGAGGTGAAAAGGCTGCTTTCGATCTTATACTAGATATCGTGATAAAGAGAGCATCGTTCTCTGATGCGGTTTACTGCATCGATGAGCCGGAAGCGCACATGAACACGCGTTTGCAAGGCAAATTGCTGGAGGAACTGTTCACCCTAGTTCCTGAGCCGTCACAGCTGTGGATCGCAAGCCATTCGATCGGAATGATGAGAAAAGCAAGAGAACTTTCCGAAGCGCAACCTGGAACAGTAGTCTTCCTTGATTTCGAAAGCCATGACTTTGATCAGAAGACTATCATAACACCTACCCGCCCGACTCGTAACTTTTGGACCAACGTTCTCAAAGTGGCCTTGGATGACTTGGCGCATTTAGTCGCGCCGTCAGAGCTGGTCATATGTGAGGGAAATCCAAACGGCGCAGTCCCGGGAAAGAACGCTGAACACGATGCAATTTGCTACGACATCATCTTTCAGGGCGAAATGCCGGACGTGAAATTTATTGCGGGCGGGAATTCGAAGGATATTCTCTCTGATCGGCTGGGATTCGCTAAGGGCTTTCCTATGGTAGTACCGGGTATCACCGTTCGCAGGCTTATTGATCGGGACGATCACGCGCCGGGTGACATGGCGAACTTCGCAAAGCAGGGAATTACTACGCTTTCTCGACGTCATCTTGAATCCTATCTCTATCACGACGAAGTGCTCGTCGCCCTCTGCGATAAGTTTGGCCAAGCGACCTCGGCTCCGGCTTTATTGGCGGACAAAGCGGCCGATATCACAACAACCGTTGCTAGCGGAAAACCTTCGGATGATATTAAATCCGCAGCTGGCTTGATCTATGTCAGCGCAAAGAAAAGACTTGGGCTGATCGGAGTTGGCAATGATCAAATGGCATTCGCGCGGAACACACTTGCGCCGCTGATTACCCCAGACATGAAGGTATACAAAGAGCTGAAGAAAACGATCTTTAGCTGAAATCTTTCGCCTCGCGGGGCTACTACGCTTCTGTCTCGATGAGGTAGGCAAGCTGGACTTTTTTATGAGTACGTTGGCTGAAGCGCTGAACTCCGATTGGCTCAAAGATCACCAAACGTTCGTTGCCTCACTAGCCGCCTTGGCGGGGTTGGTTGGGGGCTGGCTTGTTACTGGACTGATTAACAGGAGACATGCGGATAGAATCCGCCATCAAGAGGCAACTTCCCTAGCCGCTATTCTGGCGGCAGAAGTACATGCTATGAGGCATCAGGCGCGAATGCTTGTAGTCTTGATGAATGGACTAGAGAAGTATACAAACGACCGTCAGAGGTCGCCGGATAGTAGCTGCGACCCTTTGACCATCAGCTATGCTCGCCCTCGCGTTTTTGACAAGGTGGCTGAGAAGATCGGTTTACTTGGGCCTCAATTGTCGTTCAAGGTAGCTGGATTCTATTTCTTATTTTTCGACGTTCTTGGCAGCTTGGAGGCCATCCCTAAGGAGGAACTTACTGACTTCAAGCTTCTTCAACTCATAAAAGCGTATCGCGGAGGTCTCCAGCAGGTTTGGGAGCGCGGAACCCAATTATTGCCGGACCTTATTGCCTTCGCGCATTCAGAAAAGCGGCCGAAAACAACATCCGACTGGCTGAGCGATGATGCAGCTGCCTTGGAAAGAAGGGTTAAAAGCGGTCAGAGCAATTTCGACCCAGCGAATCCTTTTGCACCGTTAGGTCCGGACCTTTCAGGACCTCAATAAAAAACCAGTAAATCGGCACCTAGTTGTTCCAGAGGTTCGATCCCTCAGACCTTCCTCAGGCATGCTCCTTGCCGCGCGCATCGCAGACTTTTCCGAAGCCAGGTAGCGCCGCCTCTGTCACTTGCTCCTCGGCACGAACTTGAAGGCCTTTCAAACAGGCTACCGCCTTGGCAGGCCAATTCATTTTCCCTGCGTGTGCGTGGAGATGATCTGTTGATTGTGTGTCGCGATGATTTGCTTCAGCCTTTCCGCGACCTTGCCGTCTCGACAGTTCAGGCCAAACTCGGCTTTAAGCGTAAGCCTGCCACCAATGTGTTTAGCGGCGACTTGGTGATCTCTGCGCCGCAGATGGCACTGCTTTGTCTTTGATCGTGACCATCGGCGGACGCCGATCTTAGCCAAACCTCTCTCCGCACGCGGGGCGAGGGGACGCTCCCCCCGCCTTCGGCGTGACAACCCCAAAATTTAATCTTCGCGAACTTATCCCCGCCTCCCCCCCGCCCCCATACTCCGCCGATCCCCGCCGCCTCGAGGGCGTGGCCGGATCAGGCTCCGGCAGCGCGGGCGGGGAGCGGCGCCTGCGGTGCGGCTTGACCTGAAGCCGCGTCCCGGGAGGCCTTTGCAAACGGCGCCCGGCCGGCGCCCGTGCGCGGCGAAACCTGCGCACGTGGAGGCGGCCAAACGCCGAGTGACCCGCCCGTCCGGCAATACGACCGGGCCGCCTGCTTTTGACGGGCTGCGAGCGGATGGAGGTAGCGAAAGCCACCGAAATCCGTGAAGTGCGGGACGCGAAGGACAGAAACCGCCGCGCATGGGCGCCGGGCAACCGGCACTAAAAATTCTTGGATCGGTCGCCCGGCGTCCGTGTCCTCGTGCTGTTTGAATCTGCGAGATGTCGCGGAGCACGTATTCGCGCGCGCGTGCGATGAACGAGCGAGTCGCTGCATGAAGCGCGCGAGCGCTGAGCGTTAGCCTAACCTCTCCCCGCGCGCGGGGAGAGGTCGAGCGAAGCGAGGGTGAGGGGCGGCGCTAAGGATCAAAGGCTGGCGCAGTATCTGCCCCTCACCCTGTCCCTCTCCCCGCACGCGGGGCGAGGGGACGCCAAACGTCAGCTTCGCGTCCGCGCGCTTTTCCGCTCCAGCAAAAACACCGCCTGGGCGCCGAACAGGTTCCACAGCCACCACGGCGCGCTGACGCGGACCGGCTTGCCGTAGCGGGTGAGCGCGATACCGCGCTCGATGCACGCGCCGACCTCGTCGAGCAGGCTGACGAAGTCGCGGATCGTGCAGAGATGGATGTTCGGCGTCTCGTACCACGCATAGGTCAGCGTGTCGGTGCGTGGCATGCGGCCGCGAAACAGCAATTGCAGCCGCACGCGCCAGTGGCCGAAATTCGGAAAAGACACGATGGCGCGCCGGCCGATGCGCAGCATGTTTTCGAGCACCTTGCGCGGCTCGCGGGTCGCCTGCAGCGTCTGCGACAGGATCACGTAGTCGAAGGCACTATCGGGATAGTCGACGAGATCGGTATCGGCGTCTCCCTGGATCACGGAGAGGCCGTTTTTCACGCAATCATTGACGCCGCGTTGCGACAGCTCGATGCCGCGTGCGTCGACAGCGCGCGTGTCGCGCAGAAGCTTCAACAAGGCGCCGTCGCCGCAGCCGACGTCAAGCACGCGCGATCCGCGCGCGACCATGCGCGAGACGACGAGGAGGTCGAGGCGTTCGGGGGGCGCGGCGCTTTCGGCGGGCGCAATGAGATCGCTGACGCGATCGTCAATATCGCTGTCGCTCATGCGTGAGCTGACAGCGCGGCTTGCCGCACGCCACGCGCATCCGCGACCGCGCTCAAGAAGCCGCGCGTCGTTGCGTGGAAATCGGGCTCTTCGAGCAGGAACGCGTCGTGGCCTTTGTCCGAGGCGATCTCGACAAAAGAGACCGACGCGCCGCCGGCATTGAGCGCATGGACGATGGCGCGCGCGCCCGAGGTCGGATAAAGCCAGTCGGAGGTGAAGGAAATGACGCAGAATCGCGTTGGCGTATTCTTAAACGCGAGCGCGAGCGAGCCGCCATACTCAGCGGCGAGATCGAAATAGTCGCAAGCGCGGGTGACATAGAGATATGAATTCGCGTCAAACCGATCGACGAAGCTCGAACCCTGATAGCGCAGATAATTCTCGACCTGGAAATCCGCGTCGAAGGAGAAGGTGTGCGCCTCGCGGTTCTGCAGGTTGCGCCCGAACTTATTCTGCAGCGCCTTCTCCGAGAGATAGGTGATGTGCGCGGCCATG
>JAXDNH010000233.1:0-12846 GCA_034669525.1 Methylobacteriaceae bacterium | reverse complement strand
AACGCGTGAAGGATTATTGGGGCAAGGACCTGCCGGTGAATGTGGGCCAGGCAAATTTCGATATCGTGCGTTTCGATTATTTTGCCGATCGGCCGGTGGCCTTCGAGGCGTTCAAATCCGGCGCTTTCCCCGTCCATGAGGAATTCACGGCAGCCAATTGGGCGACAGCCTATGATTTTCCCGCATTCCGCGATGGCCGGGTCAAGCGCGAAGAAATCCCGGACGCAAACATATCCGGCATCCAGGGCTGGTTCTTTAACCTCCGGCGACCGCAATTCAAGGATCCGCGCGTTCGCGAGGCGATCGGGGCGTGCTTCGATTTCGTGTGGACGAACCGCAACCTGATGTACGGGTCCTACACCCGTACCCAGTCGTTCTTCGAAAACTCCGATATGAAGGCTATCAGCCTTCCGGACGAGCAGGAAAAAGCCCTGCTCGAATCGTTCCGCGGCAAGGTCCCGGATGAGGTATTCGGCGAACCGTTCGTGCCGCCCGTCTCGGACGGATCGGGTCAGGACCGCACCTTACTGAAGCACGCCAACGAGCTCCTCAACCAGGCCGGCTGCAAGCGGGTGGACGGGAGCCTGATGCTGCCCGACGGCAAACCGTTCGAGATCGAGTTCCTCGATTTCTCGAACACGATGGAGCGTCACACGCAGCCGTTCATCAAAAGTCTTGGACTGCTTGGCATCGGCGCACGATTGCGCGTCGTGGATCCCGCGCAATATCGACAACGGCTGGAGAATTTCGATTTCGACATGATGGTGCAGCGGCTTGTCATGTCCTTCTCTCCGGGCGAGGAATTGCGCGCCTTGTTCGGCTCCGATGCTGCGAAGATGCTTGGCTCGCGGAATATGACGGGAATTGCCGATCCGGCACTCGACGAGCTGATCTCGAAGGCGCTCGTTGCCTCGAGCCGTGACGAGCTCATCCACATCTGCCGCGCGCTCGATCGCGTTCTGCGCGCCCAGCGCATCTGGGTGCCGCACTGGTACAAAGCGAACCACTGGATCGCCCATTGGGATGTGTTCGGGCGCCCGGAGAAATCGCCACGTTACGACCCGGGCATTCTTTCGACCTGGTGGTGGGATGCGGAGAAGGCGAAGCAGATCAATTATCCGGCCGGCTGATTGAATGCTCGCTTATATCGCGCGCCGGATTTTGTTGATGATCCCTACGGTTTTGGGGATCATGCTTGTCTCTTTCATGATCGTGCAATTCGCGCCCGGCGGGCCGGTCGAGCGTATTATTGCGCAGTTGCAGGGGTTCGAGGCCGGCGCGACATCGCGCTTCGGCGGCGGCGGTTCGGATATTGGCGCGACTGCAAGCGGGCAGGTTGGAGGTGCAGGCGCCGATACGACCGGCAGATATCGCGGTGCGCAGGGGCTCGATCCGAAGTTCATCGCCGAGCTGGAGAAGCAGTTCGGCTTTGACAAGCCGGCACCCGAACGCTTTCTCATCATGCTGAAGAACTACGCGGTCTTCAATTTCGGGCGCAGCTATTTCCGCGACGTCCCAGTGCTGCAATTGATCCGCGAGAAGCTGCCCGTCTCGATCTCGCTTGGCTTGTGGATGACGCTGCTCTCCTACGCAATCTCCGTTCCCCTTGGCATCAGTAAGGCAGTAAATGACGGCTCCCGATTCGACGTTTGGAGTTCGGCCGTCGTGATCGTCGGCTACGCGATACCGAGCTTTCTGTTTGCGATTCTCCTGATCGTGCTTTTTGCCGGCGGCTCCTTCTGGCAGATATTTCCATTGCGTGGCCTAACGTCGGAATATTTCGACCAGCTCTCACTTTTCGACAAGGTGAGGGACTATTTCTGGCACATCACCTTGCCGGTGATCTCGATGGCGCTCGGGGCTTTCGCGACCGCCACGTTTCTCACCAAGAACTCTTTCCTCGAAGAGATAAAGAAACAATACGTTCTGACCGCGCGTATGAAGGGATTGAGCCGCCGCCAAGTCCTCTATGGCCACATCTTCCGTAACGCTATGTTGGTTGTTGTCTCGGGCTTTCCCGGCGCCTTCATCAGCGCCTTTTTCACGGGCGCGCTTCTGATCGAAACGATCTTCTCGCTTGACGGGTTGGGCCTCCTTTCGTTCGAGTCGATCGTCAACCGCGATTACCCCGTTGTCTTTGCCAATCTGTACATATTCTCGCTTCTCGGGCTCTTCGTGAATCTTCTCTCCGATCTTACCTATACGTGGATCGATCCGCGGATCGATTTCGAAACGCGCGAGGTCTAGCGGGGTGAGCTCGCCCGTCATGCGCGAAGAAATGGCCGCCGCCGCGCGCGAAAACCTCGTGCCGGCTCTGCCGCGGGCGGGCCTTTTGCAGCTCAGGCCGCTAAACCAGCGCCGCCTCGACAACTTTCAGCGCAACCGGCGGGGCTACTATTCCTTCTGGATATTCGCAGTCATGTTTGTCGTCTCGCTATTTGCGGAATTCATTGCGAACGACAAGCCGATCATTGCCTCCTACAAGGGCGAACTTCTCTTTCCGATATTTAGGAATTATCCGGAGGAAAAGTTCGGCGGGTTCCTTGCGCAAACCGACTATCGGGATCCGATGATTTCAGGAGAGATCGCCGCCAACGGTTGGGCGATCTGGCCGCCGATTCGCTACTCCTACAACACGCACAATCTCGAAATGCCGTTGCCGGCGCCTTCGCCGCCGACCTGGATGCTTTCAGAGGCGCAGTGCCAAAAGGCCGCGGCGCGGAAGCTGAAGCCCGGCGAGCCAAACCGAGGATGCGGCGGCATCGAGTGGAACTGGCTTGGGACCGATGATCAGGGCCGCGATGTTGTCGCGCGGCTGCTTTATGGTTTTCGCATTTCGGTCCTGTTCGGGCTGATTCTCGCTAGCATTTCGTCCGTCATAGGCGTAACGGCCGGCGCGGTTCAGGGTTATTTCGGCGGGTGGACCGACCTCCTGTTTCAGCGCTTCATCGAAATCTGGTCATCGCTGCCGCACCTTTACCTATAGATCATTGTCTCATCGATCATCACGCCGAGTTTTCTCGTCCTCCTCGGGATATTGCTGCTGTTCTCCTGGGTTTCGCTTGTTCATGTCGTGCGCGCTGAGTTCCTGCGCGCGCGCAATTTCGAATACGTGAACGCGGCGCGCGCGCTCGGGCTTTCGAATGCCAAGATCATTTTCAAGCACGTCCTGCCGAACGCTATGGTAGCGACGCTGACATTCCTGCCGTTCATCCTGAATTCCTCGATCACTACATTAACCTCGCTCGACTTCCTCGGCTTCGGCCTGCCGCCGGGCTCGCCGTCGCTTGGCGAGCTGTTGCTGCAGGGTAAGTCGAATCTGCAGGCGCCATGGCTCGGATTGACGGGGTTCGTCGTGATCGCGATCATGCTGTCGCTCCTCGTCTTTACCGGCGAGGCGGTGCGCGACGCGTTCGACCCGCGCAAGACCTTCGAGCGGGGTTGATGTCCGAGCCGCTCCTCGACGTCCGCAATCTCTCGGTTTTCTTCCGCCAGGGCGAGCGCGAAACGGTCGCGGTCGACGGCATCTCCTTCGCACTGGAGCGCAGCCGCACGCTGGCCTTGGTTGGCGAATCGGGATCCGGAAAGTCGGTGACTGCATTATCGGTCGTCCAACTTCTCGGATTCTCCGGACATGCTTCAGGCCAGGTGCTGTTCCAGGGCGAGGACATGCTCGCCGTGAGCGAGGCGCGGCTGCGCGAGATCCGCGGCGCCAAGATCACGATGGTGTTTCAGGAACCGATGACGTCGCTCAATCCGCTGCACACGATCGAGCGGCAGATAGGCGAAATCATCGAGCTGCACGGCAGGCCCGGCGCCGACATCCGCAAGAGCGTCATCGATCTCCTGAACGAGGTCGGCATCCGCGATCCCGAATCGCGGCTGCGGGCCTATCCGCACCAGCTATCCGGAGGCCAGCGTCAGCGCGTGATGATCGCCATGGCTTTGGCAAATCGTCCCGAACTGCTCATTGCCGATGAACCGACGACGGCGCTCGATGTAACGGTGCAGGCGCAGATATTGAAGCTGCTCAAGGAGGAGCAGCGGCGCATGGGCATGGCGCTCCTTTTCATCACCCATGATCTCGGCATCGTTCGTAAACTTGCCGATGATGTCTGCGTGATGCAACAAGGACGGATCGTAGAAGCAGGTCCCGTCGCCGAAATCTTTTCGAATCCCCAGCATGCCTATACGAAGGCGTTGCTCGCTGCCGAGCCGAAAGGGCTGCCGCCTCCATGCGACAGCACCGCGCCGGTCATCGTGACAGGTAAGAATGTCCGCGTCTGGTTTTCGATCAAGCGCGGCTTCCTGCGCCGAACCGTCGGTTACATAAAGGCTGTCGATGGGATCGATGTCACCGTGCGCGAGGGGCAGACGCTGGGCGTGGTCGGCGAGTCGGGCTCCGGCAAGACGACGCTTGGCCTCGCGCTGTTGCGGTTGATCCGCTCGGAAGGCGCCATCACCTATCTCGGCCGCCGTCTTGATGGCTTGCACTCCAAAGAAATGCGGCCTTTTCGACGGGATATGCAGGTCGTGTTTCAGGATCCCTACGGATCGCTCTCGCCGCGTCTGTCGGTTGCCGAGATCGTTGCCGAAGGATTGCGCGTGCAGAACCGCAAACTATCGGAGCGGGAGCGCCGCGAGATCGTCGCGCGCGCGCTCGCCGATACCGGGCTCGATCCGGCGGCAATGGACCGCTATCCGCACGAATTTTCCGGCGGCCAGCGACAGCGCATCGCGATCGCGCGGGCGATGGCGCTCGAACCAAAATTCATCGTGCTCGATGAGCCGACGTCCGCGCTCGACATGTCGGTCCAGGCGCAGATTGTCGATCTCTTGCACGAACTGCAGCGCAAACGCGGACTCGCCTACATGTTCATCAGCCACGACCTGAAAGTCGTGAAGGCGCTTGCCACTGATCTCATCGTGATGCGGCACGGCAAGGTCGTCGAAGCGGGCCCGGCGATCGATCTCTTTCGTGCGCCGAAAACCGACTATACGCGGGCGCTGTTTGCGGCGGCGTTCAAGATCGAGGCGGTGGCGAGCGCGGCGGTATCGGAATAGGCGCCTGTTGGGCAGCGCCTCTTCCGCGCGATCAAACCAGCCTGAAGCCGTTTTCGATGACAGGCGCGAGATGGGCCTGTGCCTCCGGACTCTCGGCAATCCCGAGCGCCACATCGGCGCGTGTCGCCCCGTGCGAGAGCTGCGAAACCCAAGCCGCCTCTCCACCCGCATCAGCCGGCCGCCCGAGCGCGCCCTGATAGAGGGCATCGACAAACTGCTGGTCGGTCTGGGGCCCGTGCAGATGCTGATATTCAGACGAGGAGATGAAATCCTGTGCGATGGCCTGCAGCGGAAGACCATGCGCTTGCTGGTTTTCCCAGAACTGCAGGCCGCCGCCGTCCGGCGGACGGTCCAGCAAAGCGTAGAAGAGGCGCGCGATGGCGGCGTCGCCTTCGCTTGGAAGAAAGACGCCGCCGGTAAATGCGCCCTGCACATTGGCTTCGCCCTCGCTGGAGAACAGAATGTCCTCGGCCACGGTAACGCGCGACGTGCCGTGCGCCAATTCGTCTTGCCAGTGCTGTAATCCTCCCGGATCGGCATGACGATGCAGCGCCGTCTCGTACAGATCTTCGATGAAGCTCTGTGGGCTTATCTGCTGATAGGGGCCGAAATGATTCGTGAATTCCTGCGAACCGAGAAAGTCAGCGACGATCTGATCTAACGGAGAGGTGCCCGGCGGCGGCCTTCCGTTCTGGAGTTCGGCGACCCAGAATTCGAAGCCGGCGTTGTCGGGTGCGCGACCCAAAATTCCTTCGAAGAGCGTGTAAATCTCCCCGATAGCGCTAGATGGATCATGCGTGACCGTCCCGAAGAGCGATTTGTTCTGCGACGAATCGAGGGTGATCGTCACGGAATTGCTAGTCCCCACGTTTCCGGCAATGTCGGTATCGCGCGCCGTCAGCGTATGACTGCCTTCGGTAGACAGCTGCGCGTGTGCCGACCAGTGGCCGGTCGCGTCGACAGCTACCGGTCCGCCGTTTGCTGTAGTTCCATCGAACAGCTGTACGAAACCCGGCGAGTCGGCAAGATCGACCGTGCCGGCTATTGTTGGATCGATGACATTCGTGGTGCCGCTCGCGGTTGAGATCACGACCGTCGGAGGCGTCGTATCGATGGTGACGTCGAGCGCATCGGAATGAACGCTCGTATTGCTCGACGCGTCGGTCGCCGTGACGGTGACGTGATGCGTGCCCTCGCTCAAGGCCGAGGCGGTGATCGTATAGGCGCCGGTTTGCGCGTCCGCCGCCCCCGTACCTATGACGGTGGTGCCGTCGGAATCGTAGAGTCGGACGGTCGTGCCCGGCTCAACGTTGCCAACGAAAGTCGGCGCGGTCACATTGGTGACGTTGTCGGTGTGCGACACGCCGCTGTCGGTCGCAGCGGTCATGTCCGGCGCCGGCGGTTTCGCCGGCGGCGTCGCATCGACGACATGCACGGTCGCATGCGCGGTGTTGCTGTCGATGCCGCCGCTTTCCGATAGAACGACCGTGATGTCGCGATCGCTCGTGTTCGGGGAAACGTTCGAATTGACAAACCGGACTTGCGCAAGCGCGGTCTGGTAGTCGGCCATCGAGGCCGAATTGGTGAGGCGCAGGGTGATCTGGCCGGGAACCGAGGTGTCGATGCTGCTGCTGATTCCGCCCGGCAACGAGCCGGCGACGGATAGGCTGTCGCCCGCCATGGCGTTGGTCAGGACGATCGTCATCGAATCCGCGTTTGCGGTGTCGGGATCGGTGACCGAATCATTGTTGACGATCGCGATCGGCGCATTGCCGGTCGTGTAGGTCGTCGTGTATCCGGTGCCCGGACTCGAGCCGTCGAGATCGACGGCCGGTGCGACGTCGAAATGCAGAACCGTCTCGTTGACGGGCGGGTTATCGCCGACGGCCGGTGCCGGTGTCTGACTGTTGAGGGCGCCGTCATTCACCTGCCAGGTGATCGTCCGGTTCGGATCGGCGCCGCCATTCGTCGGATCCGCGGCGGTCGAGCGGTAGGAGACCGCATCGAGAATCTGCTGATAGTGCTGGATCGAGTCTATGCCGGACAGAGTTAGCGTGCCTGCCGCGTAGCTTTGCGAGATGTTGGTCGGATCGCCGTCGCCGGTCAGGAAATGACCGCCGCTGCTCGGCAGATTGACGAACAGCTCGTCACCGGCAAAGAAGCCGTCGGCGATCTGGACTGTCGCGCTATGGATGCCGGTGATCGGCGACGGCGGCGTGGCGTCGACATCGGTGATCACATTGCCTGTCGAAAGCACGGCGCCTGCGCTTCCCGGGGAGTAAGCTGCACTGATCGCGACGTTCGAGAGCACCGGGGCATCGTCGACCTGCGTGATCTGGACCGTGATGGTTTGGGTTGTGCTTCCCGCCCCGAGGCCCTGATCCTGGCCGCCCGGTTGACCGTTGCCGTCGTTGAACGTGAAGTCGATCGGCGCCGATGCCGGCGGATTGTCGCTCGTGTTCTGGTAGGTGATCTGGCGCATCACCGAATCGACATCAGCGGCGGTCGCGTTGGCGTTGAACGCGAATGAGATCGACCCGTCGCCCGGCTGCGTGAACGTGCCAATGAAGTGCGCGCCACCGTCGAGCGAAACGTTCTCGCCATTGCCGCCGACATCGGTGAGGTCGAGCGAGCCGACGCTGCCGAACACGTCGTCCGGATTGGCGCCGCCCTGGCGCGCCAAGGTCAGCGTCGAACCGGCGTAGTGGTTCGGAGAGGCGTCCAGCTCCACGTCGCTGACCGACGCGTTATTGTTGGTATCCAATACGACCGGCGAGCCGTTCTCGACAAAGGCCGGGTTGTCGCCGAGACCACTCAGGACCGGCACGTCGTCCACCGCATTCACCGTGATCGCGACGCTGTCTTGATCGGTAAGCGGCCCTCCCGAACCGGTATTCCCCTGATCGCTGGTCTGGATGCTGAGCGAATCCGGGCCGTTATAATTGGAGTTGCCCAGATACGACAGACCGTTCAGCGCCGCGTTGACGTTGGCAACAGTGCCCGTGAACGTCATCGTTGCGTCGGCAGTCCCATCGCCCGTCGTGAAGGCGAGGCCGGTCGTCTGCGATAGCGTGAGGGCGCCCTGGCCCACCGACAGCGTGATCTGCTCGGTCCCGCTCGCGTTGTCCGGATCGGCGGTCGAGATCGCGTTGCTGTTGGCGCTGCTGAATACGAGGCTGGTATCTTCGTTGACGCTTTGCGCGACCGGTACTGTATTCGCCGGCCCGTCATCGACCGCTGTGATCGTGATGGTGCTCGTCGGCGCGTTGCTGAGATTCTGGTTGCCGGCGCCGGAGCCGTCATCGACCTGCCAAGTCACGGTGCGGGTCGTGTTCGCGCCGCCATTTGTCGGATCGTCGTTTGTCGTATTGTCGAACGTGACCGACTCGAGTGCGGCTTGATAATTTGCGACGCTTGAACTGCCGGACAGCGTCAGCACGCCGCCCGTATAACTTACTAAGCTGATGCCGTTCTGGTCAGTGAAATGCAGCGTGTCGCCGGCTTGCAAGCCACCCGTGATCGATACGGTCGCGCCCGCAAGGTTCGCGCTGTCCGCGTCGCTGACCGTCACACCGCTATCGACGGCCACGGCCGACGCCTGCTCGGTATAGGCGGTATTAACCCCCGTGACGCCGCCGACCACAGGCGCGTCGTTGACCGGCGTGATCGTAATCGCGCTCGTCGGTGCGTTGCTGAGATTGTTGCTGGCCGAGCCGTCGTTGACCTGCCAGGTGATGGTGCGGGTCGCACTCGTGGCGGTCGGGTCGTCGTTGGTCGCGTTGTCGAACGTGACCGACCGCAGCGCCGTCTGGTAATTTGCGGCGCTCGAAGTGCCGGACAGCGTCAGCACGCCCGCCGTATAACTGACGAAACTGATGCCGTTCTGGTTGGTGAAATGCAGCGTGTCGCCGGCCTGCAGGCCGCCGGTGATCGACACCGTCGCGCCGGCGAGGTTCGCGCTGTCGACGTCGCTGACGGTGATCCCGCTGTCGACGGTCACCGCCGATGCCTGCTCGGTATAGGCCGTGTCGACGCCGGTGACGCCGCCGATCGCCGGCGCGTCATTGACCGCGGTTATGTTGATCGTTGCGTCGGCGCTGCCGGCCGCGCCGTCACCGTCATTGACACTGAATGTCAGCGTACGCGCAAGCGTCGACGGATTCTCGGAATTGTTCGCGTAAGCGATATGCTCGATCAGGGTCGAGACACTCGCGGCTGTGGCGTTGCCGGTATTGTTGAAGCTGACGACCAGGTCGGCGCCGTTGCTGCCGCCCCCGACCGTGCCGATCGCGTTTCCGCCGACGCTGACGACGCCAGCCGCAACACTGACCGTGCCGTCGGTGAGGACCGAGAGCTGATCTTCGGCCGCGCCATTGGCGCTGAAGTGAACCGTGAGCGAGCCGCCGTTGAAGTCGGCCGAATCTGCGTCGGTCGTTACGCCTGCGGGCGCAACGGCAGTGGCAAGATCGTTCTCCGTGTAACCAAGCGTCGTACCAAAGCCTGCGGTGGCCGTGCCGTTCAGATCGACGACCGGTGCCTGATCGAGAACAATCTGCGCGGAGGTGGTGCCATCACGGCCGCCGACGGGGCCTGATCCGGTATGGCCTCCGTCGTTGAGATCGATTCCGAGCGTCTGGCTTGTTGGACCCGTGAACGTCAGATTAGTTGTGCTGGTACCGAAACGGGTGTTCAGGTCCGCGATCGTGCCGGTCGCGGTCAGTGCTGTCGCAGTTCCGCCAATGGTGACGCCGCCTCCCGATGAAGCGCTAAGCGTGCCGCCGGCGACCGTGAAGGTCACAACTTCACTGGCGCCTTCCGAATCGACATCGCCGAAGCTGAGGCCGTTGATCGTGACCGCCACGTTCGGCGAGCCGGAATAAGACGCCGGCCCGCTCGCCGTCGGCGCGTCGTTGACTGCCGTCACCGTGACGCTCGAATTCGCCACCGCGCTCGCATGCAGCGGCGTGCCGCCGTCGTCGACCTGCCAATTGATCGTGCGTGACGTATTGGGGCCGAGCGTCGGATCCTGGCTGGTCGAATCGAACGTCACCGAGCGAAGCGCGCTCTGATAGTCGGCGACCGTGTCGGTGCCGCTCAGCGTCAGCGTCGAGCCCGAGAACGAATAGATAATCTGTCCGTTTACACCGTTATTGATCGTGCCGCTGCTCAGTCCGCCGATCCGCAGCTCGTCGCCGGAGACGGCGTTGGAAATGGCGACCGTCGCGCCGACAAGATTGGCGCTGTCGACGTCGCTGACGGCGATCGTCGAATCGACGGCGACGCCTGCCTGCAATTCCGTATAGGTCGGCGTGGTGCCCGACGGCGAGACGACCGGGACGTCGTTCACCGGTACGACGTTGACGGTCGAGGCGACGTTCGGGTTCGTCGTGTCGGCTCCGCCGCCATTATCCATCAGCGAGGTGATGGTGATTGTGCGCGTGCCGCCGACCGGATTCTGCGACGAGTCGCGATAGGTGATTCCGTTGAGGATGCCGTCGGTCGCCGCGGCAGACCAGCCGGCAGGATTGGACAGAGTAACCGTCGCATTTGTGCCGGACGTTGCGACGTTGACGGCGACGAAATTCGGCAAGCCCGTCGTCACACTGTTTCCGTCGGTCAGCGCAACATCGCTGCCGTCGATGTTCAGGATCTCGTCCGTGTCCGTGACATTGCTCACCGTGAGCGTGACCACCTGGATCCTCTGCCCGGACTCGATCGTCGATGCGTTGGCGCCGGAGAACAGGGAGACGGCGGCGGCGTCCTCGGTATAGGTCGCAGCCGTGGTCGTCGCCGACAGCGTCGGCGGATCGTTGACCGCGAAGACGTTCACGTTCTGCGTGACGGCATCGGTCAGCGCACCGCCGCTGCCCGTATTGCCGCCATCGTTGAAGGTCAGCGTGACCTGGCGGATGCCGCTGTGCGGATCGTCCGATGTGCTGTCAAAGCCGAACGATTCGATCAGCGCATCGACGACGCTCGGCGTCGCCGCCGTCGTCAGCGACGAAATCGTGACGTGGGTCGTGCCGTTCGTCGCCCCGATGTTGCCGACAACGGCATTGGCGTTGGCAGTGTCTTCAACGTTGTTGCTAGCGTCGATGACGAACCGCGATCCGGTCAGCGACAGGCGGTCGCCCGTGACCGCGCCGCCGCTGATATTCAGGTCGATGCTGCCGCCGGCATAGTTTGCCGATTGATCGACGTCGGGCAGCGGCGAATCCACCGCCTCGCCGGCAAACAAAGCCGTCGGCGCGGCGTTCTCGGTGTAGGAGACCGCGCTCGTCGAGTCGGGCTGCAGGTTCGGCGCGTCGTTGACCGCAGTGACGTTGAACGTGAAATTGTTCGCCGACTGATCGAGATCGACGCCGCTGTTCAACACGCCGCCGTTGTCGCGCACCTGGAATGTGAAAGACGAATAGCCGGTGCCGTTGGCGTTTGTAGCTGGCGTGAACAGCAGGTTCGGAATATTGGCGACCGTAATTTCGTCCCCCGCGGTCACGGGATTGCCGCTCAGCGTCAGCGTGCCTGCCGTTGGCAGCGTCGTGATCACCACCGATTGGAAAGCATTCGCGCCGCTTGTACTCGGCGCATTAGCATCCAGCGGATCGGTGAAGCCGAAATCGGTCGCCGCGAACGTGAATGTATTATCTTCGAGGATGGTGCGCGTCGCGTCTGTACCCGCCGGCGCGTCGTTGACCGCGGTGATGTTGAGAGTGAACGTGTTCGGCGTCGGATCGGTATCGGCGCCGCCATTGGCGGTGCCGCCGTCGTCTTGGACCTGGAAGGTGAAGCTCGCGGTGCCGTTCTGGTTCGCCGCCGGCGTGAAGTGCAGCGAGCCGCTGGTGATTGACGCGATGCTGATCGTCTCGCCCGCGGTGACCGCGACGCCGCCCAGGGTCAGGCTGCCGGCGCTCGGCAGCGTCGTGATGATCACGTTCTGGAAATTGTTGGCGCCGCTCGTGCTCGGCGAATTGGCATCGGCGGGATCGCTGAAGCCGAAATCGCTTGCCGCGAAAGTGTGACCGCTGCTGTCTTCAAGGAAGGTGCTGCTGCCGTTCGTGCCCTGCGGCGCGTCGTTCACCGCCGTGATGTTGAAAGTGAACGTGCTCGGCGTCGGGTCGGTGTCGACGCTGCCGGTCGCGGTGCCGCCGCTATCGACCACCGCAAACGTGAAGGAGGCGGCGCTCGTGCCGTTGAGGTTCAATGTCGGCGTGAACGTCAGATTCGGGATCTGGGCGGACGTGATCGATTGCCCTGCGCTAACCGCGACACCGCTCAGCCGCAGCGTGCCGCCTGTCGGCAGCGTTGAGACGACGATGCCGGCGAACGTGTCGGCGGGCGTGTCGAACGGGCTGTCGGCAAATCCGGTGCTGAAATCGGCGACCGTGAATGTGTAGACATTATCTTCAAGAATGGTGTCCGTTCGGTCGGCCCCCGACGGCGCACTGTGCATGATGAATTCGCGCGCGTAGATGCCGGTTGTCGTATCCGTTCCGTTGCCGGCGCCGTCCCATGTGGCGACGGCGCTCAGCGTGTTGACGCCCTGAATAAACTGGAGGGCGTCGACAGGGTTCTGATCGTGCCCGCTGTGGATCGCCTGCGATCCGAAGATCGTCTGATTGATCTCGAACTCGCTGCCGAGCCGCGCGCCGGTCGAGCTGAAACGCTGCGCAAAAACGGCGTTCGAACCGTCGACTGTATCGACGCCGTCATAGGTGACGAGAAAACCGCCATCCGCCAGCGCCGTGATATTCGACGTGTCCTGCGCCCCGGCTGTTACGGTAT
>JAXDNH010000232.1:0-12791 GCA_034669525.1 Methylobacteriaceae bacterium | reverse complement strand
TCGGGAAGGGCAAGGAGGACCTAAAATGAGCCGCTATCTGAAACGCGGGCTCGACGTCACCGCAATCAAGGAGGCGGACGCCAATGTCCGCCAAACAGTCGAAAGCATCCTCGCCGACATAGAAGCGCGCGGGGACCAAGCTCTTCGCGATCTCTCGAAGAAATTCGATAATTGGAGTCCTAAGGATTTCCGGCTCTCGCCGCACGAAATCGAAGGCGCCATCGCCGAGCTCCCCCGCCGCGATGTCGAAGACATCAAGTTCGCGCAGGCGCAGGTGCGCAATTTCGCGGAGAAACAGGCTGCCACCCTGCAGGACCTGGAGGTTGAGACGCTGCCCGGCGTGATCCTCGGCCACAAGCACATCCCGGTAAACGCCATCGGCTGCTATGTCCCGGGCGGCCGCTATCCCATGGTCGCCTCCGCGCATATGTCGGTCGTCACCGCGCGCGTCGCCGGCGTGAAGCGCATCATCGCCTGCGCGCCGCCGCACCAGGGCGGCCCGCATCCGGCGATCGTCGCGGCGATGCATTTCGGCGGCGCCGACGAAATCTATGTCCTCGGCGGCGTGCAGGCGATCGCGGCGATGGCGCTCGGCACCGACACGATTTCTCCGGTCGACATGATCGTCGGACCGGGCAACGCCTATGTCGCCGAGGCAAAGCGCCAGCTCTTCGGCCGTGTCGGCATCGATCTTCTGGCCGGCCCGACCGAGACGCTGATCATCGCCGATGACAGCGTCGATGCGGAGATCTGCGCGACCGATCTTTTGGGCCAGGCCGAGCACGGGCCGACATCACCCGCTATTCTCCTCACCAGTTCGGAAAAACTCGCGCGCGAAACGATGGGCGAAGTCGAGCGCCTTCTCTCAATCCTGCCGACCGCGGCGACGGCGCGTCAGGCGTGGAATGATTATGGTGAGGTGATCGTCTGCGACAGCTATGACGAGATGGTCGCGGAAGCCGATCGCATTGGATCGGAACACGTGCAGGTGATGACGCGCGATCCCGACTATTTCCTCGACAGGATGACTAATTACGGCGCGCTGTTCTTAGGTCCGCGCACCAACGTCGCTTACGGCGACAAGGTGATCGGCACTAATCATACATTGCCGACCAAGAAAGCGGCCCGCTATACCGGCGGCTTGTGGGTCGGCAAATTTTTAAAGACCTGCACCTACCAGAAGGTCCTCACCGACGAAGCCTCGGCGCTTGTCGGCGAATATTGCTCGCGGCTGTGTGTGCTCGAAGGCTTCCTTGGACATGCGGAGCAGGCAAATGTCCGCGTGCGGCGTTACGGCGGGCGCAACATCGCCTACGCAACGGCCGCGGAGTGATGCTTCCGAAGACCCCGTCATTCGGACTCAAGGGGAAACGCGCACTCGTCACCGGCGCCGGCCGCGGCATCGGTCTTGCCGCGGCGTCCGCGCTCGCTGAAGCCGGCGCTTATGTCACGCTCTGCGCGCGCACCAACGATGAGATCGATGCAGCCGCGTCCGCCATTCGTGATCGTGGCGGGGACGCCGAGGCGCACGTGCTCGATGTCACCAAGCTCACGGACGTCGATGCGTTCATTTCCGACAACGAACCCTTCGACATTCTCGTCAACAATGCCGGAACCAACCGGCCGGCGCCATTTGTCGAGGTGACGAGCGAGGATTTCGACCTCATCTTCGATATCAACGTGCGCGCGGCGTTTTTCACAGCGCAAGCGGTGGCACGCCGCCTGATCGCCGCCGGCCGCCCCGGATCGATCATCCAGATTTCGTCGCAGATGGGGCATGTCGGCAGTCCGCGCCGCAGCGTCTATTGCGCGAGCAAGCACGCGCTCGAGGGAATGACGAAAGCGATGGCGCTCGAACTCGCGCCGCATAATATTCGCGTCAATTCGCTCGCGCCGACCTTTGTCGAGACCGCGATGACCAAGCCGTATTTCGAAAACCCGGAGTTCCGCAATTTCGTCCTCGGCAAGATCAAGCTCGGTCGTGTCGCTCAGCTCGAAGACCTCATGGGCGCGATCGTTTTTCTGGCTTCAGACGCGGCCTTGATGATGACGGGAAGCTCGCTCGTCGTCGACGGCGGCTGGACCGCGGAATAGTCTTCGAAGGGCGGCAGAAATCGGGCGCTTAAGCGCCGTCCCGGACACCACCCTCCGCCCAAAGTGACGAGGCAAATCGCCTTGCGCCCGGCTTTTCGTGTTACATAATCCCCTGGAATAAAGCCGTCGGCGAATGGGCCGCGTAGGGCAGAAAAGGTACCCCGGAGGAACGCATGGAGGAACACATCCACGAGGTCAGCGCGGACTGGAAACAGCGCGCCTATATCGATGAGGCGAAGTACGAGGACTGGTATCGCCGCTCGATCGCCGACCCGAACGCGTTCTGGGCCGAGCACGGCAAGCGCATCCATTGGATGAAGCCGTTCCACAAGGTGAAGAATACGAGCTTTGGGCCGGGCAACGTCTCGATCAAATGGTTCGAGGACGGCACGACGAACGTCGCCTATAATTGCATCGACCGCCATCTCGACAAACGCGGCAATCAGACCGCGATCATCTGGGAAGGCGACGATCCCTCGCAATCGCGCAAGATCACCTATCGCGAACTGCACGACGAGGTCTGCCGCTTCGCCAACATTTTGCGCAACCGCAATATCGGCAAGGGCGATACCGTCACGATTTATATGCCGATGATCCCGGAAGCCGCATACGCCATGCTCGCCTGTGCACGCATCGGCGCGGTGCATTCGGTCGTGTTCGGCGGCTTTTCGCCGGATTCGCTGGCAAGCCGCATTGAAGGCTGCAAGTCGCGCGTCGTCATCACCGCGGACGAGGGCCTACGCGGCGGCCGCAAAGTGCCATTGAAGGCCAATGTCGATGCGGCAATCGCAAAGGCCGGTGATGTCGTGGAGCAGGTCATTGTCGTGCGCCGCACAGGTGGTGCCGTCGACATGGATCCGGCGCGCGACGTCTATTATCACGACGCCGCCAGCATGCTCACGCACGAATGTCCGTGCGAAGAAATGTCAGCGGAAGACCCGCTTTTCGTCCTCTACACGTCAGGCTCGACCGGCGCGCCGAAGGGCGTCGTGCACACGACCGGCGGTTATCTCGTCTATGCCGCAATGACGCATCAATATGTCTTCGACTATCACGACGGCGACATCTATTGGTGCACGGCCGATGTCGGCTGGGTGACCGGCCACAGCTACATCGTCTATGGCCCGCTCGCCAACGGCGCGACGACGCTGATGTTCGAAGGTATCCCGAATTACCCCTCGATCTCGCGCTTCTGGGAGGTCGTCGACAAGCACAAGGTCAACATCTTCTATACCGCGCCGACGGCGATCCGCTCGTTGATGGGCGCCGGCGAAGCCCCCGTGAAAAAAACGAGCCGCAAATCGCTGCGGCTTTTGGGTTCGGTCGGCGAGCCGATCAACCCGGAAGCGTGGGAATGGTACTATCGCGTCGTCGGCGACAGCCGCTGCCCGATCGTCGATACCTGGTGGCAGACGGAGACCGGCGGCATCATGATCACGCCGCTGCCGGGAGCGATCGCGCAGAAAGCGGGATCGGCGACAAAGCCGTTCTTCGGCGTGAAGCCTGAAATCGTCGACGCAGACGGCAAGGTTTTGGAAGGGGCTTGCGAAGGCAATCTCTGCATCGCCGATTCGTGGCCGGGGCAGATGCGCACGGTCTATGGCGATCACGAGCGCTTCGTGCAGACCTATTTCTCGGCCTACAAAGGCAAATATTTCACCGGCGACGGCTGCCGCCGCGACAAGGATGGCTATTACTGGATCACCGGTCGCGTCGACGACGTGATCAATGTCTCCGGCCACCGCATGGGCACGGCGGAAGTCGAGAGCGCGCTCGTCGCGCACATAAAAGTGTCGGAGGCCGCCGTCGTCGGCTTTCCGCACGACATCAAGGGCCAGGGCATCTATGCCTATGTGACTCTCATGTCCGGCGAGGCGCCGTCGGATGCGCTGCGCAAGGAACTCGTCGCCTGGGTCCGTAAGGAGATTGGTCCCATCGCCTCGCCCGATGTCATTCAGTTCGCGCCCGGCCTGCCGAAGACGCGCTCGGGCAAGATCATGCGCCGCATCCTGCGCAAGATCGCCGAGAACGAATTCGGCGCCCTCGGCGATACATCGACGCTCGCCGATCCGACGGTCGTTGACGATCTCATCAAGAACCGGAACGCGGCATGAGATTGACCGATCGCGCGCGAGGACCGCGCCTTGTCTTCGCTCTCGCGATCGCTTGTTCCGCGGCGCCGGCGGCTGCGCAGAAGACCGACAATGCGGCTGAGGGGGCGGCGGTCAGCAATGCGCTGAACACGTTCTACAAAACCGCGAAAAAGCCGGATGTCGGCGATCTCGTCGCGCGCTGGGAGCATTTGGCCTCGACCGACCAGCCGCCGGCGCTGCCGCCGATGATCGGTTTCCTTGCCGCGTATTTCGAGAAGAACCCGAAAGAGGTCGAGCGCGTCGTGAGCCATCCGTTCGAGCGGAAAGGCCAGACGGTGGTCCTGATTTCGCTCGAAGCGGCAGGCAACGACGCGGCCGCGCGGCGCGCCGCGGGCAAATGGCATTGGGACGACGCGGAGGTGGCGAAGCTCGCCGCGATCAAGCCGCTCGCCGAGCTCGTGCCGGAGAATCCGAGCGATCTCGATACGTTGTGGGGCGCGGCGTTCTCGACCGGCGACCCGACCTACGTGCGTAAAATCTACGATTTTTACGCCAAAGTCGCCAACGATCCCAAAGTGGAGTTCGGCGACATCGTGCGGGTGATCCAGGCGCGCCGCAGCACCAAGCCGGATTCGCTGCGCGGGATCGGCGAGCGCTATTCGACCGAGATGGCGCAGAAGATCGTCTTCGCCGCCTCGGCGATCTGGTCGCTCATGGCGAACGCGACGCTGCACCCCTTCGTAAAGGCGGAACTGGATCGCGTCGAAAAGGAGGCTGCCGCGACCAATGCGGTGAAGGCGATGGTCGCGCTCAGACAGCCGCAATAGGATAAGAGGTCCGCCTCGCGCCGGACCTCTTGATCACGTTAGTACGGGTAATACGGATAGCCGCACGAATACCCGCCGTAACCGTAATAGTCGTCGTAGGGATCGCAGCCGTAATAGTAGGGATAGCCATAGCCATAGGCTGCCGCCCCCACTAGGCCCGCCGCCGCGAGTCCGAATCCGAAACCGCGATGGCGGAACCCACGATGGAAGGCGAAATTACGTCCGGCGAAGCCGGGGCGAACGCCCGCGAAGCCTGGCCTGGCAAAGCCGCGCGTAGCAAAGCCGGGCCCTGCCGCAACACTGCGCCCGGTAAACATTGGACCGCCCCCGCCGACGCCGCCGGCCCGCATACCACCAAACCCGCCGCCGAACCCGCCGGCGCGCATGCCGCCAAAGCCACCACCGCCGAAGCCGCCTTTGAAGGCCAGAGCCTCAGTCGAGGCCGCCGCGATCGCGCCGCCGAATGTCAGCGCTGCGATGGCGGCAATTCCAACTTTCCTCAGCTTTCCTGTCATCACCTTACTCTCCTGAAGTGTCTGAGGGCCCCTGCAATGAACTGGCAGTAAGGAGAGTAGTTTCGCGCACGCGGCAATGGGGTGCCGCTCTTTCGTTCACGAGTAGTTGATCAATACGCCAAGCCTCAAGACGAGAGCTCCTTCGGCAACTCGTCTCCGTGGCCGAACATCGGCATTTTTGCGCCAGTCAAATGACAGCTTAACCGTTGTGTCCTTGCAACAGGTAATAAAATCTTACGGTTAAAGCTTAACTGCGACAACGAATACTCTTCGGCGGAATCGTGACTTTCGGTAAGGGTTAACGGACGTCCGGCCAAGCTGGAAACCCGTATCACCGGAGTTCGGATTTCACCCCATGATCAGCAATCTTCGTCTTCACGCGGCTGTCGCCTTCGCTGCGGTCGGCGCAGCCTTGTCCCTCGTGTCTTCGAGCGCCTCGGCCTCGGAGGCCCGCGTCGTCCTGCGCGGCGCGCAGGACTACCCGGCCGGCACCATCGTCATCCGCGCCAGCGAGAAGAAGCTCTACTACACTCTCGGCGACGGCACCGCGATCCGCTACCCCGTTGCGGTCGCCAAGCGCGGCAAGGAATGGCAGGGCAGTGCTAGGGTCAACGGCAAGTACCTCAACCCCGATTGGGTGCCGCCGCCGGTCGTCAAGCGCGACCACCCGGAGCTGCCCAATCTCATCCGCGGCGGCTCGCCCGGCAACCCGATGGGTGTTGCCGCGCTTACCCTCGACCGCGACGAGATCGCCATCCACGGCACCACCAACAAGATGCGCGCCTCCGTCGGCACCTCCGCCTCCTATGGCTGCATTCGCATGCTGAACGAAGACGTGCGGGACCTCTATTCCCGCGTCAGCGTCGGCACGCCGGTCGTCATGGTCTACTAAGGCTACAGAAAGCTCTGCGGGTCGACGTCGACGTCGACCCGTATGCCGCCGCGCGGGGTGGGCCCGTCCGCCAGAATGCGGCGCAGGAAAGCCTGGATGTCCAGGCGCTTCGGCGCCTTAACCAGCACCCGGAAGCGATAGCGCCCGCGCACCATGGCGATTGGCGCTTCGGCCGGCCCAAGCACCAATATATCCTGCGTATCCGGCAGGCCGCCGACAGGCGCGACGGCAAACCCCTCCTCCGACGGTAGGGAATAGGCGGCGCGCACCAGCGCCCGGGCATGCGCTTCCGTCGCCAGCCGATCCGCGCCGGATATAATCAGCGCCGCCAGCCGGCCGAACGGCGGCAGCCCGGCTCTCAGCCGCACCTCGGTTTCCTCGGCATAGAAGCGGGCGGCGTCGCCCGAAAGCAGCGACTTCATCACCGGGTGCTCGGGTTGATATGTCTGCACCAGGCCGCGCCCCGGCCGGTCGCCGCGGCCGGCGCGCCCCGTCACCTGATTGAGCAGCTGGAACGTTCGCTCCGCGGCGCGCGGATCGCCGCTCGACAGGCCAAGATCGGCATCGATCAAGCCGACCAGCGTCAGGGACGGAAAATTGTGCCCCTTGGCGACGAGCTGCGTGCCGATGACGATGTCGAACTCGCGCCGCGCAATGGCGTCGATCTCGCGCCGCAGCCGCTCGGTCCCGCCGGGGAAATCCGACGACAGAACCAGCGTCCGCGCATCGGGAAAGGTCAGCGCCACCTCTTCGGCGAGGCGCTCCACGCCGGGACCGCAGGCGGCGAGCGAATCGCTCGTCTCGCACTCGACGCAGATGTCCGGCCGCCGCTCGATGTGGCCGCATTGGTGGCAGATCAGCGCCCGGCGGAAGCGATGCTCGACGAGCCATGCCGTGCAATGCGGGCATTGATGGCGGTGCCCGCAGGCGCGGCACACCGTCAGCGGCGCGTAGCCGCGGCGGTTCAGAAAGAGCAGCGCCTGCTCGCCGCGCCCGATCGTCTCAGCGACGGCCTCGCGTAAGCTCGGCGAGATCCAGCGGCCGCGCGGCGGCCCATCGCGGCGAAGATCGATCGCGGCAAGGTCAGGCAGCGCGCGGCCGGCGTGCCGGCTCGTCAGCGCGACATGGCCGTAGCGGCCCTGCGCGGCGTTCACCCGCGTCTCGATCGACGGCGTCGCCGAGGCGAGCACGATCGCCGCGCCTTCGATCCGGCCGCGCACCACCGCCATGTCGCGGGCGTGGTAGGTAACGCCGTCCTCCTGCTTGTAGGCGGGCTCGTGCTCCTCATCGACGATTATGAGCCGCAGCCGCTCGAACGGCAGGAACAAAGCCGAGCGGGCGCCGGCGACGACCCGCACCTCGCTCGACGCGACGCCCGACCAGATGCGCGCCCGCCGGCGGCTCGCGACGCCGGAATGCCATTCCGCCGGGCGCACGCCGAAGCGGCGGAAGAAGCGGTCGAGGAACTGCCCGGTCAGCGCGATTTCCGGCATCAGGATCAGCACCTGGCCGCCGGTCGCCAGCGCCGCCGCGACCGCCTCGAAATAGACCTCGGTCTTGCCCGAGCCGGTGACGCCTTCGAGCAGCGTCGTGGAAAAGCCGCCGCGCGCGATCGTGGCGCGGAGCGCATCCGCGGCATCGGCCTGCTCGGGATCGAGCAGCGGTTCGGCAAAGGCGATGTCGGGCGGCAGCGCGACGGGCTCGGGCGCCATCAGCACGGTCTCCAGCGCGCCTTCGTCGACGAGGCCGTCGATGACGCCGCTCGAGCAGGCAGCAGCCTCCGCCAGCGCCGATTTGCGGAAGGAGAGCCCGCCTTCGGCTGCCTTCAAGACGCGCGCCCGCGCCGGCGTGATGCGCAACCGCTCGCCTTCGCGTGGGGTCCCGGCCAAGCGCACGCCGACCCGCGGCGCCCCGCCCTCATCCGTATCCGGGATGCGCGCGACCATGCGCAACACCATGCCGCGCGGCGCCAGCGTGTAGCGGGCGATCCAATCGATGAAGCGCAGGAGCTTTTCATCGAGCCGCGGCAGGTCGCGCCGCGCCGCGATTTCTTTCAGATTGCCGCCGCTCGCGGAGCCGTGCACCGACCAGACAATGCCGGTCGTCTCGCGCGTGCCGAGCGGCACGGTGACGAAATCGCCTGCCGCGACCTCGAGGCCCGCCGGCACGCGATAGGAATAGGCGTTGTCGAGCGCGACCGGCACGAGGACGTCGGCGACCTGCGGCAGGGCCGCGTCGCCGCGGACCTCGTCAGGTTTGAGCACCGATTCGAGAAGCATTGAACCGAGTTTAGCAGCGCGGGCCTATGCCACGCGACGTACGGGGATGACCTTTTTGTCCAACTCGCCCGCGTTGCGTCCTGCCTGGGACTGAATGACTCGGGCCGCCTCGTCAGTCACACGCACCGAAATCTCCGCAATGCGACGGCTGCTTTCAACCGCTTGCCCGAACCGATCGCGCGCGATTTCAGTCTGGACTGTGACAAGGTCCTGAAGCGAGCGGCAGCCGGCGAGCTTGTTCATCGCATCGAGGTTCTTCACCAAGCGCTCCTGAATCAGGTCGAACCATTGGCGGGACACCTCTTGAGCCCCTTTGGTCAAGATCGTACCGGCCTGCGAAACGGCCTCGATGTTCTGCGACGACCGACGCGTCATTTCTTCCGCGTGGGGACTGGTAAAGCCCCACATTTTCGAGAACTGCTCGCTCATGCGCTGGAAAGTCGCCATCGCGCTATTCAAGCCGGATTCCAAGGGATCGCGTACAGTTTCCCGCTGCTCGTTGTTGCTTTGATGTTGAGCGGCTTCGGTGTGTGCAGATTGGGACATTGTTTTTTCCTATCAGACGCGGAAATATGCCGCTCTTGGCGAGACGCACGAAGGAGACAGCACGTCATGGAATTATGTGCCATGAACGATGGTTGAGTCTTCAAGCACTCATATTTGGCACGCTAACGCCGACCGTCTTCATCGAGGGCGAAGATCGGGATCGGCGTCACGAGGATTAACTCGCTCCCCGACCACCTTGCGGCAAGTGGAACGTTCGGACCCACGGCATTGTGTAGATCCGTTTTCAACCCTCGCGCCCAATCTTTCCGAATAGCAAGCGCCTTCACGTTGCCCGGTAACATTCGGCACATAACCTAAACCTAAGCTTGGGAGAAAATAGCGAGCTAACGGGCGCCTGCGATACGACCGGCGAGTCCGAATTCAAAAACTTTACTGTCCACGACCTCGCCGTCCTCTGTTACGGGCAGATAGATACGCAGCCTCCGTTATCGCTGTCCGCCCGCTTTCTTCCGGCTGCGTGTCCTCATTCCTTCAAGGAGGCCGCGCATCTGCAGGGACCTGTTCTGAGCCTCCGTGGTGTCGATCCCCTTGCACAGGCCGGCGATAGTCAAATCATCTTGGATACCGATGAGCCGCTCGACTTCGGCAATCTCCGTGTGAAGAGGATCAATCTGCTGCTGAACGAATGGGCCAATCATGTCGGGCCTATACTATTTTGAGGAACCTGGCGCCACCCCTCCTTGGGGGCGCAAATCGGGCACGGGCGCTTTGGGCGATGATGGCGGTCCACTGTGCGGCAGATGCCCGCCTCACAGATTTTGCGCCTCTGGAGGCAAACCGCGCGACAGCGATTCTACAGGGCACGGGGCGCTTCATGCACGAGATAGTCCAGAGAATTCTCTTGTGGTCTCCATTTTGTGACCTAAGCGCTTCGCGGCATTGTTATTCATGGCCGTCACTCCCATGTTGAGGGTGTAACGCTGCGCCCGTCAGCCTTCAGGCGATGCCTATGCTGCCTCCGACTCGTGTCGCTCGGAGGCGTAAGAAAACAATGTCTGAAACATATCGGCCGCGTCAACTCGTCCGCCTACTACGAGTTAAGAGTTTCGAAGCGCGACGCGAGCGCGAATGGCCTTTATCAAGTGATCCGCCTCATGGCGGATCACAACGGCGAGATTGCACAATCGCATCAAATCCTTGAATGTCGGAGAATTAGTTTAGCTTCAGCCACCCGGGAGTTTACGACATGCCGATCACGCATCGATTTGGAAAGCGAATCCCTCTTCCCTCCACGCGTCAAATCCGACATGAACTCATTCTCATGTGGGCTGAGGACGAAATCAAGAAGGCCGCTGCAGCTGCACACCTGAAGAGCGCGCGGGGGTAGGCCGATGTTGCGCTTTCCAAATCCAAGCCGCAGCTACGATTTAACCAGACGCGCGGTGCGGTTTTGGGGGCATGACGGCGCTATGGAAGCATCGTTTTTTGTTGAAGCGCCTGCGCTCCGCATCTTTCACCCGAAGGCGGTCAGTGAGGGCGAACTATTGGCAGCCTTCGACGGTCACAGGAGTACCATTCATGACGCAGCTGAGAAATCGTATAAACGCGGAAGACAGGGCTCCTATCTTCTGACGGAGCAGGACTTTTGACGGCGTCAAGGCCATGGTGGCCGACTGCAGGAGTCAAAATGAAGATTCTGTCAAACATTACCGCAATTATTCTTTTGCTGTTTGGGTCGGCATGGGTTCTCGCCGGACTGAATATCCTAGGTGATACCTCCATGAGCGGGGAGCGCCTCTGGGCGGCCGTGGGGGCGGCCACCGCCACCGGGGCTATAGCGTTTCTGGTCACAACGAACCGGGCAAGGTCGTTTCCCGAGTGAGGGCGATCCCGGCCTAGTTAACCCGGCATCTTTCGCGCAACGCGAAGCGACAACGAAGCGCTTAAAAGGGGGGCGCCGTCGCCCTCGCGAATCTCGATCAGAAAATTCCGGTGGTCGCCATCCGGCAGCTTGTCTTTGACGATCTCGCCGAGCGTCCGCAGCGCTTCCTCGCGGGCCTCTTCAAGGCTTGCGAGCTCGGTTCCCTCGCTGTCGGGCCATGTCTTGCCGGTGTCGGTTATGTCGAAAAAATAGAGCGGCATGCGGCCTAGGGTACCTTATTCTCAGCCGGCCCCTCTAAACCCCGTTGCAATCCTGACCGGATGGACGGATCGGCTTCCTCGGCCATCCCTTGCCATTGCGCAGCGAGTTTCAGCCACGAAGCCTTGTCTTCTTCGCGGTTCGATCGCTCGGCCTGCTCGCGGCATTGAATTGCCTCACGGCGGTATTGATCGGCACGCTGTTGGGCGTTGGTCAGGGCTGGTGTCTTTCCACTATCCTTGCCGGCGCAGGACATAGATCAGAGGCCCGAGTGGCCAAGAGGCGAGCGCCCCAGATCAGCGTGCATTGACCCGTGCAGTACTCCCAGACCCGTGCAGTACTCCCAAGGGGAACCTGCGCAGCATGCGGCTGTTATTGAGGCGTTGCGGCCAAGGGGTGAGATGAGCGAATTCCTAAAACCCCCGCCGCCCCGCGTCGCCGCCCGGATCGATCAGGCCGAACTCCTGGAAAAGGTCGCGACGCTGATCACCCTCGCCTTGGTGATCACGGCCCTCTACGTCGGGCGCGCCGTCTTCATCCCGATCGCCATCGCGATTCTTCTGAGCTTTGTGCTCGCGCCACTCGTGCGCGCGCTGCGCCGCTGGCGCGTGCCGCGCGTGCCGTCGGTCGGGTTGGTCGTGCTGCTCGCCGTCGCCATCCTCGGCGGCCTCGGCACCATCGTCGCGCAGCAATTCGCCGATCTGACCAAAGAGCTGCCGAATTACGAGACGACGATCACCCGCAAGATCGCCTCGCTGAAGCAACTCATCGGCGGCGGTGGCTCGCTCGAACGCGCCGCCGCGTCTCTACGGAATATCGGCGGGCAAATTACCGAACCCGCGCCTGGTGGGGCAAAGCCGGCAGAAGGCTCTCCAGGTCCTCAATCCGCCCTGTCGCAGAAAAAACCCCAGCCTGTCCCCGTCGAGGTGCTCCCGCAGTCCGATCCGTTTTCGCTCGAGCGGCTGCAAACCGTCGCCGGCACGATCCTGGAGCCGCTGGCGACCGCCGGTATCGTCCTCGTCTTTGTCATCTTCATCCTGTTCCAGCGCGAGGATCTGCGCGACCGGTTCATCCGGCTTGCCGGCTCGGGCGACCTGCAGCGCACGACCTCCGCAATGAACGACGCGGCGCGGCGCCTCAGCCGCTACTTCCTCTTCCAGACGATCATGAATGCCACGTTCGGCGTTTTCGTCGGGATCGGGCTGTGGTTCATCGGCGTGCCGAGCCCGTTCCTCTGCGGCGCGCTCGCCGCACTCATGCGATTCGTGCCTTATGTCGGCGCGTTCATTGCCGCGGCGATCCCCATTCTCCTCGCCGCGGCGGTCGCACCCGGCTGGACGATGATGCTCGAAGTCGCGGCCCTGTTCGCGATCACCGAGCCGATCGTCGGTCAGCTGATCGAGCCGCTGCTCTATGGCCATCAGACCGGGATTTCGCCGATCGC
>JAXDNH010000231.1:0-15676 GCA_034669525.1 Methylobacteriaceae bacterium | reverse complement strand
CAGCCAGTAGAGATAATCCGAGACGGTCGGCGTCGTTCGTGCTGTGCCACGCACCGACGAATAAGAAGGGCACAAGGCTCATTGCTGTTTTGTGGTCTGATGCCCAATGTGGCGTCCGCACGGCATCAACAGTCGCCAGACGCCGGCGCAGAACCGTCAGTGAGCGGCCCGACTCTTTGGCAAGGCGTGCGATCTCGTCCCGGTCCTTGCCCATCTCTTCGAGCGCCTTGTTGAAGGTCTCGTAGCTTGCCGGTTCAAGCACAATTTGCGGTTCTCCCCTCGTGGCGTTGCGAGGGTAAACGAGAATGACGTGCATTGACTTTGCATACGGTGCAAGTTCACGCTCGACCTCGCGCGTGAACACAACCGGGATGAAGGTCTGCGCACCCTGAGCAAGCCGCGGCAGGACACCCGGCGTGTCGAACACGAGCACACGATCCCTGTAAGCAATTAGATCTTCGCCGCCGCGCTCGCCAAGCAGTTGCGCGAGGAAAGCGAGTGCCTCCTCGGTCGAATCTGCTGCGATGATGGTGGGGCGATCGGACGGATTCGAAAGATACGAAAGCATTGTGCGCTTCGTCGCCTCAATTGCGGAACTGAACAGCGCACCGGTCAACGATGGCGTGGCGACGTTCGCCCAATCCGCCCAGCACTTGTCTAGCGAACGAACATCTTGCGCAGGAATGTTGGTTTCGCCCGCGAACCATGCCTGCGCCGGAAGCGACTGCTCGACCCACTGTTCAAGATTACTTGCGTCATAGGCACGAACATCTTTCCAATGCCCCTGCGCATTTGCATCCTTGACCCAAGCGTCTCTGCCGGGCCAGCGGCGCGGCGTCACGAAAACAAACGTCGTTTCCTTGCGTTCCTTCTCGGCAATCGCCTTTAGGCTCTTCTTGAAGTCCTTCTCGGCCTTCGCCTTGACGTTCTCGCTCACACCGAATTCCCATCCGGAGCGCCCCGCAGGAACCCAGGATGTGGCCTCTTCTGCTTCCACGAAACCATCCCAACCCGGACGCTCGGCGTCGTCGTTGCCGGGGAAATCCACCTTCACGAGTCCAGCGCCGGTTGAATGCACCAGCGTGCGTAGAAAAACCGATAGTCGTATTCGCGCGGAGATGTTTTTCTCGATCCACGCTTCGATCTGGTTCGCTTTGATGCCTAAGAATGGCGGGACATATGCCTTGGTATGGACGGGCGCTTCTTTCTGCTTGGCCTGATCCGCGTCGTAGCGGGCCTGCATCTCCATTAGGTTCTTGAGTGGCTTGTTGAACGTCTTCTCCAGGCGCATTGCCATGTCGTCGGATAACGAGGCTTTCCCGTTAAGGAGATTTGACAAGGCGGGCCGACCGACGCCCATCAGCTGAGCGGCTTTCGTGACCGACATCCCCGCGGGAATAACTTCAGCCCTGATCCGAATTCCCGGATGCGGGACATCGCCGCCTATGGCCATTGAACTCTCCGTCAGACCGCATACGCAAAAGCACCGCCACGCGCGCCTTTACCTGCGCTAGGTTTCGGTCTGGCGTGGCGGCTCAAAACGACAGAGGCAGCTTGCATCCGCCGCGCGTGCCCATGGCCCTGTGTACGCCGGCGAGGTCTGTATCGTGTTGCGCTACACAATACAAGACTACAATAATTCCTAATGCTGTAAATATTCTTATTTAATCCATTACTCTACGGAATGAAGCGGCGAAGAGGCCGGCTCAAGCGTCTATGGACGCCCGCTCGTTCGACTACCGCCCCGCGCGGCCTCGATCGCCGCGATATCAATCTTGCGCATCGTCATCATGGCATCCATCGCACGTTTCGCGGCCGCGCGATCGGGATCGCTCATTGCAGCCATCAAGGCTCGCGGCACGATTTGCCAGGAGAAGCCCCAGCGGTCCTTGCACCAGCCACACTGGCTTTCCTTGCCGCCATTCGCGACGATCGCATCCCAGTAACGATCGGTCTCCGCCTGATCGTCGGTCGTCACCTGGAAACTTACGGCTTCGTTGGGCGAGAAGTTCGGACCGCCGTTCAGGCCGACAAACTGTTGGCCCATTAGCGTAAACTCGACGACGAGCTCGTTCCCCTGTGCACCGCCAGGGTAATCGGACGCCGCAGCGTGCGCCGAGCCCACATGAGTGTCCGGAAATGTAGCGGCATAGAATTCGGCTGCCTTTCGGGCCTCGCCGTGGTCGAACCACAAGCAGGTCGCGAGCTTACTCATCGGGACTGTTCCTTTTATTCACGCCTTTGAACGGCATGAAGACGACTTTCCTGTTTCAAGACCTCGATGGATCGCGATTTACGCCGCAAGTTTCGTCAGCGCGCGCGTCAGACGCCCGGCAAATCCGGCGGGATCGGACGGGCTTTCGCCGTCGCTGACGCGCGCCATTTCGTAGAGCAGCCAGAACGTATCTTCGAGCCAGGTCTTGTCCGAATCGTTGATGTGACGCGCGAGCGCTTCGATCAGCGCGTGGCGCGGATTCACTTCAAGCACCGGCTTCGGCATGTCGCCGAGCCGCCCATGCTCGGCGAGAATGCGGGCGAGCCGCCGATCCGGGCCATGCTCCGGCGCGATCAGACAAACCGGGCTGTCGGAGAGGCGCTCCGAGGCGCGCACATCTTCGACATCGCCGATCGTTTGTTTCATAAGTGCAAGCAGCGTCGCGACTTCGGGTTTCACGTCGCTCGAAGCC
Source organism: Methylobacteriaceae bacterium (assembly GCA_034669525.1). GTDB lineage: Bacteria > Pseudomonadota > Alphaproteobacteria > Rhizobiales > Beijerinckiaceae > JAFASC01. Next base: position 12,989 of record JAXDNH010000231.1, on the reverse strand, counting down.
GGCGCCTCCTCGCCTTCGGCAAACGGAATGGAAGAAATGTCGACGCTGCCCTGCGTCACCGATTTGAACGGCTTGCCGTCATAGCCGACGGCGGTCGAGACCCAGAACGTATCGACGGGATCGGAGAGGAGCAGCACCTCGATGCCGCGCGAACGGAAACCTTCGAGCTGCGGGCTCGACGCAAGCCGCTTCGCGTCTTCGCCAGTGAGATAGAAGATCGCGGTCTGGTTCGGCCGCAGCGCCGCGACATAGTCCTTCAGCGTGCGCTTGCCTTCGGCATCGGTCGATGTCGCAAAGCGCGCGATCTCAAAGAGCTGATCGCGCCGCTCGGGGTCTTCGTAGAGCCCTTCCTTGAGGACCGGACCGAAGGCGTCCCAGAGCTTCGCGAATTTTTCCGGCTCCTTCTCGGCGAGCTTGGTGATCTCCTGCAGGATGCGGTTCGTCACCGCTTTGCCGATCGCGCCGAAAACCGGGCTCTTCTGCACCATCTCGCGCGACACGTTGAGCGGCAGGTCGGCGGAATCGACGACAAGCCGCACGAAGCGCAGCCAGCCGGGCAGAAGATCGGTGTCGCGCGAAATGAGGACGCGGCGGACATAAAGCTTGTTGCGGCCCTTGCGCGCGGGATCGAACAGATCGAGCGGCCGCGAGCCCGGAATGAAGGCGAGCACGGTATATTCGTGCCGTCCTTCCGCGCGCCAATGGATGGTCGCCAGCGGCTCGTCGAATTGACCGGCGAGGCTGCGATAGAACTCGGTATATTCGCTTGTCTCGATCTTATCCCTCGGCCGCGCCCACAGCGCGCTGCCCTCGCTGATGCGTTTGGGCTCTTTGTTCTCGTCTTCCTTTGCGTCCTTGTCCTTCGCCTCGGTCAGCGCGATCGGCACGGCAATGCCGCTCGAATATTCGCGCACGATGCTCTCGACCTTCCAGGACTGGAGATAGTCGGTCGCATTCTCGTTGAGGTGCAGACGAACGCGCGTGCCGCGCGCCGGCGCCTGGTCGATCGGCAGCGGCTCGATGGCGTAGGTGCCTTTGCCGTCGGAGGTCCAGCGCCAGGCCTCGTCTGTCCCGGCGCGCCGCGTGTCGACCTCGACTTGGTCGGCCACCATGAAGACGGAATAAAAGCCGATGCCGAATTGGCCGATGAGGTCGGCCGCGATGGTGGACTTGTCGTCGCCCCCGAGCTTCTCCAGGAACGCCCGCGTGCCCGAACTCGCGATCGTGCCGAGCTGGGTCGACAATTCCTCGCGCGACATGCCGATGCCGTTGTCCTCGACAGTGAGCTGGCGCTTGTCTTTGTCGAGGCCGAGCGTGATCTGGAAGGCAGGCGACTCGGCGAGGAGCTCGGGATTGGTCAGCGCCTCGTGGCGCAGTTTCTCGCAAGCGTCCGCGCCATTCGAGATCAGCTCGCGCAAGAAGATGTCGCGGTCGGAATAGACCGAATGCACCATGAGGTGCAGGAGCCGGGACACGTCGGCCTGAAATTCATGGGCTTGCGGCTGGCGCGCCTGGCCGTCGGTCTGCGTCTCCGGCTTGGAAGCTTCGACGTTCGCGTCCACCTTGTACTCTCCTCTCGCAATCGATAGTCGGATGCCGCCGATATCGCTATTCCCGGCCGGGGACGCAAGGCTCGGGATTTGGGGGGGACGCCCCTCTCCGTCGCGCCTGACTGGGGGAGGGGGCCTGAACATGCCCGATCAGCTCCCGATCGAAATCATCGACGCGCTACTTCGGGCGGTTCCGGAAGCGGCCCTCATCGTTGGCAGCGATTCTCGGCTGATCGCCGCCAACCCCGCGGCCTCCTCGCTGCTGCCCTCGCTGCGCCCCGGCGAGCTCCTGGTTCGCGGCTTACGCTCGCCCGACATTCTCGACGCCCTCACGCGCGCTTTTGCCCGCCGCAAGCCGCAAAAGGTGCAGTGGCTCGAGCGCGTGCCGGTCGAGCGCCTGTTCGATGTCCATATCGCGCCGATCGAGTTCGCGGATGGTCCGCGCATGGTGATGCTGACCCTGCGTGACTTGAGCGAAATCCGGCGCGCGGAGCGGATGCGCGTCGATTTCGTCACCAATGTCAGCCATGAATTGCGCACGCCGCTGACCTCGGTTCTGGGCTTCGTCGAAACGTTGCAGGGCCCGGCGCGCAATGATCCCGTCGCGCGCGAGCGCTTTCTTGCGATCATGGGCGAGCAGGCGCGCCGCATGTCGCGGCTCGTCGATGACCTCTTGTCGCTGTCGCGGATCGAGCAAAGCGCGCATTTGCAGCCGACGACCGTTGTCGATCTTTCATCGGTCGCCAGTCACGTCATCGATACCCTCGCGACCATGGCTGACGAGAACGAAACGCAAGTCCTACTTAACTCGGAAGAGCCGGTCCTTGTGCGCGGCGACCGCGACGAACTCGTTCGCGTTGCCGAAAACCTGATCGAGAACGCAATCAAATACGGCGCGTCCGGCAAACCGGTCGAAGTTAGCGTCGTCCAGCGCGGTGGCGACGGTGTTCTGATCGTGCGCGACCACGGACCAGGGATTGCGCCGGAACATCTGCCGCGGCTGACGGAACGCTTCTATCGCGTTGATACCGGCGAGAGCCGCGCGAAAGGCGGCACCGGTCTGGGCCTTGCCATCGTCAAGCACATCCTCACGCGACATCGCGGACGACTGACAATCGATTCGTTGCCCGGCCAAGGTGCCACCTTTTCGGCGGTCGTGCCGCTAGGAGAACCGCAGGGTCAGGAATCCTGATGCTTTTCCAGAGCTTACGCTGTCAACGAAGTGTCATCTGCGTGTCGTAAAAGCCTTGCTTGCCGGCAATAGGTTGCTTGAGCCGCCACGCCTTAACTCCCCGGCGGCTTCCCACACACGAGTCTTCGAAGAGGCCTTCATGAAGAAGACGATCTTACGCGCCGCGCTGGTCGCGGCTGTCGCATCTGCGGGCGTCGCGGTTCAGGCTGCCGACATATCCGGCGCGGGCGCCACCTTCCCGTATCCCGTCTATGCGAAATGGGCGGATGCCTACAAAAAGGAGACGGGCAATGGGCTCAATTATCAGTCGATCGGCTCCGGCGGCGGCATCAAGCAGATCAAGGCGAAGACCGTCACGTTCGGCGCAACGGATGCGCCGCTGAAAGCCGATGAACTGCAGAAGGACGGTCTTGCGCAATGGCCGATGGTGATGGGCGGCATCGTGCCGGTTGTGAACATCGACGGTGTCAAGCCCGGCGATCTGGCGCTTGATGGCGCGACACTCGGCAAGATTTTCCTAGGTGAGATCAAGAGCTGGGATGATGCGGCGATCAAAGCGCTGAACCCCAATTCCAAACTACCGTCGAGTGCGATTGCCGTCGTGCACCGTTCAGACGGATCGGGCACGACCTTCAACTTCACCAATTATCTGTCGAAGGTCAGCTCCAAGTGGAAGTCCGACGTTGGCGAGAATACCGCGGTCGAATGGCCGGTCGGCATCGGTGCCAAAGGCAATGAAGGCGTTGCCAATAACGTGGCCAACACGAAAGGCTCGATCGGCTATGTCGAATATGCCTATGCCAAGCAGAACAAGCTGACCTACACCAACATGAAGAATCATGACGGCAAGGTGGTTTCGCCGACCTCGCCTTCCTTCCAGGCCGCCGCGGCAAATGCGGACTGGGCGAATGCGCCGGGTTTCTATCAGATTCTGACGGATGAGCCCGGTGCCGAGTCGTGGCCGATCACGGCGGCGACGTTCATCCTGATGCCGAAGCAGCCGCAGGATCCCGCTGCCGCCAAAGAAGCACTCAAATTCTTCGATTGGGCGTTCACGAGGGGCGGCAAGATGGCCGAGGACCTCGACTACATTCCAATGCCCGAGAATGTCGTTTCGCTGATCAAGGGGACATGGACGAGCGACATCAGGGATGCGGGCGGCAAGCCTTTGATGTAAGTCGAGCCGATGCCGGCTGAAGCGAATGGCGCAAGGGGCGGGGATGTCGCTGTGACCGATGCCGCAGCAATCGCCGATGTGCCGCGAGCATGGTCAGTTGCGCGCGACCGCCGCAAGGTGCTGCGGCGATTGCAGCTTACCGACCGTGGTTTCCGTCTGCTGACGCAATGCGCTGCGGCGGCGGTTCTCGTCATTCTGGGCGGCGTGATCCTGTCGCTCGTCTCGGGCTCGATTCCTGCCATTCGCGAGCTTGGGTTCAGCTTTCTCGCGAGCCAGTCCTGGAATCCCGTCACCGATAAGTTCGGTGCGCTCGCTGCGGTCTACGGCACACTCGTCACCTCCGCGCTCGCCATGTTCATAGCCATCCCGGTCGGCATCGGGATCGCAATCTTTCTGACCGAACTCTGCCCGCACCCGCTGCGCCGGCCGATCGGCATCGCGATCGAGCTCTTGGCCGGAATTCCCTCGGTCATCTACGGGATTTGGGGTCTCTTCATTTTCGCGCCCGTCGTGCGGCAATATATCGAGCCGGCGCTCATCACGGTTTTCGGTCCGATCCCGGTCTTATCGACGCTCTTCGCCGGTCCACCCTACGGGATCGGCATCTTCACTGCGAGTTTCATCCTCGCGATCATGGTTCTGCCGTTCATCACCTCGATCTCGCGCGATGTGTTCGAAACGGTGCCGCCCGTGCTCAAGGAAGCTGCCTTCGGCATCGGCTGCACGACATTGGAGGTCGTGCGCAGGGTCGTGATTCCTTATACGCGCCTCGGCGTGATTGGCGGGATCATGCTGGGTCTCGGCCGCGCGCTCGGCGAGACAATGGCCGTCACTTTCGTGATCGGCAACGCGCACAAAATTTCAGGCTCGCTGCTCGCACCGGGAACGACAATATCCGCGACGATCGCCAATGAATTCACGGAAGCCGTCGGCGACGTCTATACCTCGGCTCTAATCGAGCTCGGCCTCATTCTCTTCGTGATCACCTTTGTGGTTCTTGCGATCTCGCGGCTGATGCTGATGCGCATCGAGCGGAAGGCGGGAGCCTGAGCGATGGCAGCGACCCTCTATCGGGCACGCCGGCGCAAAAACGGCATTGTGATGAGCCTCTGCATCGCGGCCTCCGCGTTCGGGCTCGCTTTTCTCGTCCTGATTTTCGGCGCGCTTCTCTGGAACGGATTGGCCGGCCTGACGCCTGCGGTTTTCACCGAGATGACACCACCGCCGGGCGCCGCCGGCGGACTGCTCAACCCGATCATGGGCAGCCTGATCATGGCAGGGCTCGGCCTCGCGATCGGCGCCCCGCTGGGCATGCTCGCCGGTACCTACATGGCCGAGTACGGCCGCTATTCGCGGCTCACAATGGTCGTGCGGTTCATCAACGACATCCTGCTCAGCGCGCCGTCGATCATCATCGGTCTGTTCATCTATGAAGTGCTGGTCGTGCGCATGGGGCATTTCTCCGGCTTTGCCGGCGCCCTGGCACTTGCGGTGATTGTCGTGCCGGTGGTCGTGCGCACGACCGAGGACATGTTGCTTCTCGTTCCGGGTCCTCTGCGTGAAGCCGCGACCGCGCTGGGCCTGCCGCGCTCTTATGTGATCATCCGCGTCGCCTACCGCGCGGCACGTGCGGGCCTGATCACGGGTGTGCTGCTGGCGGTGGCGCGCATCAGCGGCGAGACGGCGCCGCTCCTGTTCACCGCACTGAACAACCAGTTCTTCAGCACCAATCTCAATGCGCCCATGGCGAGCCTGCCCGCGGTGATCTTCCAGTTCGCCCTGAGCCCGTACAAGGATTGGCAGCAGCTCGCCTGGACGGGCGCACTGATCATCACGTTAGCCGTCCTTGCTCTCTCGATCCTGGCGCGTGTGCTCGCAAGGCAAAGGGTTGCGCAATGAGTCTCGTCATGGACGCTCCGGCCGCACAAAGTCTGGCAGCAAGCGATCAGCCGGAGAAGATATCGATCCGCAATCTCGACTTTTTCTACGGCGAGACGCAGGCGGTGAAATCGATCTCGCTGCCGCTCCACCGCAACGAGGTGACCGCGTTCATTGGGCCTTCGGGTTGCGGGAAATCGACGCTCCTGCGCGTTCTGAACCGCATGTACGATCTTTACCCGAACCAGCGCGCCGAGGGCGAGGTCCTGCTCGACGGCGAGAATATCCTCTCGCCGGCGGTAGATGCCAATCTGCTGCGCGCGCGCGTCGGCATGGTTTTTCAGAAGCCGACGCCCTTTCCAATGTCCATTTATGAAAATATCGCGTTCGGCATCAGACTCTATGAGAAGGTGAATAAGAGCGAGCTCGATGACCGGGTAAACGCCGCATTGCAGGGTGCCGCGCTCTGGAACGAAGTGAAGGATAAACTCAATGCAAGCGGCCTCAGTCTTTCGGGCGGGCAGCAGCAGCGGCTTTGTATTGCGCGCACGGTTGCGGTCCACCCCGAAGTGATCCTGTTCGACGAGCCCTGCTCGGCGCTCGACCCGATCTCAACCGCGAAAATCGAGGAACTCATCGACGATCTCTCCGAACGCTACACGATCGTGATCGTCACGCATAATATGCAGCAGGCAGCGCGTGTCTCAGAGTTTACTGCCTTCATGTATCTTGGTGAACTGATCGAGTTCGACCGGACGCGCCGCGTCTTTACCTCACCCGAGAAAAAGCAGACGCAGGATTACATCACCGGCCGTTTTGGTTGAAACGAGCCGGAAACAAGGACGACGCTCATGCAGGACCACATCGTCAAAGCCTATGACCGGGAGCTGGAGGCGCTCGGCCGCCGCATCGCCGAAATGGGCGGGCTTGCCGAAAAAATGCTGTCCGAAGCCATGGATGCGCTCGCCGACCTCAATGTAGAGACAGCTCGCCGGGTCGTCGCCAGCGACCCGCGTCTCGATACCCTACAAAGAGAGGTCGAGGAAAGTGCAGTGCTTACTATTGCGCGTCGGCAACCGATGGCCATCGATCTGCGCGAATGCGTTGCGGCAATCCGCATCTCCGGCGATCTCGAACGCGTCGGCGATCTCGCCAAGAACATCGCCAAACGCACCGCAAAAATCGCGGCTGAGGCGCGGCTGCCGCGCGCGATCGTCGGCCTGAAGTCCATGCACGATGTTGCTGCCATGCAGTTGAAGGATGTGCTGGACGCCTACGCGCAACGTGATATCGAGCAGGCGCGTGAAGTCTGGAGCCGCGATGCGGAACTCGATGCACTTGAAGATTCCGTTTTCCGCGATCTCCTGACATTCATGATGGAAGATCCGCGCAACATTTCCTTCTGCACGCATCTCCTGTTCTGCTCGAAGAATATCGAGCGCATCGGCGATCACACGACGAATATCGCCGAGACCGTCGTGTTCCTGGTGACCGGCGAATCGCTGCCGGTCGAGCGGCCGAAAGGCAGAACCGCTTTCGAACCCGCGGAGTCCTCATAAAGATGCTCGCGATGAACGAAGCCCGCGCAACACAGCGAAACGCAGCCAATACCGCCCCGCGTATTCTCGTCGTGGAGGACGAGGCGGCGTTGTCCATGCTTCTCGCGTACAATCTTGAAGCCGAAGGTTATGTCGTCGAACATGTCGAGCGCGGCGACGAGGCGGAGCTGAAACTGGAGGAGAGCCCGCCCGACCTTCTTATTCTCGATTGGATGCTCCCCGGTGTCTCCGGGCTCGAAATCTGCCGGCGCCTACGCGCGGGCGACGCGACACGCACGCTTCCCGTCATCATGCTGACCGCGCGCGGCGAAGAGGCCGAACGCGTACGCGGCCTCGCCGTCGGCGCAGACGACTACGTCGTGAAGCCATTCTCGGTGCCGGAGTTGATGGCGCGAGTAAAAGCACTGCTCCGTCGCGCCAAGCCCGAACGCGTCGCCGTGCAGCTTGTCGCTGGCGATCTGGAACTCGATCGCGAGACGAAGCGCCTGCGCCGCGGGGGACGCGAGATTCATCTTGGGCCCACGGAATTTCGCTTGCTCGAATATCTGATGGAAAAGCCCGGCCGCGTCTTTTCGCGCGCCCAGCTTCTCGACAGCGTCTGGGGCATGTCGGCGGAGATCGAAGAGCGCACCGTCGACGTTCATGTCGGCCGTCTGCGCAAGGCGCTCGTGCGCGGCCGCGAGAAGGACCCCATCCGCACCGTGCGCGGCACCGGCTACTCGCTCGATGAGACGCTGCTTACCGGGTGAGCGAGGCAGGGTTGCCGAGTGATTGATCGCGCGCCGCAAAACGCCGACACTGCGCCCATGAGAATCCTCGCGATCGACACCGCGCTGCCGGTCTGCTCGGCCTGCGTGCTCGATTCCGATGCCGGCGAGCCGGTGTCATCCGAATCGATACCGATGGCGCGCGGCCATGCCGAAGCGTTGTTGCCGTTGCTGGAGCGTGTGGTTGCCCACGCCGACGGCGGCTTTGCCGCGCTCGACCGCGTCGCGGTGACGGTCGGACCGGGCTCGTTCACGGGCATCCGCGTCGGCGTCTCCGCCGCGCGAGCCATCGGCGTTGCGCGGCGTATTCCCGTGACAGGCGTCTCTACGCTCGCAGCTCTTGCCGCGCCGCTCATTCTCGAGGGGGATGACGGCATCGTGGTCGCCGCAATCGACGCGCTCCACGGCAGCGTCTACGTTACGGGCTATGGGCCCCACGGGCGCACCATTCTCTCGCCGCGGCATTCGCCGGTCCGTGATGCCGTGCGCGCGCTGGGCGCCGGTCCGCTACGCCTCACCGGCTCGGGCGCGCCCATGCTGGCGATCGAGGCGTGGTCGATGGGATTGAAGGCTGAAGTCGTGGGTGATCGCCTTGCGCCGGACATCTCTTACGTGGCGCGGCTTGGGCTTGCCGCGGATCCGGCAAGCGCGCCGGCGCGCCCGCTCTACCTCAAGGCGCCGGACGCCAAGCCGCAGCAGGCGCCCGTGATCGAGCGGGTGGAGCAGGGGGAAGCTGAGGCGCCCGGTCTGCCGCCCTGATGTTCTCGCTTTTCCGCAAGTCGGCTCCGTATGTGATTCGGCCGATCGGCCCCACGGCCGCCGCGGACTGCGCGCGGCTGCATGCGGCGTCCTTCGCCCATCCCTGGTCGGCGGCGGAATTCGAGAGCCTATTGGCGGCGGCCAATGCCATCGGCGACGGGGCTCTCTCGGGCCGCTCGCGGCTGATCGGTTTCGCCCTCTCCCGCCGCGCCGCCGGCGAGGCGGAGGTGCTGTCGATTGCCGTCGCCAAGCCAGAACGCGGCAAAGGCATCGGGCGGGCGCTGATGAACGTACATCTGGCCCGGCTTGCCGCGGCGGGCGCGACAAGCGTCTTCCTCGAAGTCGAGCCGGGGAATACAAGCGCGATCGCGCTATACCAGCGGCTCGGCTTCGAAATGATCGGCGAACGCAGGGCCTACTACCGGAAGCCGGGGGCCGCAGCGGCGCCTGCGTTGACTTTACGATGCGATCTTGGCTGACGTTCCGCGTCGATTCGCTCGCGTCGATTCGCTCGCGTTGTTGAGTTGCCCGTGACTTATCTCCGTGGGATTCTCGCCCTCGCCGGCTTCACTCTTCTCATCCTGTTGACGGTGCCGCTGCAGTGGCTTGCGATCCGCTTCAACTCGCCCCTCCAGCGCAAGCTTCCGTTGTTCTTTTGCCGCTTGGCATGCCGGCTGTTCGGCATCAGGCCGCGGTTCCACGGCCGCATGGCGGGACGGTCCCCGCGGATGATCGTCGCGAACCATGTGTCGTGGACGGACGTGCTTGTCCTCGGCTGCCGCCAAGCGCCGCTGCGCTTCGTCGCGAAAAGCGAAGTGGCGAATTGGCCGCTTCTTGGTGCCATCGCGCGCCTGACCGGAACCATTTTCGTCGAGCGCCAGCGGCGGCGTTCGATCCTTCGCGTCAATGCCGCCCTTGCCCAGCGGCTCGCTGCAGACGACGACGTGGTGGTCTTTGCCGAGGCGACGACCGGCAATGGAAGCCGCCTGAATCGCTTCAACGCGCCGCATTTTGCCGCCCTGCGGGATTTTCTGGCTGCCCGGCCCGAAAAACCGCACGTGACGGTCACACCGGTCGGAATAGCGTATATGCGCCGGCACGGCCTGCCGCTCGGGCGCCTCGGACGCTCTGAAGTCGCCTGGTATGGCGACACCGAACTCTTGCCCCACCTGTGGACGCTGGTTACCCGGGGCGGTGTCGATTGCGAGGTCACCTATGGTGCGCCGATCCGCTTCAACCGGAGGAGCGATCGCAAGCTCGTGACGCGGGAGACCGAGGCCGCCGTGCGGCGCCTGGTCAGCTTGAACCTAACCGGGCGTCTCGATCAGCCGCAAGCGGCTGCTTGGCCGGAACCGGCCGCGCTCGTGCCTGAATTGAAGGCGGTCTGAGCGCAGCCGGCCGGTTCTCTTCACCCGCAAAACATCGTAGAACGTATCTCCGAAAGTTGGCCCAAGGGGCAAATGAGCGAGTCGCCTGAACCGATCCGCGGTGAGAGGAAACCAGAGGCACCGGCACTGAACAGACCGCGCCGCGCGTTCATCAAGTCATATGGCTGTCAGATGAACGTGTACGATTCCGAGCGCATGGGAGATATCCTGGCACTGGAAGGTTATGGCGTTGCCAAGTCGGCGGAAACTGCCGATCTCGTCCTGCTCAACACCTGCCACATCCGCGAGCGTGCCTCGGAGAAGGTCTTTTCCGAGCTCGGACGCCTGCGGGAGCTGAAAGAACAGCGCCGTGCAACGAGCCGCGACCTGCTGATCGCTGTCGCAGGTTGTGTCGCACAGGCCGAGGGCCGGGAGATCATGCGGCGGCAAAGCGCCGTTGATCTTGTTGTCGGCCCGCAGAGCTATCACAGGCTGCCGGACCTGCTGCGGCAAGCACGCCTGAATGGGCGCCCGATCGAGACCGAGTTTCCCGTTGCGGACAAGTTTGCGGAACTGCCGTATCCGAGCGCTCAGCGCATCCGTGAGCGCGGCGTCGCGGCTTTCGTCACGGTGCAGGAGGGATGCGACAAGTTCTGCACCTTCTGCGTCGTGCCCTACACGCGCGGCGCGGAATTCTCGCGTCCCGTCACGCAGGTCGTTGCCGATGCCGAGCGGCTGGCGCGCGCGGGCATCCGCGAGATCACGTTGCTTGGCCAGAACGTCAACGCCTATCACGGCGAAGACGAGCACGGCCGCGCCTGTTCGTTGGGGAGCCTGATCCGCCGCCTCGCGGAAATACAGGGTATCGCGCGGCTGCGTTACACGACGAGTCATCCCGCAGACATGGATGCAGAACTCTTCGCCGCGCATCGCGATGTACCATCGCTCATGCCGTATTTGCATTTGCCAGTGCAATCCGGCTCCGATCGTGTGCTCGCGGCAATGAACCGCAAGCACGACGGGGCGCATTATCTGGATATCGTCGATAAAGTTCGCGCCGCGCGCCCCAACATCGCGCTCTCGTCCGATTTCATTGTCGGATTTCCCGGCGAGACCGACGCGGATTTCGAGGCGACTCTCGCGCTCATTCGCGCGGTCGGCTATGCCGGGGCGTTTTCCTTCAAATATTCGCGCCGCCCGGGCACGCCCGGAGCGGAACGTCATGACCAGGTCGACGAAGCTGTGAAGGAAGAACGGCTCGCACGCCTCCAGGCGTTGCTCGAAGAGCAGCGGCAGGCCTTCAACGCCGCGGCGGTCGGGCGCGTCGCCAATGTGCTGATCGAGAAGAAAGGCCGCCATCCCGGCCAGATCGCCGGCCGCACGCCGTATCTGCAGGCAATTCACCTTGACGGGCCGGAAGAGCTGATTGGAGAGATCGTGCCGGTTGAAATCATCGCGGCAGGTCCGAACTCTTTATCAGGCCGCCGTGTCGATGAGAGGTACCCGGCCGGAGAATGTCCGACTTGAGATCAGCCGACCGCGCGGCCGCGCGACAACGCCCGGAACCTTTGCCTGGCGACGCGCCGGGTTCTGTGCCTCCGACCGAAGCTGCAAGCACCTGCGAAGTCACGCTGACGTTCGAGGACAATCGCTCGGCCTCGGTGGTGCTCGGCCAATATGATCAGAACCTCGCCAAGCTCGAACGTGCGCTCGGCGTGGTCGCGCATGCCAATGGCAACCACGTCACGCTGAAAGGCGAAGGCGGCGCCTGCGAACAGGCGCGCCACGTGCTGGAATTGCTTTATTCGCGCGCGGCGTCCGGTCATGAAATCACCCTCGGTGATGTCGACGGCGCCGTGCAGGAAAGCCGGCTTCAGGGCTCGCTGTTTCCGGACGAACTGCCGATCGGCGAGGGCGCATTCGAGCAATTGGCGACACGCAAGCGCGGCTCGGTGCGGGCGCGCAATGCCGCCCAGCACGCCTATCTGCAAGCGATGCGGGGTCAGGAGCTTGTCTTTGCCGAGGGCCCCGCTGGCACCGGCAAAACCTGGCTCGCGGTCGGCTACGCCGTCAGTTTGCTGGAACAGGGCAAAGTCGAGCGGCTCGTTCTCTCGCGGCCCGCGCTCGAAGCGGGCGAACGGCTCGGATTCCTACCGGGCGACATGCGCGAGAAGGTCGATCCGTATCTCCGCCCGATCTACGACGCGCTACAGGATTTCATGGATGGACGCATGATCGAGCGCGGCATGCAAACCGGCATGATCGAAGTTGCGCCGCTCGCCTTTATGCGCGGGCGCACGCTGGCCAATTCCTGCATCCTGCTCGACGAAGCGCAGAACGCGACATCGATGCAGATGAAGATGTTTCTGACGCGTCTTGGGGAGAATTCGCGCATGATCGTCACCGGCGATCCGACGCAAACGGATTTACCGCCGGGGCAGACGTCCGGATTAAGCGAAGCGATCAGCCTCCTGTCCCGCGTTGAAGGTATCGGCCATGTGATCTTCCGCGAAGGCGACGTGGTGCGCCACGATCTCGTGCGCCGGATCGTTGGCGCCTATGAGGCGGCGACGCGTGCGAGACGTTCCGAACCGCATGAACTTCCGCGCACACGGCGAGGTCCGCCGTGACGATTATCGTCGACGTGGAGATAGCCGACCCGGCGTGGCTCGCGGCCGGGGAGGTCGATAGCCTCGCCCAGGACGCGGTTGCCGCGACCCTGATGGAGGTCGGACGGCGC
>JAXDNH010000230.1:0-16658 GCA_034669525.1 Methylobacteriaceae bacterium | reverse complement strand
ATTGCTGCAGGTCGCCGGTGCCCCAGCACGCGACATAGAGGAAGCGATCATCCATCGACAGGTCGATGTCGGTCACGAGCGGCGGCACAGCTTTAAACCCCTGCAACAGCGGCGGCAGCACGTCCGGCTCGGCCGGCTCGGCGGGAATCGAAATGATCTTCTTCACCGCCCATTTGTCGCCATCGCGATACCAGGTCCAGATCGACGACGAGAGGTCCTTGAGGCTGATCACGCAATTGACAAAGCCGTAGGCCTTGCGCGGATCGTGCGCGGGCCGCAGCTCGAAGACGAGCTGATGCTCTTCGCCGAAATCGATCTCCTGCACGTGCTTGCGCTTGGTGAAATCCCAGAAATGCAGCCGGCGGCCGTATTTGCTGCCGAGCAGGATTTCCGGCACGAGCCCGTTCTCGACCATGTCGGGCGTGCCCCACTCGCTGGTGACCATGGTGTCGTAACCGAGGTGCCACCAAGCATCGTAGCCAAGATATTGCGGCCCGCGGTCCATCTCCCATTGGCCGAGCGGCTCGAAGCTTTCGTGATCCATCACGAACACGCCGCCGGGCCCCTTGCCTTCCTTGTTGCCAAGCGCCGCGACATAGATGCCGCCCGGCCCGCAATGAACGGTGTGCGGGCGGGTGTACCCGGTCTTTTCGGCAAGCTCGGAGGGCTCGATGACCTTCACGATCTTCGGCGCGCGCGGGTCGGGCTTCGTATCCATGATGTAGATGCGCGAGGAGCGCAGGCCGGGAACGACGAGATAGCGGCGCTCGACATGCGGATGCGGCGCGTTCGGGCAGAGGCACGACGAGCAGGCGTTCCAGCCGAAATGATGGAACTCATCGCCAGTCGCGCTCGCCGCGACCTTGCCGATGATCTTTGAGTAAGACGACGATTTCGGATCGACGTCGACAACCGCAATCTCGTCGGGCTTCGTGCGGTCCGGATCGAACGCGGCGACATAAGCGATCTGTTCGGGCGGCGCCTTCGCCGCCTGGCGAGGCGAGGGATAGAAACTCGGATCAGGCTGCCACATGGTCATGAGCGCCTCCTATATGCGTCGCATAAGCGCTGTCAGTGCGGCCAGCTAATCGCTTTCCTTCCGCGACCGCAACATCCGGCCTTGACTGCGCCGCTTGCCCCGTCGCTCGATTGAACTTGCCCCGTTGGGCGAAGCCAAGCCAAACTGGCCAGATCGTCTCGGGAGAACGTCAAGGTGACACGCCAGAATATCGGAGCCCCACATGGCGGATTGCCATTTTCACCGGCCGTGCGCGCCGGAGATTTCGTTTTCGTCTCGGGCCAGATTCCTCGCGACGGGAAGGGTGGCGTTCACATGGGCTCGATCGAGGAGCAGACAGAGGCCGCGATCGTGCAAATCACGCGCATTCTCAATGAAGCCGGCTGCTCGCTCGCAGATGTCGTGAAAGTCACGGTTTTTATCGAAGACGCGCGCGATTTCGCGCGCTTCAACAAGGTTTATGCCGAGCATTTCTCACACATGCCGGCACGCTCCACCGTCGAGGCGCGGCTCATGGTCGATGCAAAAATCGAGATCGAGGCGATTGCCTACCGGCCAAATTTGGACAGCCGGCAAAGCGGCGACTAAGTCGCGGGGGCCTGTGACGGCGTGGGCAGACTATTGGTTCTTCAATGCTTCAAGCCGCAATCCGCGGCTCGCCATCAGCATTTCGACGAGAAACAATCCGAGCGCTCCGATTGTAAAGAGGAGGCCCGCGGCAAAGAGCAGGTATAAAAGCGGCGCCGCGGCCTTATCCCGTAAAGCACCGACGAATAACGCGAATGCCGCGCAACAGATCGCCATTCCGGCAAGCGTGGCGAGCACGACCGCAAAATCGAGAATATGCGAGCGGCGCCGCAGGTAGGTGAGCTGAATGCTGACGAGTGCCGAGCGCCGCTCGTCTGCGATTAAGAGTTCGTCCGAGAGGCGATCCACATGGTCGGCGACGCGGCCGAGGCGTGTCGAAAACACATTCAGAAGCGCCGCGACAGCGGTAAGGAAGAAGACCGGTGTGAGAGCCACTTGGACGATCTCTGCGAGTTCTGCGGCGGAGGCGCGGCCGGAGCCAAGAACGTCAGCCAACATATTTAGCTAACGCAGAATGGAGCGGGCGAAGGGAATCGAACCCTCGTATGAAGCTTGGGAAGCTTCCGTTCTACCATTGAACTACGCCCGCGCTGCCGTTCATGGCACCCAATTGGCGCCGCAGAATGGTCGGAGTGAGAGGATTCGAACCTCCGACCCCCTCGTCCCGAACGAGGTGCGCTACCAGACTGCGCTACACTCCGACATGGTTTCTGCGTTTGCCGCCGCCGGCTTATAACGAGCCGACCACGGCTCAGCAAGGGTGCGGGCACCCACAGGTAAGCCCGCGAATTTGACCTCTGCCAGTCGCGGACGTAAGAGGCCTCTCGACCGGGGCTGTAGCTCAGTTGGGAGAGCGCTGCAATCGCACTGCAGAGGTCGTGAGTTCGAATCTCATCAGCTCCACCAGTCGTCCGCAAGCGCAAACCCCTGACTCAAGCTGGCCGCAGCTTTCGGCGGTCTGCTTAGCCGCCAAGGCTTGGCCTAACCGGGAAGGCTGCCAATCGCCGCGCGCGCCCTATATACCCCCGGAAGATCATCCGAGGCGGTTCATGCAGGAAAACGAAGTTACCCTCTCCCTCGCCACTTTGCGGCAGGGCGGGTGCAGGATCACCGTCGATTGGCCGCGCGCGCAGCGCACCCACCTCTCCTTCCCGACCGAAGAAGAGGCGCAGCGCTGGATGGAACGGGATTCAGCGACCTGGATCGCCGGCCATCGCAAGAACAAGACGGCTGCGCGAAGGTAGCCGCACGAGACCGGCGCCTTTGCGGGCCTCTACGGGACGCCGGTACGCGTTTCGGACGCGACCTGCCCCAATACCGTTACCGCGCAGCGCTCCAGAAGTCCTCTTATGGTTCGCCCGATTTGAACGGAGCTTCCTTGCCTGGCGGCGTCGTCTCCTCCGCCATCGCGAGCAGCATGGCGACGGAGACGTAGCATCCCGCGACGGAGGTTAAGTCAACGATCTGCTGGTCGTTAAATACTTTCTTGGCGCGGGAGTAGGTGGCGTCCGAGACTTCATGCTTGGTCGTAAGTTCCGTGACGAAATCATAGACGGTCGCCTCGTCCTCGGCCATGCCGGAGGGGCGTTTGTTGGCTTTAAGCTCAGCGATGATCTCGGGCGAGAGGCCGGCCTTCTGCGCCAGCGGCGCGTGCGCGTACCATTCGACCTGCGAGCGCCATTGCCGGCCGATGATCAGGATCGCGAATTCATTGAGCTTGGTCGGGACCGACGTTTCCCAGCGCAGATAATGAAAGAGATCGAACAGCCGCTGGCCGAGAACCGGGCTGCGCATCATCGGATTGTACGGTCCAGCGAGGCCGACGCTCGAGACCTTCATCACCTGCTCGCCGAGCGGGCGCTGCTGCTCGTTCAATTGCTCCATCGTGAGCTGGGGAAAGCGCGGTTCCTTGCCGCGCGCCGGCGGCGCGACGAGGCTCGCGGCAAGCCATCCGCCGGCAACGGCGAGGGCAAGTGAGGGCAGCCAGAAATAG
This sequence comes from Methylobacteriaceae bacterium, assembly GCA_034669525.1. Classification (GTDB taxonomy): domain Bacteria; phylum Pseudomonadota; class Alphaproteobacteria; order Rhizobiales; family Beijerinckiaceae; genus JAFASC01. The sequence goes on along the minus strand of JAXDNH010000230.1, from coordinate 13,059 downwards.
CGCGATGTCATGAGGTTTCCTCCGCGAGTCTTGTTGGTGGGGAGGAAGGTAGAGTAGAGACGTGGGGCGCGCTAGCGTGTGACTTTGACGATCGCTGTAGCTGGGGAGGGAGTTGAACCCCCGACCTAAGGATTATGATTTAGTCTTGAGTTTCCGCCAGCGAGCAGGATAGAACGTTTACCTCGGCTGTCGCGGTCTTGAACTCGTCTCGGGCTCCCATCTTCGACGGCGGAGAAAGGGCTCCACGCTGGAGCATATAAGCGATTTTGAAACCGGTAGAACAGTCGAAATCCATGAAACGTTCATCGATGATCAAGGACGGATATATGCTGTCGTCCTTTATATGTGCCATCAATCAGTTTATCTTGGACGATATCACAGCTTTCTTGGCTCACACTGCTGCCTCAGCAGTGCGCGGGCCACAATAAACGCTTGTCAGCGGACCGCCCAGCGTTTCATGCAAGAAGCCGACGCGCTTCGCGTGCGAAGTCAACTCTCAATCGCATTGACGTCCGCGGAGAGTCGAAGCTGGGTGTAATCTCGGTTTTGGCGGGCGATAACGCCCCGCAGAAGATCGCATCTGACACGCCTCCGACGGCTTAATCGCCAAGATGCCGACGTCTGCCTTTGAGGTTCCGATTAGACGCAGTTCGATGGCCGGAGTTGGCCGCTAGCGGAATGGCGGCTTTGCAGCAGGGATCGCGGAAAGCTGCCGGTCGTTCAGCATCGCGCCGCCCCGATCTATTCCGCTCCGTCTGCTCATTCGCAGGCGACCGGAGCGTTGACGCATGCCGCGGACGTGACACGCACGCCTAGCGTGGCCGGGAAGCAGCATAACCGCTTCTAGACAAGACGCGTCCACGCGCGCGGGGATGGTTGAGGTGACGAGCAGGCTTGAGAGCACATATCGTCCACCACGCGCGAGCTGGAGCTGCGCACAATCCGGTGCGCACGGCGTACTTCACGGATCCGATGATCGCAGGCATTGCATTTCAGCGGCGCAACTACTGCGGCTTTAGATGCTATAGCGGCCGTCCGACTTCCAACCGAAGCTACCCTGCCGTCGCTTCACGCTCGATCAACAGAACGTTGTCCCTAATGCCTCGGGCGAATGATCGCCGGGCAGGCGAATGCTTTGACTTGAACCGTCTAAATCGCGGCGCACCGTATAAGTCACATCAGGACGTGCCGTCGTGGATTGGCTGAGAAGATCGAGAAAGAATTGCATCCAGTAAGCGAATCATAGTGATACCGCGTTGATACGAACGTCCATCCCGTCGGCACTGGGGGGTAGAGATTTGCCATCGGACATGAGAATTTCCAGTGATGGTGAACACGCGGGAAGATGGATAATGCGCAAAAGCCGGCCTGCCCATACGCGCATTGTTGACGTTGAAGGAGCATCACCTCTGGTTGCTTCCTGCAATGAATGCGCTGCGTGGTACTGAGTGAGTCAAGCTACCCTAAAGTAGCGCCTTCTTGCTTTTTGTGTTGCATGCATGCTGTTGGTCGGTATCTAATACCTGCCAAAGGTGCCGCCCACTACGTCACTGACGTATTGGTCTCGCCATCAAGCCAAATGGATAGCCGCAGGGGGCGTGGCGCTGGCGAGCCAATATGCAAATCAATGCGGTAAACGGCGTGCCGCCGCGTCCGGTGCGGTGCGGTTCTTCCGTCATGCCGGATTGCGCGCTGCGCCCGGGCCAACGCGATGCACCCTACCTCGCGACGAGCCACGGCGATCTGTGGAGACGGGTTAGAGACAGCCAGGCGGTGCGTGGCCGGGGAAAGACGGAGGGGCATGTTAATGAAATGGAAGCTTTTGCCTTTGGCGGTTTTGGCGACGGCCTTGACCGTGCAATCGACGGGAGGGATGGCGCAAACGGACGTGACGGTGCCTGGCGGAGCGAACGGCTCCAACGTCTATTGTCTCCAGGCGGGCGACCTCAATAGCGGTGCTTTTGTCGGTACCTTCCTCCAGACCGGTTCGAATAGCTGGGAAGAGCGCCTGAAGGCGGGTTCATTCAAGCTGGATGAAAGAAAACGCGACGATCTGATGGTCGAGCTTTTCGACTCTTCCCGCTCCGCGAAGATCCAATTCGATTTCGTCAACCGGACCATCAAGTACAGTCCCGCCAACGCGACGGATGGCGGTCGCGACCGCTATTACATCCTGAGCGCCGTCGATAAGGCTAACTCCGAGGATTGCGCTGCAACTGCCTCCCTGAACGAGGCTAGCGGTGCAGGCTCTGGTGGCGGTGGTCCGAGCGCCGGCGGTGCAGGCCCCGGTGGCGGCGGTTCGGGCCCCGGCGGCGGGCGTCCCGGGGCAGGCGGCGCTGGTGGCGGCGGCGGCGGCGCCGGCGGTCAGCCGAGCGGTCCAGGCAACAGGCCGATGGATGTGGCTGGCTTCCCGCCGAAAATCCTGCTCGTGGTTCCACCCGGCACGCAGTTCACTCCGGTCTCTGGACCCCCTTGCCCAGGAAATCCCGGCCTATTCCTGTGCCCCAATAAATTCACCTGCGTTGCTCCGGGCGGAGTATGCTGCCCGGGCGTGGGCGCCTGCAACCCCGGCTTCTTCTGCGACCGGTTTGTCCGCGGCAATTGCGTGGGCCCTGGGAACCCGCGATTCTGCAACGGCTCGCAGAATCCGCGAACGGGCATTGCCCTGCATTGCCCGGTCGGAAAGACTTGCATTGCCGGCAATCTCTGCCAGTAGCTGCAATGTGAGCCGCGCGCGAAGGAGGCTTCGATGAGGAAACTTCATCTTGCTGCGCTGGGCCTCTGGCTTGGCTCAGCCCTCGCCTTGTCGACGGCCGCGGGCGCGGCGGTCATGCCCTCCAGACTACAGCCACTCGCGGCTCACCGGCTCCAGCACGACGCGCTCTCGGCCCGCCGGCATGCGCTCCAGGGCGGCTATGTGCTCGCTCAATATGACGGCGACGATGATGATGGGCCGAGCGTGCCAAGTGGCGGCGGCGATTACGGCGGCGGCGGCGGGTTCAGTGGCGGCGGCCACCACGGCGGTGGCGGCGGTATCGGCATGGGCATTGGCATGGGTATGGGCATCATCAACATGCTTGGCAACCAAGCCAAGCGTCAGCAACGGTACCAGGAAAACAATAACAACGTTGTACGGCAACGTCGAATCATCATCGATAATCAGATCAATGTTCAGCGACAGATCGCTAAGAAAAAGGCGAAGGACGAGGCACGAATCCTTAGGGAGCGCCTCAAGAAAGAGGCGATCGCCGAAAGAAACAAGATCATGAAACTGAAGAAGGAGGAATATGCCAACGAGTTGAACAAGAAGAAAAAGAGAGAGATAGCCGACAAAGAGAAGAAGCGGATAGAGCAGGACTACGAGGAAAAGAAGACGACTGAAAAGAAGGCTGTGGAGAAATATAAGCCGAACCCCACGCCCGTCCCGGATCAGTATGTCCGGCCTGATCCGACGCCCGTCGTTCCAACGCCGGTCGTCACCGACTTGGACGAAGAAAAGGACGTCATCAACAACAACACGATCAACATCATCTATCCTCCGCCCGGCTGCCCCGACAATTTCCCGGAACTTAAGGTTGGGCCGACGGTGCTTTATCCTCGCCGCACAGACTTTCCCGCGGAGCGCACCCTCTGCACGGGCACGACGGCGAAAGGTTGCTATCTCCGAGTGGTCAGCGTCCCGTCCGCATGCGGCGTCAGCCAGCCCGCCTGCGTCGCCTATTGCTCTACGCCGAAAAAGACGAAGGAGGTGAAGCGCAACGACCCGCCGTATAACCCTCCGGTCGTCCCACAGCCCTACTATCCTCCGACGCCGCCACCTCAAGAGGTCTATAAGCAGGTCACGCCGGCGATCGATACGGTGGTTTCGGAGAGCAAGACCGAGCCCTATCCAAAGCCGACGCCCGCAGTCGATACGGTGGTTTCGGAATCGAAGACCGAGCCCTACCCGAAGCCGACCCCGGCAGTCGACACGGTGGTTTCGGAATCGAAGACCGAACCCTATCCAAAGCCAACGCCGGCAGTCGATACGGTGGTCTCGGAAAACAGCGTTGAGCCCGAGCGACCGCTTGAGCCGGCGGTGCCCACGATTGTTGCGGAACCGCAAAGGCGGCCAGTTGAACCCGCCGTCCCGACGATTGTCGCCGCCCCGAAGACCTCGCCCGACGAGCCGGCCGTCCCGACGCTGATAGCAACCTCGTTGCCGATTGAGCCAGACCCTGCAGCATCAGATGATGCTTCTCCGCGATCGACCGGCGCCGAGCCTGCCGCGCCGACGATTACCTCGTCGTCTAAAATCGAGCCGCCGGTTCTGCCTTGAAGCGACGCAGGCTCATAGCAGTAGGCTGTCGGCGTGCCATCGAATCCACCGCATTGGTAAGCATGCGCGGTGGAGCTGGCCCCACTCGCGAAGCGCGGTGCTACCATCCGGACTGCGAACCCGGTGCAGGCACAAGCATGTCAAACTGGAGATTGCGATGATCGGGCGTATCGTTTTTGGTCTGACGCTTATGTTGAGCGCGGGAGCGGCGTCGGCTCAGGACGCGGCCTGCACGCTCTACAAGGTCGACACGAGTATGCTCAACATCAGCAAGGACCCTGGCGGCGGCATCTACAACGATGCGCTCTTTGATGGGGATGTGGCCTGTGTCACCCGGATGGCGAACATCAGCGGCATCGACTGGGCCTTTATCGCCTACAAGCTCGAAGGAACGGCACGCACGCCGGTCGAAGGCTGGTCGTCGCTGCAATATCTGCGACAAATGCCGGCGACTGGCGGCGGCGCTCGGCCACCTGGAGCAGCGTCGAATACCGTCGCGCCTGCGGCACCCCCGCCAACGGCTATAGCGCCTGCTCCTGCCGCCCCTGCGGCCCCGCAAGTTGCCGCAGCGCCACCCGCTGGGGCTGCGACCGCAATTCGGCCCGAGGATGTGCTCCGATTTGACCAACCGATTCCGTTCGGCGCGTTCCCTGTAAACGGCCATTCCATCGCGGAGATGATCGAGAGCATTCCGCTGTTTCCGCCGATCGAAGACCTCCCTGAGGATCTCTGGAAGAAAAAGTGCACCAACTGCCACCAGTGGAATCAGGCGCGGCTGTGCGAACAGGCACAAACCTATGTGAAGGCACCGCGATACGTCCTGCGGGTCTCCCATCCCTTCGGCGGCACCCTGAAGCTCGCCTTGATGAGATGGGCGAAGAGCGGCTGCCAATGACGCGCCCGCCGCTCGCCGGCCGTCCGTTATTGCGCAAAAGGAACCCGTAAGAGATGGTCATGCACCTCACGAAGAAGCGCTTTGGATTCGCGCTTGTCCTGTTCGCAGTCATCGGGATCCGCGCCGCCGCAGCGCAGGATTTCCTCAATCAGGGCTGGATACTCGATCCGTCCCGGTCGCACGTCTACATGCAGACGGAGAAGCTCCAGGGAGTCATCGAGAAACACCAGTTTACGTCCGTGGAAGGAAACATCGACCGGAACGGTCAGGCGAGGGTCCGGATCGATCTAAACACGCTCGACACCGGGATCGATTTGCGCAACGTGCGCATGCGCTTCCTGTTGTTCGAGACATATAAGTTCCCCTACGCAGAAATCACCGCGACACTGGACAAGAGCAAATTGCAAGAGCTCGCGACAAGGTCCCGCATCACCTATCCGCTAACGGTACGCGTCAACATGCACGGGCTCGTAAGGGAGTTTGAAACGTCCGTCTCAGTGGCGCGCATAAGTCCCACAACGATGGAAGTCGCGACGATCAACCCGATCATCGTGACCGGCGAGAATTTCGACTTCACCAAAGGCCTCGGCAAGCTCGCGGACGCGGTGGGCGGTATACGCATCGTCCCGGAATCGCCCGTCAGCTTTGATCTGGTCTTCGGTACGGGCAGTTTGACGCCCGAATTGGAAGCGGCGCGGGCAAGCCGCGAAAAAAGCCGGGCCGAACAAGAGGCACGTGCAATCCCGCCCGATGAATGCGAGACCCGTTTCACCGTGATCTCGGAGGCACAGGCGATCTACTTCAAGACAGGAAGCGCTGAACTCGACAAGACCAGCGAACCCATGCTCGACAATGCTGCCGACATTGCGAAGCGTTGCCCCTCGGTCAAATTCGATGTCGAGGGTCATACCGACGGCGTCGGTACCAAAGTCTTCAATCAGCGGCTCTCGGAACAGCGGGCGCAGTCTGTGGTCGATTACCTGGCCACGAAGGGCACAAGCGCCGCACGCATTCAATCCGCCGGTTATGGCGACACCCGCCCCGCCGCACCAAACAACAACGAAGCAAACAGGGCGAAGAATCGACGCATCGAGTTCAGGGTGAAGAAGAACTAGGTTCGAAACGCAGCGCCTCTGTCATAGTGCCGCGAGCAGCGCCCCTGTCATAGCCGCGAACGCAGGGTCTACCGAACTCCGCAGATGCCATGAACAGGCGTGAGACAATGAAACTGATAGCCGGCGGCGCGGCGCTGGCTGCGGGAGCTATGACAGGCCGTTCTACGAAGACTCGCTTTCTTTCAGCTTGAACAGCGCCGTAGTTCGAATGATCGGACCGACGGCGGAGGACTAACAAGCAGGCCGAAGTCCTCTGGTCGTGTCAAAGGAGGCCGCCCAGCATCAGAGCTCGTGAAACAGCAACTCGGTACCCCAGTTGGCACCCACGGCAATTTTCACATGGTCAGCTGACCCACGTCCTCATTGCAAGATATTGAACTTAAAAGGAATTGCTGGTAGCGGGGGAGGGAGTTGAACCCCCGACCTAAGGATTATGATTCCTCCGCTCTAACCAACTGAGCTACCCCGCCGCCGCAATCGCCCCGCGTCTCCGCGAGGCCCGCGGATGTAGGCGCGGGTCCCTGGAGTGTCAAGCTAAGCTCAACTAAACCCCGATCGCTGCCTTTACCCGCGCCGCATTCAGCGGCAGATCGCGGATGCGCATGCCCGTTGCGTGCGCGACTGCATTGGCGATCGCCGCCGCCGCCGGTCCCTGCGCGGCCTCGCCGGTGCCGAGGAAAGGCTGGCCCGGCGCGTCGATGACATGCACATCGACGCTCTCGGGCACATTGCCGAAGCGCAGAATCGGATACGTGCTCCAATCCTGGCTCAAGATGCGCGTCGGCTCGAAGCGTACGGATTCATACAGCGTCCAGCTCGCCGACTGCACGACGCCGCCCTGGATTTGATTGGCGATGCCGTCGGGATTGACCGCCTGCCCACTATCGACGGCGGCAACGGCGCGGCCAAGACGCACGCGCCCGCTCTCGTGCTCGACTTCGGCTTCGATCGCCACGGCACAATAGGCGCCGAGATTCTTGTATTGCGCGAAGGCGAAGCCGCGCCCCCTGCCTCTAGGCAAAGGCGTTGATGACCAGCCGAAACGTTCGGCCGCTGTCGAAATTACTTTGCGCGCACGCGACTCCTGCATGTGGCGCAAGCGGAACTCGACTGGATCCGCGTTTGCTGCCGTCGCGAGTTCGTCCATGAAGCTCTCGATCGAGAATACGTTGAGGTAGGCGCCGAGGCTACGATGCGCCGAGACGCGCAGCGGCATGTCGGGCACGAAATGATGCACGACGCGCACGTTCGGCACCGCGTAAAGCGGAATGCTGTTGCGGTCGCCGCCGCCTTCCGGCTGCGGAATCGGTTTCGGCGCGTCCGGCTTGAACGGCTGTTCGAGATGGCGCGCGGCAAGCAATTGTCCGGCGCCGGGTGGGCGCGTCGAATGCGTGTTGCTGCGCACGTCGTACTGCCAATCCACGATATTGCCGCTTGCGTCGAGTGACGCGCGCGCGCGGCTCAACATCGCGGGACCGTATGGCTCCCATTGATGTTCCTGCTCGCGCGTCCATTGCACGCGCACCGGCCGGCCCGGCAAAGCGCGCGCGAGCAAAGCCGCGTCGGCCCCGGCATCGTCGGCGCCGTTGTGGCCGTAACAGCCCGCGCCTTCCATGTGGATGCAGCGGACTTTGTCTTCGGCAAAATGCAGCATTTCCGCGATTGCTTTGCGCAGCGGGAACATGCCTTGCGCGTGACTCCAAACCGTCAACGCATCGCCATCGAATGAAGCGACCGCGCAGGAGGGTCCGATCGATCCGTGCAGCTGATAGGGCCGGCGGTAAACCGCTTCCAGCGTCTGCGCGGCAGCCCCGGAAGGCGCATGCTTGTCGGCGATGATATAATCCTGCCCCGGCAACGATTCGATAAAGCCGAATATGTTCTTCTCGTCCGGCAGCTTTGTCGCGCTATCCCATTTAGCCGCAGCGGCAAGTGCGTGCGCGGCGGTGATTGCCTGGAATTCGCGCTCGGCGATCACGCCGAGGAAACTGCCGTCGCGCACGATTTTGAGCACACCCGGCAGCTTCTCGATGGCGCTCGGGTCGAGCGATTGAAGGCGCGCCTCGTAGCTCGGCGGACGCACGATACGTGCATGCACCATGTTGGGCAGACGCAAATCCTGCACGTAGCTGACGCCACCGGTCACCTTCCCGGGAATATCGACACGCGGCATCGATTGGCCGATGACTCTTAGCGCCTCGGGGGTCTTCAGCCTCGATGCGGGCTGCGCGGCGGCGTGCAGCACCTCGCCCGCGACAAGCTCGCCATATCCGATCCGGCGATTGCCGGGGCCGACGATCGCGCCGGATTGCGCGTGCAATTGATCCGCTGCGACGCCGATGCGCTCCGCCGCGATGCCGATCAGAATTTCGCGCACCTGCGCCGCCGCATTGCGGATCGCGGCGCCGGAATCTTTCATCGAATTGCTGCCGGAGGTGAAGCCTTCGTTCGCCGTGCGTACGGTGTCCGCGGTGACCAAATGAATGGCGCGCGCTTCGACTTCGAGCTCTTCCGCGGCAACCTGGATCAGCGCGGTCCTGATGCCCTGACCGATCTCGCATTTGCCGGTGAACACGGTGACCGTTCCATCCGCATCGACGCGAATCCATGCGTCGAGCATCAGTGCATTCTTCAAGCTGCCGGGCAGCGGCGGCTTCGGGCTCTGTTGCTCTTCTGCAGCAAATGAAGACAGCGAGCGCAGCGAGAAACTGACGACGAGCGCTCCGGCGAGAAAGTCCCGGCGCGACGGCGTGACGAGCGGCGCGTTCATGGCCGCACCTCCTGCCGGGGCGCGCTTGCGTCAGCCGCCTGCATGCCGCGCGCGGCGCGCTTGATCGCCGCAAGGACGCGCATATGCGTGCCGCAGCGGCAGAGATTGGGATTCATATGTTCGCGGATTTGCGCGTCGGTTGGTGTGCGGTTTGCGGTCAGCAGCGCATGCGCGCGCATGATCATGCCGGGAATGCAATAGCCGCATTGCGCCGCCTGCTCTTCGATAAAGGCACGCTGCAGCGGGCTCGGCGCGTCTTCGCTGCCCAGTCCCTCGAGCGTGGTGATCTTGCGCCCCTGCAGAATCGAGATCGGCGTCAGACAGGAGAAGACCGACTTGCCGTCGACGACGACGGTACACGAGCCGCATTGGCCAAGACCGCAGCCGAACTTTGCCCCGTTGAGTTCAAGCGTATCGCGCAGCACGTAGAGCAAGGGCGTGTTCGGCTCGTCCGCGATCTCATGCGACCGGCCATTCACATTGAGCGTGATCATGGGCTCGTCTCCCGGCGTCTCACGCGGCCAACCTCGTCCGCGATATTGCTCCATTGCGGGCCGCTGCTGAAGCGCGCACGCAAGTAACTCACGATCTCAGCGATCTGCGCATCATTCAATGTATCGGCGAACGCCGGCATGATCGCGCCTACCGTACCTTCCGGCGGCTGGATGCCGTGAATAATGACATGAATGACATTGCGCGGATCGGGCCCGTGAATGGATGTATGCTGGCCGAGTGAAGCGACGGTGAACGGCACGTATCCGCCGGTTTCGTGGCACGCGGCGCAGACGCCGGCGTAAAGCTGCGCGCCTTGTGAATTGGCTTGAATTGCCGGGGTTTGGTTATCTTCGACGCGCTTTTCGCTTTCGCTAGGCTTCGCCAGCGTCGATGCGATATAAGCTGCGATTGCACGCACATCTTGCTCTGGGACGGCCGCGAGCGCTGCGACGACCGGAGCCATGGGTCCGACGGCGCCGCCGTGTCCGGAGTCCCAGCTCCTGAGATAATTGAACAGGCTTTCCTCGCTCCAGGGCACCGGCGATGGCGAGGTGCGGTTCAAGGGCGGCGCCCACCACCCTTCCGCCTCGCCACCATCGAGGCGTTTTGACGCGATCTCGGCGCCGAACCGATCGCGCGGCGTGTGACACGCGCCGCAATGCGAGAGCGCCTCGACGAGATAGGCGCCGCGATTCCACTCCGCGCTTTTGGTTGGATCAATCGGGACCGGCGCTTTATCCAGGTACAGCAGCTTCCAACCGGCAAGCAGCAGACGCAGATTGTAGGGGAAGGCCAGCTCGTTCCGTGGGTTTTGCGCGCGCACGGCCTCGCGCGTCATTAGGAACGCGTAGAGCGCGCCCAAATCCTCGTCCGTGAGTTTGGTGAAATGATCGTACGGGAACGCCGGATAGAGATCGCGTCCCGCACGATCGACGCCGTCACGCATGGCGCGATTGAACGCGGCTCGCGTCCAGGCACCGATCCCGGTCTCCGGGTCGGGCGTGATGTTGGTCCCATAAATCGTGCCGAAAGGTGTGGCGAGCGGCCGCCCGCCGGCAAAAGGCTTACCGTTCTCCGCCGTGTGGCAGGAGGCGCAATAGCCGAGCGCGGCGAGTTCGCCGCCGCGCTTGACGATATCCGGGGCGAAGCTGCGCTGCGTCCGCTCTTCCGGAATCGTCAAATGCGTGGCGTAGAACAGCGCGGCAGCGGCGAGAATCGCGATGAAAATGATCGAGAGGACAAGCCGCAACATGCGGCAATATTATAGGGCGCGAGGTGGAATGGACAGCCCTCGCAAGGCGGCGTTAGACTTTCAAACTGGGTCGCTATGGCTGACGCTATGCCCTTATTGGTGACAAGTACGCTCACGCCATCTGGAACCGATCAGGCGACGCTTGTAGCCGCGTTAGCCGATCTGGCGCGCAAGGATCCTTTCTGTCGTTGGACTCCCAAGGCGAATGGCGAAATCGTGCTTGAAGCCACAGATGAGATGCATCTCGACCATCTTGTCGATCAGCTTCGTCGAAAGTGTACGGGGGCTTTGAATATAGCGGCGCCCCAAGTGGCGTATCGTAGGACGATCGGCTCCGGTACTGAGATTGCCGCCACGCACAAGAAGCTGACCGCGGAGTCACGCGACTTTGCGAAAGTGAAATTGAGATTTGAACCTTTACCTGACGGCGAAGGCTTTGTCTTTAACAACGTAGCGCGTGATCTTCCTGAAGGATTCGTCGCCGGAGTTGAAGGGGGTGCAGAATCCGCCTTCGAGCGCGGTTCTTACGCCGAATTTCCGATCGATGTGAGAGTCATCCTGATCGATGGAGCGTATCATGCGACCGACTCCTCCGCGAAGGCATTCGAACTTGCGGCGCAAAGGGCAACTCAGGCGGCGTTGGCGGAGGCGGGTATTGTCCTTCTTGAACCGATTATGTCGGTTGAGGTCATGATCCCAACAGAGTTCTCGGGCTCGGTTTTGGGCGATCTCCAGTCACGTCGCGGCGAAATTCAACGTCAGCGCAGTCGGAGCGATCAGACCATCGTTGACGCCAAGGTGCCTCTCGCCAACCTATTTGGCTATGCCAATCAACTACGCGCGTTCAGCGCCGGACGCGGTGCTTTTAAGATGCGATTTGATTGTTACGAGCCGGTCCCATCGCGGGATGGCGACCCACCCTTCCGACCTGCCATAGGTATGCGGGCGTGAAAGCGGCGGATGCGCGACGACGCGCTCGCCGAAAGGCCGCAGCTGGGCTAAATGAGAAGCGAGGAGGCATCATGTCGGCCCAGACACGCTCGCAACGGATCACCGCCCCTGACATCGCCGCCCGCAAAGGCCGTGAGAAGATCGTATGCCTCACCGCCTACACCGCGCCGATGGCGGCGCTGCTCGATCCCCATTGCGATCTCCTGCTCGTCGGCGATTCGGTGGGGATGGTCGTGCACGGCCTGCCGACGACGGTCGGCGTCACGCTGGAGATGATGGTCCTGCATGGTCAGGCGGTGATGCGCGCGGCCACTCATGCGCTGGTCGTGGTGGACCTCCCCTTCGGCTCCTATGAGGCAAATCCCGAACAGGCCTTCCAGTCGGCCTCGCGCCTCATGCGCGAAACCGGCTGCCAGGCGGTGAAGGTCGAGGCCTCCGAAGGGGTCGCGGCGACGATCCGCTTCCTGGTGGGGCGTGGAATACCGGTCGTCGGCCATGTCGGCCTGCGCCCGCAGGCGGCGAATGTCGACGGCGGCTTCAAGGCGAAGGGCCGCACCGCGGCCGAGCGCGAGCGCGTGCTTGCCGAGGCGCTCGCCTCCGACGAAGCCGGCGCTTTCGCGATTGTCGTCGAGGGGGTCGCGAGCGATCTCGCGCTCGAAATCACCCGCCAGGTCAAAGCGCCGACGATCGGGATCGGCGCCTCCGCCGATTGCGATGGCCAGATCCTCGTCACCGACGACATGCTCGGCCTGTTCGACTGGACGCCGAAATTCGTGCGCCGTTACGGCAACTTGCGCGACCTCGTCGGGCAGGCCGTCGTCGCCTATGCCGACGACGTTCGCGCGGGCCGCTTCCCCGGCCAGGCGGAGGTCTACCAATTGCGCGCGCAATCCTAAGAGGATGACGGCGCTTCGCGTCCGCCCGAGCCGCGACGACGATCTCCCGATGATCACGCGCATCTATGCGCATCATGTCCTGCACGGCCTCGCCTCGTTCGAGGAAATTCCGCCGAACGAGGCGGAACTTGCCGCGCGCTGGCGGGAGGTGTTGCGGCACGGGCTTCCCTATCTCGTCGCGGAGCAGGACGGCGAAATCGTCGGTTATTGCTACGCGGCGCCTTACCGGGCCCGCTCGGCCTATCGGTTTACCATCGAGGATTCGGTCTACATCGATGCCGGCCGTGTCGGGCAGGGAATCGGGCGCGCCCTGCTGGCGCGGCTGATCGCACTCTGCGAGCAGGGGCCGTGGCGGCACATGATCGCG
>JAXDNH010000229.1:0-13253 GCA_034669525.1 Methylobacteriaceae bacterium | reverse complement strand
GCATGAGCGGGGGCTTGCCAGTATAAGCTGGCGGATCGATCCAGGCGTCTATCCGCACGGCAGGTGCCGCCGCGCTGGGCAGGCGCCAATCGAAGGCGGCGGCGACCCGGGCGTAGCGCTCCGGTCCGGCGATGATCGCGCTTGCCACCACGAGGACCAAAGCCGTCGCGCGGAGGGCATAATGGTCCCGCTGGGGAACGCGCGGCGAGGGGGCCGCCACTTTGAGGCCGGCGATTTCTGCTTCCAGCCGTCGGCGGTGGACCGCCCACAGCGCCTGCGTTGCCGGATCGCTGGACCTGTTGGCGAGCGTGTCTTCAAGCGCCGAGGCCGGCCGGTGCAGGACGCCGGAATCATGGTCCAGTCGGGCCAACGCCTCCGCGCGCGAAGGCCAGCGCAGGCGCGCCTCACGCCAGAGGACGAATAGGATCGCCAGAGCGAAGACTGCCAGCCCCGCGATCCTGGCCCAGTGCGGCAGAACCTGCCAGGCGCCAGCCCAGGAGACCGCGAGGAAGAAGCCGATGATTGTGAGGACCGGCGCTGCGGCGCGCCAGATATTCTCCCAGGCGAGTGCCGCCCGGGCCGCGGCGACGAGACGCTGCAGCCTACGCTGGCCAGTCTCCTCTCGTCCGGGCACCTGTTGGTCGCTCACGCCGCTCTCCGCATCGCCCCTGCAAGTAGTGCAGCCCCGCCCCTGCAAAAGCCCGACCAGCCTTCTAGCAAATTGCGGTTATCTTGTAGTGGGCGATCATTGGCGCCGATCCCTCCCGTAGGGGGCGAGAAGGAACCGGCGCCGCGAGGATTTCTCCCCGTCCCCGCGGAATACGCCGCGGGGCATCTATGTAGGTACCCCGCCAGGGTACATTAAATCACTTGTGCGTTATCCCCTGTGAGCTTGACAAGGCGCCTTGAAACTCCGCGCCAACATTGTCTGCTGAACTGGACAGCCTTTCCGAAAGCTGATCCTCTCGATCGCTTAACGCGATCGGCCAATGTATCGCGGTTTCAAGTGCCTTTAGGGGAGGGGATAGATGCAATTGCGCGATCTTGCACCGTTAGCTCTTGCCGCTCTCCTGTGGAGTTCCCCCAGCTTTGCGCAAAAGAAATACGACGTTGGCGCGAGCGACACCGAGATCAAGATCGGCAACACGATGGCCTATAGCGGGCCGTTGTCGGCCTACGCTCTGATTGGCAAGGTCGAAGACGCCTATTTCAGGAAGATCAACGATGAAGGCGGCGTGAACGGGCGCAAGATCAACTTCATTTCATATGACGACGCATACAATCCTTCAAAGACCGTGGAGCAAACGCGCAAGCTTGTCGAAAGCGACGAAGTCCTGTTCATCTTCGGGCCGCTCGGAACGCCGACGAGCAATGCTGTTCAAAAGTACCTCAATCAGAAACGCATCCCGCAATTATTCATCGCGGCCGGCGCCACCAAGTTTGGCGATCCTGAGAATTACCCATGGAGCATGGGCTGGCAGCCGACCTATCAGACCGAAGGCCACATCTTCGCGAAGTATCTCCTGGAGAAATACCCGAACGGCAAAGTGGCGATGCTTTATCAAAACGACGATTCGGGTAAGGATTATCTCAAAGGCCTGAAGGATGGGCTCAATGGCAAAATGCCACTCGTTCTCGCGTCGTACGAGCCGACCGATCCGACAATCGATTCGCAAATACTTAGCCTGAAGGGTTCCGGGGCGGACATTTTATTCATCGAGGCGACGCCGAAATTCGCTTCGCAGGCCATCCGTAAATCCAAAGAATTGCAATGGGATGGCGCCCGCCTTCTTGCCAGCATTTCCGCCTCCGTCGGCTCCGTGCTGAAACCCGCAGGGCTCGACAATGCCACGGGCGTCATCAGCCTCAATTATTTGAAGGACCCGACTGACCGAAAATACGCCGGCGATCCCGGGATGAAGGAGTGGCTCACGTTTTTGGACAAGTATTTTCCGGACGCTGACAGGACCAGCACGTTCACTGTCTATGGCTATCTCGCTGCCCAGACGCTCGTGCAAGTTCTCAAGCAATGCGGGGACGATCTGACCCGCGAAAATGTGATGAAGCAAGCGGCCAACCTGAAGGACTTTGAGCTCGGTCTCCTGCTGCCGGGCATCAAGATCAATACGAGCGCAAAGGACTATTTTCCACTCGAGCAAATGCAGCTGAAACGGTTCACGGGCGAAACCTTCGAGGATTTTGGTCCCGTCACCAGCGGAGAGCTTGCGATCAATTAGCGCCGGGTGGCAAGGAGTCCGCACTAAGACTTGCGCAGTGTTTCCAGTGCTTCCGGCGTGTCGATGTCGGCGCTCGCGGCGTCTCCGCTCACCGCGATCTCGACAACGTGAATGCCGGGCTGCTGTAGCAGGCGTCGCGCACCGTCATCGCCGGTGAGTAGGGTCACCGTCGGAAAGAGTGAACGGGCGAGCAGGACCGGATTGCCGCGTCGGCTCGTCATAACCGGCACGATCGCCTCTGCGCTCGCGGCTGTTTCGAACGATTGGATGAGCTGATGGATCAAATCCGCTGCGACGAGCGGCATATCGCCAAGAAGAATGATCGCGCCGGAAGCCGAGGACGGAACAGCGGCGATGCCAATGCGCAGCGAGCTCGCGAGGCCCGTCGCGTAATCCTTGTTGTGGACGAATGCGACCGGCAGCCCGGCAAGCGCGTCTTGCACCAGCTCGCGCGCATGTCCGGTCACCACAATGACGGGTCGGGCGGTCGACGCCAGCGCAGTGTCGGCCACATGGCGGACGAGCGGCTTGCCATCTAGCTCTGCGATCAGTTTTGTCGTGCCCGGCTGATCTCCAGCAAAGCGCGTACTGCGCCCCGCCGCCAGTATGATTGCGGCAATCTCAGTCATCGCGGTTGTCGGTCTCAGCCCGCGGTGCCTCGCCACCGCGCGGCTGCGGACGTGAGACGATCTCCATCAACAGCCCGCCGGCGCCCATGCGGCGGATATCCTCTGCGGTAACGGGAACATCGGCGAGCAGGCGGTCGAGCACCCAGTCGAAGCCGTTCTCTTTCGGCGAGCGCGCGCAGCCCGGCGCGCCGAGCACCGTCTTGCCGGAGCGCGTCTTGCCGAGAAGTAGGAGATTGCCGGGATCGACGGGCATGCCGAATTGCTCGATGGCGCCGCCGGCCGATTCGATCGCGGCGGGGATCACGTCGCGGCGGTCGGTGATCGCCGAGGCGCCAAACACGATGACGAGATCGGAATTCGGCTCGACCTGATCGATGGCTTCGGCGAGGGCCTGCGTCTCGTGCGGCACCTCGCGCTCCCTGCCGAGGGACGCGCCCGAGTGGCCGAGGCGTTCGCGCAGGATGCGCAATGTCTTCGTCACCGTCGAAGGCTTTAATCCAGGCAGCAGCGTCGATACGACACCGACGCGCATGCCACGAAACGGCGCGATGGCGAGCTTGAATCCATCCGCGGCCGCGAGCGCCTGCGAAAGCGCATCCTCCGGTACTGCGAACGGAATGATCTTCACCGTCGCGATCATCTCGCCTTCGACGACGCGGCGCATCGGCGGTAAGGTCGCCAGTGTGATGCGTTCGTCGGGGGCATTGATGCGATCAATCGCATCGGCCTCGGCAAGAAAAATGCCCGCAGTCTCGGCAAATAGGTTAGCGCGGCCAGTGAAGGGCGCGTCAACGCGTACGTGATCACCGGCAACTTTTTGTGCAAGCCGCAACGCGGCTTCGTCCTCGCCGACATCGCCCGGCTCGAGCTGCGCGATCGTGACGGTCTCGACGCCCGCGTCGCGCAGCAATGCGATCTGCGGCTCGCGAAGCCGGTCGCCCTTGCGCAGCGTCAGGCCGGGCTGGCGGATTGCGTGGGCGACAATGCCGCCGATCGCATCGCAGACGCCAACCGGACCGAATTTCAAGCGGCGCGATCCTTTTCGCTCCGCAGCGGCTTCTTGCGGAGGGAGAGCACGATCTCGCCGAGGATCGACACGGCGATTTCCGCCGGGCTGACGGCGCCGATATCGAGGCCGATCGGCGCGTGGATGCGCGCGGCCTGCGCACTCAGGCCTGCTGCGGCGAGACGCTCGAGGCGCTTTGCGTGCGTCTTCTTCGAGCCAAGCGCGCCAATGTAAAAACATTCGGCTTTGAGCGCGAGGTTGAGCGCGGGGTCATCGATCTTCGGGTCGTGCGTCAGCAGCGCGATCGCGGTGTAACGATCGAGCCCGATCTCGGGCAGCACCTTGTCCGGCCATTCGGCGATCACGCGCACGTCAGGGAAGCGCTCCGGCGTCGCAAAGGCGGTGCGCGGATCGACGATCGTCACATCATAACCGGCGAGTTTCGCCATCGGCGCCAGCGCCTGGCTGACATGCACCGCGCCGATCGCGATCAGCCGCGCCGGCGGCGCCTGCACGGTGAGGAAATAGCGCTTGCCAGCGGATTCGATCGTGCCGCTCTTGCCCATGCGCAGGCGCTCGTCGAGCGCGTCGGCGAGCGGATCGCGTTCGATCTCCGCGACGCGCACCAGCCGCTGAGCGCCATCGGCGAGATCAGTGACGAGGACCGCGGCGCGGCGCGTCTTGCGTTCTGCGTTGAGCGCGGTGAGCAGATCGAGACGCATTACTCGACCTTCTCGACGTAGACCGCGATTCGGCCGCCGCAGGACAGACCGGCGCGCCAAGCGGTCTCGTCGGCGACGCCGAATTCCAGCATTTTCGGCTTGCCCGCTTCGATCACGTCGAGCGCCTCGGTGACGACCTCGCCTTCGACGCAGCCGCCGGAGACGGAGCCGAGAAAATTCCCGTCCTCGTCGATGACGAGATGGCTGCCGACCGGGCGCGGCGCTGAGCCCCAGGTGTCGACAACGGTGGCGATGGCAACGCCTTTGCCGGCTTTGCGCCAGTCCTCGGCTTTGGCGAGGATGTCGTCGTCCGTGGTAAGCATCGCATTCACCTTCTCAAGCCGCGCGCTTCAGCCACAGCTTCGGATCGGCGCGGCCGAGCGCGCCGTCATGCCCGAGCGCTGCGACGAGTTCCGCCATCGAGCGGAGATTATGGATCGGCCGGAACTCGTCGACAAACGGCAGGATAGCGCGGATCCCAGAGGCCTTGGCCTCGAAATCCGCATAGCGCAAGAGCGGATTGATCCAGATGAGGCGCCGGCAGGATTTGCGCAAGCGCTCGAGTTCGCGCGGCAGGTCTTCCAGGCCCTCGCGTTCGAGGCCATCGGTGAAGAGTAGCACGATCGCCCCTTGGCCGAGCACGCGGCGCGACCAGTCGCGATTGAACGCATGCAGCGACGCCGCGATGCGGGTGCCGCCGGACCAGTCCTTCACGCCGGCGGAACATTTCGCCAGCGCCTCGTCGATATCCTTCGATTGCAGCGCGCGGGTGATGTTGGTCAGCCGCGTGCCGAACAGGAAGGTCGAGACGCGGCGGCGCTGCTCGGTCAGCGCGTGCAGAAAATGCAGGAAGATGCGGGTGTAATCGCTCATCGAGCCGGAAATGTCGCAGATCGCGACGATCGGCCGATGCCGCTCCGCCGGCTCGCGGAAGGCGAGCGAGATCGAGGCGCCGCCGGCGCGGAGCGACGAGCGCATCATCCTGCGCATGTCGATGCGGTCGCGATGCGGATGCGGACGGAAGCGGCGCGTCGCGACTGTCTCGTCGCCAAGCCGCAGTTTTGCGATCGCCTGCCCGGCCGCGGCGATCTCAGCCGCGCTCATCTGCGCAAAGTCTTTCGTTTGCAGCCGCTCGATCATCGAGGTCGTGAAGCGCGTGTCGACCTCAAGCGCCTGTTCCGGTTTCGGCTGCGGCCGCTGCTTCATCAGTGCGTCGGAAACGCGGGTCGCACCCGCCTTCGGTTTCGGCGCCTGCGTCTTCGGATCGGCGACGGGCGACATGAGGCCGATCAGCTTTTCCATATAGCCGCGGCGGCGCCAGAAGATCGCAAAAGCCTGATCGAAAATGACGGAATGTTCGTGCTTCTTGACGAAGACCGCATGCAGCGTGGCGCGGAAATCCTCGCGCGTGCCGATGCCTGCGGCTTCGACGGCGCGAATCGCATCGACGACGCTGCCCGGCCCGACCGGCAGGCCGGCCTCACGCAGCGCGCGGGCGAAATGCAGGATATTTTGCGCCAGCCGCCCGGAGCCGATCGCGGCGGGCTCCCTGTTTTCGTCGTGCCGGTAAGCGGTGCTCACGCGCCCGCTGCCACCGCATGCGCGCGCAATTCCGACTGCACTTCGTCGACCAGTGCTTTCGCCTTCGCGTTGTCGATCTTGGCGATGTCGTCCTGATATTTGAGCAGTACGCCGAGCGTGTCCGCGACCAGCGCCGGATCGAGCGCGACGGCATCGAGTTCGACAAGCGCCGAGGCCCAGTCGAGCGTCTCGGCGACACCCGGCGATTTGAACAGATCCTGGCCGCGCAGCTTCTGCACGAAGGCGACGAGTTCCTGCGTCAGCCGCTTCGGCGCATTCGGCGCGCGCGCCGCGACGATCGCGAGCTCGCGCTGCAAATCGGGATAGCCGACCCAGTGATAGAGGCAGCGGCGCTTCAGCGCGTCGTGGATTTCGCGCGTGCGGTTCGAGGTGATGATGACAATCGGTGGCCTCTCCGCGCGAATCGTGCCGAGTTCCGGAATGGTAATCTGATAATCGGAAAGGATTTCGAGCAGGAAGGCTTCGAAGGCTTCGTCGGTGCGATCGAGTTCGTCGATGAGCAGGATCGGCGCGCCGGATGCGGACGACTCCAGCGCCTGCAGAAGCGGCCGCTCGATCAGGTAGCGGTGCGAGAAAATGTCGTGTTCGAGCCGCTCGCGATCGGTTTCGCCCGACGCTTCGGCGAGCCGGATCGCCATCATCTGCGCAGCGTAATTCCATTCGTAGACCGCGGCGGCGACGTCGAGCCCTTCGTAGCATTGCAGGCGGATCAGCTGCCGCCCGAGCGACTTCGCCAGCACCTTTGCGATCTCGGTCTTGCCGACGCCAGCTTCGCCTTCGAGGAAAAGCGGCCGGCCGAGGCGCAGCGCCAGGAACAGCACGGTCGCGAGCGCCCGGTCGGCGACGTAATCGGCGCCTGCGAGCAGATCGAGCGTCTCGTCGATCGAGGCAGGGACGCTCGCGGGTTTCCGCACCGGCGTGCTTCCAGCCTCTGTCTCGGGCTTGGTCTCCATTCCTCTTTCCTGTGGGCGGCCTGCTCCGCCGCCTCATATAGGTGAGAGGCGCCGCGGCGTCAGGGCCGTGCCTATCTGTTGCGAGCGCGCGGGAGAACGCTAGTGTGCGTCGCGCGTTGTCGAGCGCATCAGCTAAAGGCGGATACGGGAGGGGGCGTACAAGATGCCGCAATTTGAACGGGACGGGGTCAAGTTCAACGTCACGCTGGACGGGCCGGAGAACGCGCCGCCGCTGATGCTATCGAATTCGCTCGGCACGAACCTGCACATGTGGGACTGGCAGATTCCCGAACTGACGAAGCATTTCCGCGTCATCCGCTACGATTCGCGCGGCCACGGCAAAAGCGGCGCGCCGGACGGGCCGTACTCGATCGACGAGCTTGGGCGCGACGCGCTCGCCATCATGGACGCGCTCGAACTCGATCAAGTTCATTGGATCGGGCTCTCCAAGGGCGGCATGATCGGCCAGTGGCTGTTGACGCATGCCCCCGAGCGGATCGGCCGCGCCGTCCTCGCCAATACCGGCTCGCACATGCCGCCGCCGGATTTGTGGAATCAGCGCATCCGCACCGCGCTCGAGAAGGGCATGGAGGAACTGACGCCGGGCGTCATCGAGCGCTGGTTCACCCCGGAATTCCGCGCGCGTGAGCCTGACACGGTCGAGAAGATCGTGCGCATGCTGCACACGACGCCGGCGCACGGTTACGCGGGATCATGCAGCGCGATCCGCGACATGGATCAGCGGGAATCGATCAGGTCGGTCACAAATCCCGTGCTGGTGGTCGTCGGTTCGCGCGATCCGGCGACGCCGCCGGAAATGGGCAGACATATCGCCGATGCGATTCGCGGCGCTCGGATCGTTACGCTCGAGGCCGCGCATCTCTCGAATATCGAGCAGGCGGACGCCTTCAATCAGGCGATTATCGATTTCTTGACGGCGCGGGAAGTCGCGCCGGCCCGCCGCGTGCCGCCGCGCCATGCCGCGGGACGCAAGCCACCGCGCAAGCCCGTGGCGAGCAAGGCCGCGACGCGGAAGCGCCCGGCAGCGAAGCGAGCGGCGACAAAGAAGGGACCAGCGAAGAAAGCGGCCGCGAACAAGGCCGGCACGAAGAAGAGTGCGGCAAAGAAAGCGTCTGGGAAAAAGTCCGGCGCAACGAAAACGGCGGCGAAGAAAGCAGGCGTGAAGAAAAGTGCCGCAAAGAAAACAGCGCGCAAGAGTACGAGCCGCAAAGGCGCATCCCGCAAAGGCGGGCGGTAGTGGCGGACGAGAAGACCCGCTACGACAACGGCATGAAAGTTCGTCGTGCCGTTCTCGGCGACGCGTGGGTCGACAAATCGCTCGCCAACATCACGCCGTTCAACCAGGAATTCCAGGAATTCATCACGCGCACCGCCTGGGGTGACATTTGGACGCGACCCGGACTCGACCGCCGCATGCGTTCGGTTGGCGTGCTCTCCACGACAATCGCGCTCGGCGCCTGGGATGAGTTCCGCCTGCATGTGCGCGCGGCAATCAATAACGGCCTGATGCAAGACGAAATCAAAGAAGTGATCATCCAGAGCGCGATTTATTCGGGGGTGCCGAAGGCGAACCACGCCTTCAAAGAAGCTGGCGACGTGCTGAAGGAGATTGAGGCCGCCAAGAAGTAGCGCTTCCGCTCACGCGGCCACATTCCCGGAAGCCCGAAGGGCTTCCGGGACCCAGCCTCTTCGGGTAAGCATCGCGCCCGCGGACTGGACCCGGATACCCGCAGCTCCGGGGACATGGAGTCTTGATTCTTGCACGCACCTGTATCGCCCGCCGTGATCAGCGTCGCCGGTTTGTCGAAAACTTACGCGACGGGCTTTCAGGCGCTGAAGAACATCGACCTCACCATTCGGCGCGGCGAGATTTTCGCCTTGCTCGGACCGAACGGCGCCGGCAAGACCACGCTCATCAGCATCATCTGCGGCATCGTCAATCCGACAATCGGCTCCGTGACCGTCGACGGCCACGACATCCGGGACGAGTATCGCGCCGCGCGATCGAGGATCGGCCTTGTGCCGCAGGAATTGACGACGGACGCGTTCGAATCCGTTTGGAAGACCGTTTCGTTCAGCCGCGGCCTCTTCGGGAAGCCGCCGAACCCCGCCCATATCGAGCGCGTGCTGAAAGACCTGTCGCTGTTCGACAAGAAGGACAACAAGATCATGACGCTCTCGGGCGGCATGAAACGCCGCGTCATGATCGCCAAGGCGCTCTCGCACGAGCCGCAAATCCTCTTCCTTGACGAGCCTAGCGCCGGGGTGGATGTCAGCCTGCGCAAGGACATGTGGCAGCTCGTGCGCGAACTGCGCGAGTCCGGGGTGACGATCATCCTGACGACGCATTACATCGAAGAAGCCGAAGAGATGGCTGACCGCATCGGCATGATGAGCAAGGGCGAGCTTATTCTCGTCGAGGACAAGGCGACGCTCATGCGCAAGCTCGGCAAGAAGCAGCTGACGCTTGAATTGAATGCCCCGCTCGATGCGGTGCCGCCGGCGGTCGCGGGCTACGACATCGCGCTGGCAAGTGATGGCCGCGATCTCGTCTACACCTACGACACAAAGGCGGAGCGCACCGGAATTACCACGCTGCTCGAGGAGCTGAAGCGCGCCGGCATCGGCTTCAAGGACCTGCGCACCACGCAGAGCTCGCTCGAAGACATTTTCGTCGATCTGACGAGCCGGTGAGTCCATGAACCTGCAAGCCATCCGCGCAATTTACATGTTCGAGATGAGCCGCACGCGGCGCACATTGTTGCAGAGTATCGTCTCGCCGGTGATCTCGACCTCGCTTTATTTCGTCGTGTTCGGCGCCGCGATCGGCTCGCGCATCACAGACATCGAGGGTATCTCCTACGGCGCCTTTATCGTGCCCGGACTGATCATGCTGACGCTTCTGCAGCAGAGCGTGACCAATGCCTCCTTCGGCATCTACTTCCCGCGGTTCGTCGGCACGATTTATGAGATTCTGTCAGCGCCGATCTCCTATCTTGAGATCGTCACCGGCTATGTCGGCGCGGCGGCGACGAAATCGATCATCGTCGGTTTGATCATCCTTGCCACTGCGTTCTTCTTCGTGCCGCTACGCATCGATCATCCCCTTTGGATGATCGGATTTCTAGTTCTGACGGCGATCACGTTCTGTCTGTTCGGCTTCATCATCGGCATCTGGGCCGACGGTTTCGAGAAGCTGCAGGTGATTCCGCTGCTTGTCATCACGCCGCTGACTTTCCTCGGCGGCAGCTTCTATTCGATCAACCTGCTGCCGCCGTTCTGGCAGAAGGTCGCGTTGGTCAATCCGGTCGTCTATCTCATCAGCGGCTTTCGCTGGAGCTTTTACGGTATCTCCGATGTCGGCGTCGGCGTCAGCCTCGCCATGACCTGCGTGTTTCTGGTCATCTGTCTCACGATTATCGCCTGGATTTTCAAGACGGGGTACCGGCTGCGCAATTGAGCCGCGCCCTCAAAGTTTCGTAACCAGTGCCGCCAGCTGATCGGCGCATTGTCCCCATCCCTGATGGAAACCCATATTCTCGTGCGTTTCGCGATCCTCCGCCGTCCAGTGGCGCACCCGCGCGGTGTAGCGTGTGCGCCCGGCATCGTCCTCAAAGGTTAGGAGCACCGTCATGAACGGCTTTCCCGAGGGTTGCCACGCCTCCGTATAGGCATCCGTGAACACCAGCCGCTCATTGGGCACGACTTCGAGATAGACGCCGCGGTTCGGGAATTCCGTGCCGTCGGCGCTGCGCATCACGATCAGGTTGGCGCCGCCCGGCTTGACCTCCAGCTCGGCAACCGGCGTGGTGAAGGGCGCCGGTGCGAACCATTGTTTCAAAAGCTCCGGCTCGGTCCAGGCGCGGTATACTTTGTGCGGCGGCGCATCGATGATGCGCGTGAGCACAAGTTCGCGATCCGCGGGGGAGGTCGCGTCATCCATGATTCTGCCCGTTGCTGGTGCGCGGGAAGTGGAACTAGCGCGAAGCGCTCAGGTCTTCACGAAGGGACAATTGCCTTCCGACAGCGGCCGCCACGCCTCCTCCACAGGGATCGTACGCGCGACCGTGAACACGTCCCACGGCCCCTTCGACTCCTCCGGCTTCTTGGTCGACAGCAGGTACATCGGATGCAACTTGCGCCCGTCGACGCGGACCGAACCCTTGCCGAAGATCGGATCGTCGGTCGGGATCGCCTTCATCGCTTCGACCAGCTTCTTGCCGTCGGCGGCGCTCTTCGTCTGAGCCATCGCTTTCATGAGGTGGATCGTCGCCGAATACATGCCGGCCTGCATGTCGTTCGGCATGTTATGGCGCGGATGC
Source organism: Methylobacteriaceae bacterium (assembly GCA_034669525.1). Lineage (GTDB taxonomy): Bacteria > Pseudomonadota > Alphaproteobacteria > Rhizobiales > Beijerinckiaceae > JAFASC01. The sequence goes on along the minus strand of JAXDNH010000229.1, from coordinate 1,761 downwards.
TTCTCGCCGAACCGCTTGGCGAACGCACGGGACTCGTCGTTGCGGTCCCAGTAGTAGGGAGTGACAATCTTGACGTTCTGCACCGCTTTGAGCCCGAGGCTCGGGATGTTGGTGACGTTGAGGATGAGGCCGGCCATGCGCTGCTTCTGTCCGAGGCCAAACTCGGCCGCCTGTTTCAGCGTGTTGTTGGTGTCGTCACCGGCATTGGCGATACCGACCACGTCCGCCCCTGAGGCTTGCGCCTGTAGAAGATAAGAGGAGAAATCCGCGGTGTTGATCGGATGGCGGGCGGCCCCGAGCACTTTCCCGCCTGCGGCCTCGACCGCATCCACCGCGCTCTTCTCAAGGCTTTTGCCGAACGCGTAATCGGCGGTGATGAAGTACCAGGTCTTGCCGCCCTCAGCGACGAGGGCGCGGCCGAGCGAATGGCCGAGCGACCACGTGTCGTAGGTCCAATGCACGAAATTCGGCGAGCATTGCGCACCCGTCATGACATCGGACCCGGCGCCGGAGCCGATCAGCACCTTGTTTCTTTCGGTGGTCAGCGCGTCGACAGCGAGCGCGACGGCCGAGTTCGGCACGTCCATGATGACATCGACGCCTTCGTTCTCGTACCAGCGCCGCGCGATCGAGACGCCCACATCAGGCTTCTGCAGGTGATCGGCCGAGATGATTTCCACCGGCACGCCGAGCTTTTGCGAATAATCGTCCACCGCCATCTGCGCCCCGATGACCGAGCCGATGCCCTGGTAATCCGCATAGACGCTCGACATGTCGTTGAGCACGCCGATCTTCAGCGGCTTCGTCCCTTGGGCGAACGCCCGGACCGGCATTGCGGCGCCGAGAAGCCCCAGTTTCAGCATGTCTCTGCGATTCATGAATCCCCTCCCGAATCCGTTATGGCGGCGGGGCGGATCGTGCGCCGCGCCGAAGCACCTGCGGCCTTTTATCACGCGCGGTCGGGGATGTCCGCTCAGATGTGCCGGTAGGCCCGTTCGAGATAGGCGAGGCTCTGGCCGGGCGCGTAACGGGCCTCCACGACGGCGCCGATCAGGATCGAATGGGTCGAGGCGGTGATCACCTCGATCACCCGGCAGTCGAAGACGGCGAGCGCGCTCCCAAGCGCCGGGGCACCGGTTCGGAGAGTGCTCCACGTCCCATGGGTGAAGCGCTCGGCGGGATGCATTCGCGATCGCCCGGCGAAGTGGTCGGCGAGCCACTGATCCGAGGAGGCGAGCGTGTTCACGCAAAAGCAACCGTTCCCGAGGAAACGCGCGGCCGAGCGCCCGTTCTTGTTAATGCAGAAGAGCATGGTCGGCGGATCGTCGGACACCGACACCACGGCGCTCGCGGTGATCCCCGCCCTGCCTTTGGGCCCATCGGTCGTGACGATATGCACCGCCGCGAGAACGCGGCTCATCGCATCGCGGAAGGCCGCGCGGGTCTCGTCGGAGACCGTCCAAGCGTCATGGGGCATCTTCGCCGCAACCGCACCCTCGGCAGCCATCCGCTCCCCCGTGGGCTTCTCCCGATCCATATAGGTCAGCGGCGAAAGCCCCGCATCCATCTTGATCGAAACCGGTTAAAGAAGCCCCTCGATGGACCCCGCGGCGAATTGCGGGAGGGCATGGCGCTTGCTAGCCTTCGCGCGTCAATTTGGGGCGATTTGCTTCGCCGAGGCTCGAATCCAGCGCCCTGCATGGACGTTTTCCTTCAGCAGCTCATCAACGGAATCGCGCTCGGCTCGATCTATGGTCTGAT
>JAXDNH010000228.1:0-6356 GCA_034669525.1 Methylobacteriaceae bacterium | reverse complement strand
ACCTTAAAGACCCATTTGCGTTTCTCGTCCATCGGCGTGACCAGCGCGCCGCTGGCGGCGATTGTCATCAGCGGCGTCTTCGATTCAAAGGCGATGTCGACGAGCGGCATGGATGTGGGCGTGAGCGACGAGCCGATCACGGCATCGACTTTTTCGTCGGTGATCAGCTTGCGCATATTCAGCGCGGACTTGGTCCCGTCGGATTCATCGTCGAGCGCGATGTAAGTGACCTTTTCGCCGGCGATTTCATTAGGGAGCGCGCCGACGGCCTTCATTTCCGGTTGGCCGAGCGCTGCGCCAGGCCCGCTGGCGCTGACCGTAATGCCGATCTTGATCTCCGCCTGTGCCCCCTGAAGCGCCACGAGCGAAGCCGATAAGGCCAGGGCGGCCAGAGTTCCATATCGACGCATTGTTTCCTCCCTCTCTCTGTTTTTGTGAGCGTCGCCTAATAGGAAGCGCCGCCAAGTCCAAGATAGCTTTCAACGAGCCGCGGATTGTTGGTGATTTCAGCAGAGGAGCCTGCCGCCGTCACCTTGCCGAGCTCTAGCACATAGGCGTAGCTCGCAACCTGCAGGGCCGCGCGGGCATTCTGCTCGATCAGCAGGATCGACACGCCCGTGTCCCTCAAGCCGGTGATGATGTGGAACACGTCGCGCACGATGCGCGGCGCCAGGCCGAGGCTCGGCTCGTCGAGCATGAGCAGGCGCGGCCGCGCCATCAGCGCGCGGCCCATGGCGAGCATCTGCCGCTCGCCGCCCGAGAGCGTGCCGGCAAGCTGGCGCCGCCGCTCCTGCAGGCGCGGAAAACGCGCGTAGACATCTTCGAGCGACTGAGCTCGCTCGGCCCGCGAACGCCGGAAACCGCCGAGCAGGAGATTGTCCTCGACCGGCATGGAGGCAAACAATTCGCGCCGCTCCGGCACGAGAGAGAGCCCGTTGGCAACACGCGCTTCGAGCGAGATGTCGGCGACCGCCTTGCCGTCAAACCGGATGCTGCCCTTGCTCTTCATCACGCCCATGATCGCGTTGAGCAGCGTCGTCTTGCCCGCGCCGTTGGCGCCGATCACGGTCACGATCGACGCTTTTGGCACATCGAGCGAGACGCCGTGCACCGCCTCGACGCGCCCGTAGGACACGTGCATGTCGGCGATGCTGAGCAGCGCCTCGCTCATGCGACGCCGCCGAGATAGGCTTCAAGCACGCGCGGATCGTTGCGCACGTCTTTCGGTGCGCCTTGCGCGATTTTTTGGCCGAAATCGAGCACGACGAGCCGGTCGGCGAGGCTCATGACGAAATCCATGTCGTGCTCGACGAGCAGCACGCTCATGCCTTCGCTGCGCAATTCACGCAGCAAGCGCGCAAGTTCCTTTTTCTCGCCGACGCGCAAACCCGCGGCCGGTTCATCGAGCAGCAACAGAATCGGGTCGGGGCAGAGCGCGCGGGCGATTTCGACAAGCCGCAATTGACCAAGTGACAAACTGCCCGCGAGCGAGAGCGCCTGATCGCCGAGCCCGACCCGCTCCAGTTGCCGCTTTGCAGTGTTGAGAAGCGCGGCCTCTTCTTCTCTTTCAAGATGAGCAAAAGCGCGCAGCGTGCCAGCCGATCCGCGCAGATGCGCGCCGAGCGCGGCATTCTCGATGACGCTCATGTCAGGCGCGAGATGCACGTGCTGGAACGTGCGGCTGATGCCGAGGCGCGCCACATCTTGCGGGCGCTCGCCCGAAAGCGCTTTCCCGCAGAATACGATCGTGCCGCTCGTGCGGGGTTGAGCGCAGGTCAGGAGATCGAATGTCGTGCTCTTGCCGGCGCCGTTCGGCCCCATCAGCCCGAGGATTTCGCCCGCGGCGACTTCGAAGCTGACATCATTCACCGCAACGAGTCCGCCGAACGTTTTGCGTGCGGCATTCACGCTGAGGAGCGGCGTTCCGGCGGCGGGTTTCGACCGCTGCGCCAGCGGCGCGCCGGACTCCCGCGGCAATTTCGGCGGTGGCGGCGGACCGGCGATCAGCGGCCACAATCCGCTCGGCGCGGTCTCAAGCACGAGGACGAGAATTGCGCCGAAGACGATCGTCTCGTAATTGCCGGTGGAGCCGATGATCCACGGCAGGATGTTCTGCAGTTGATCCTTGAGGATGGTTACAGAAGCGGCGCCGAGGATTGCACCATAGATGCGGCCGGCGCCGCCGATCACCGCCATGATGAGATATTCGATACCTGTATTGACGCCGAAGGCGCCCGGGCTGACGGAACGCTGAAAATGAGCGTAAAGCCAGCCGGCAAGTCCCGCCAATACCGCGGAATAAACAAAGACGATGAGTTTTGCGCGGGGCGCATTTACGCCAAACGACTCAGCCGCGACCGCACCGCGACGCAAGGCACGAATGGCGCGGCCGATGCGGCTGTCGAGCAGATTGCGCGTCGCGACGATCGCCAGCACGACTGCGATCCACACGACGACAAAGTACTCTCGTGGATCGATGATCGCATGCGCGCCGACACGCAGAGGCGGCACGCCCGACAAGCCGTCATGCGCGCCGAGCGTGCTCGAATTGCCGAAGACGTAGAAAAGCGCAATGCCCCAGGCGATCGTGCCGAGCGGCAGATAATGGCCAGAGAGGCGCACGGTGAGCGCGCCAATGAGCAGCGCGCCGAGCGCGGTCACAAGCAACGAGACCGGCAGCGTCAGCCATGGCGAGATGCCGTAATCGAGCGTCAGGACCGCGCTTGTGTAAGCGCCGAAACCGACGAAGGCGGCTTGGCCGAAGGACGTCATGCCGCCGACGCCAGTCAATAGAACAAGACCGAGCGCGACGAGACTCGACAGGCCGATATAGTTGAAGAGCGTGATCCAGTAGGGCGGCATCCATCCCGTGAAAGGCGCAATCAACGCGGCGAGCGCAAACAGCGGCGGCAGCCATTTGCGCAGCGACGGGCTCACTCCTCATCCTCCAGATGCGAGGAGCGGAACGAACGCCACACCAGAACCGGCAGGATGATCGTGAAGACGAGCACTTCCTTGTACGTGCTCCACCAGAACGAGGAGAAGGATTCGACCAGGCCGACGCCAAGCGCCGCAAGCGCGGTGATCGTGTAGCTGGCGAGGCCACCGACGATCGCGGCGACGAAGCCTTTAAGCCCGATGAGAAAGCCGCTGTCATAGTAGATCGCGGTGATCGGCGTGATGAGAATGCCGGAAACCGCGCCGATCAGCGCCGCCATGCCGAACGCGACTTGCCCCGCAACCGATGTCGGAATGCCGACAAGGCGCGCGCCAAGCCGGTTCGACGCGCAGGCGCGCAGGGCCTTGCCGGTGAGTGTCAACCCGAAAAACAGCGCGAGCGCCGCAAGCAAAGCGAGCGTGACGCCGATCACAACGATGCTTTGCCCGGTAATGATGAGCGCGCCCGCATTGTAGCTTGCATCGGAGAGCGCCGTGGTGCGTACCCCCTCCGGTCCGAAGAAGGCGAGCCCGAGCCCGACAAGCGAGAGATGCACGCCGAAAGACGCAATGAGGAGGACGAGCACGCTCGCTTCGGCCAGCGGCTCGAAGGCGATGCGATAGATCAACGGTCCCATCGGCACGACGAGCAGAAGCGTCAGGATCGCGTTTGCTGTGAGACCAAGTTTCATCGGCGCAATGAACTTAGTGAGTGCGATCAGAAGCAGCGGGACAATCAAGGTCGATGCGATCACCTTGGCGAGGCGCATCACATCCATCTCGCGCCAGTGCCACGCGATGCTGGAGATCGCGGCAAGAAATCCGAGCGCGACAAGGAGCCACAAGGTGGGCGGTAGGCGGCCTGCCTCTAGGGCAGCGACCGTCAGTCCAGCAAACGCTACGTACTCGCCTTGCGGCACGAAGATGACGCGCGTCACCGCGAAAACCAGCACGAGCGCGATGGCGACGAGCGCATAAATCGCACCGTTGATCACCGCATCCTGGACGAGAAACAGAACGATCGTCGAATCCAAGACGATCAGGCTCCGCGCACGTTCAGAAATGCCGGCAGCGATCGAGCGTCGCCCAACGCGAACCTCCCCATGGATGTGTGGTCCCCGCGGGACTTCTTGCGGCGATCCTACAGAGGTGTGACTTCGACGGGCAAGGTCGCGAGCGAGCGCAGCGTGTTATTCAGCTTGCGTTTTGGCGCGCCGACGATCTCGATCCGCTTCACGCGTTCGGCGAGCGCGCCGAGCATCATCTCGGCTTCGAGCCGCGCCACCATCTGGCCGACGCAGACATGGATGCCGTTGCCGAGCGCGACGTGGCCAACGGGGGGGCGGCGAATGTCGAATTTTTCCGGGTCTTCCCACCGCCGCGGATCGCGGTTTGCCGAGGCGAGGAAGAGCAGAACCTTCTCGTCCTGCGGGATTTCGATGCCTTCGATGTCGACGGGCCGCGTCGTCGTGCGGAAGAAGGTCTGCACCGGCGATTCCCATCTCAGCACTTCGTCGAATGCCACTTTGAGCAGCGACTTGTCGTCGAGGAGGGTCTGCCACTCATCGGGATGGGTGGCGAAGGCGAGGATCGCCGAGCCAAGGCCGTTCACGGTCGTATCGAGTCCAGCGGTGAGCAGCGCGCGCACCAGAATATGCGCCTCGCTTTCCTCGATCTCGCCGCGATCGTAAGCCGCCCAGATCGCGGCGCCGAAACCTTGGTCGCTCAGCCTTTCGCGGGCGCAACTCTCGAAAATCCATTCGAGCGCGGGCGCGCAGGCCGCCTCGGATTCGCGGAAGAGGGCGTTACGGGGGCCGAACGAGTTGAACAGCATGTTGCCATAGGGGAGCAGGTTCTCGCGCCCGTCTGGGCGCAGGCCGACGGCATCGGGGAAGACTTGCAGCGGATAGGCTTCGGCGAGATCGGCGATGGCATCGAAGCGGCGTTTCGCCACGAGGCGGTCGGCAAGCTTGGCGGCCTCGGCGCCGAACGTCTCGCGTAACCCCCGCAGCGCCGGGGCGGCAAGGACGCGGTTCATCACCGTGCGCGTGCGGGTATGCAGCGGCGGATCGACTTCGAGCAGCAGGCTCTTCGGCCGCCATGGCCGGCCTTTGCGGAAATCGTCGATGCCGACGCCGGCGCCCGAGGAGAAGGTCTGCCAATCGGCCAGCGCCGCCGAGACCTGCTCGTGCCGGGCCATGGTCCAGACGCCGTAGCGTTCGAGCCGCACCACCGGGCCGGCTTCGCGCAGCTCGTGATGATAATGGTAGGGATCATGCAAAAATTGGTCGGAGAACGGATCGATGTCGGATGTGGGGTAGCGGGTCGCGGTGGCGAGCAAGGGGGGCCTCCAGATTTTCTTTGGCCGCAATCTAAATGCTAATGACGCGCCTGTCTCAGCCAACACATCCGGACGGCAAGCTGCCGATGATCAATCTCTACTATGCGGCTGACACCTGTTCGCTCGCCTCGCATATCGCGCTTGAAGAGGCCGGCGCGGATTACGCGCTCGTGCGCATCAGTTTCGCGGGAAACGAACAGCGTTCGCCCGATTATCTCGCGGTCAATCCGAAGGGCCGCGTCCCGGCGATGGTGACTGAGCGCGGGATTCTCACCGAGACGCCGGCAATGCTCGTCTTTGTTGCCCAGAGCTTTCCGCAAGCGCGCCTGGCGCCGCTGGATGATGCTTTCGCTTTCGCGGAAGTGCAGGCGTTCAACAGTTATTTATGCGCGACGCTGCACGTCGCGCATGCCCATCGCATGCGCGGCCATCGTTGGGCTGACGATGAGGCGGCGATCGCGGCGATGCAGCGTAAAGTGCCAGACTCGGTCACGGCCTGCTACGATCTCATCGAGCGGCATATGTTCCGCGGCCCCTGGGTGATGGGCGAGGCCTACACGATCTGCGATCCCTATCTTTTCACGATCGCTCAATGGATGGAGGGCGACGGCGTCGATCCCACGTGCTTCCCGCGCGTCGCCGATCACCGCCGCCGCATGTCGGAGCGCCCGGCCGTGCGCAAGGCGATCGCGCAGGAGATGGCCTGATGCAGCGGCCTCGCGTTCGGCCTATATGACAGCGATGCCGCAAGCAGCCCCCGTCTCGAACACGCCGGAACTGACCGTTTCCGAGCTCTCCGCCGCCCTCAAGCGGACGGTCGAGGATCGCTTTGGCTATGTGCGGGTGCGCGGCGAAATCTCGAACTATCGCGGCCCGCATTCCTCCGGCCACGCCTATTTCTGCCTGAAGGATCAGGGCGCGCGGCTAGATGCGGTCGTTTGGAAGACGACCCTGCAGCGGCTGAAGACCAAGCCGGAAGAGGGGCTGGAAATCATCGCCACCGGGCGGGTGACGACCTTCCCGGGCAAGTCCTCCTACCAGATCGTCATCGACGCGATCGAGCCCGCCGGCATCGGCG
>JAXDNH010000227.1:0-6406 GCA_034669525.1 Methylobacteriaceae bacterium | reverse complement strand
TGAGCGAAGCCCCGCCCTCCAGGGCGGGGCGTTTCGTTAGGCCTCACCCGAGAAGCTCCCAAGGTCGAGCTTATTTTGGCCACTCATTCTCGGTTCATAGAGGGGTGGCGATACTGCCAAGGTGGCTTTCGAATCAGCCGCCATTGCTCAGGAGGATCTGGATGAACGCATTCTCGAAGAAGATCGTCGCGGGCGGCCTCGCGGCGGTACTCCTCGGCGGCACGATCGCCGCCTCGACAGTCCCGGCGTCCGCCGATGCCGGGTCCACGATCGCGGCCGGCATTTTCGGCGCGACCGCCGGCGCAATGCTTGGCGCGGCCGCTGCCAGCGCTGCACCGCCCCCGCCGGCCGTTGTGTACGTACCGGGTCCGCGCTGCTGGATGGAGCGCCGCCCGGTTCTCGACCCTTACGGCTACGTCGTCGGCTATCGTCCGGCGCGGGTCTGCGAATAAAGAGCCTGTAAGCCGCCTGACCTCCCGCCCGATAGGCGGGAGGTCGCCATTTTTCCTAAACTTAGCCGACCTCAGCTTTAACAACGCGCGCCTTCTTTCCGGCAAATCCGGCGCAAGCGCAGCAATTCGCTGCAACCAATTCCTGTCAAGCTCGTTGAGAGGGTGTGCGCGAACGCACAGCCTTTAGGGCGCATGGCCTTATAGGTCATCCCGTCAACGGCAAGAGCCGCGACAGGAGGGGTCAGATGATCGAGCAGAAAGACAAGCTGGTGGCCACCCGCGCGACCCGGATTGTCATTGCGTTGACCGCCGTCACTTGCGTTGGTGCCGTCGTCGCCGCTGCCCCGATCGGGCTGACCTCCGCCGTCCAGGCCGCCAAGCCGAAAATCGAACGCGCCGGCTTCCGTCCGCTAGCCGTTGGCCCGACCCTCCAGGTCGGCAAACAGTTCGGCGCCGACGATGAAGATTGCATCGTCAAGGTGACCCGGGTTCAGGGCCCCGACGGCCGCATCTACGTGACGCGCGGCTCCACCTGCGGAGAGTAACCTTCGGTATCTGCTGACGACAGCGATTATCCGGATTCAGTAAGTCAGCGCGGGCTTGCGATTTGCTTGCCCGTGCATGACCTCTTGCTGAATGCGCGGGTCCGACCTCCTCAAGACCACACCGGCAGGCCTCTATTGCGCCGCTGGCGACTTCCACATCGACCCACTTCGTCCTGTTCCGCGCGCGCTGATCACGCACGGACATTCCGATCATGCGCGCGCCGGGCATGGCCATGTGCTCGCGACGCGCGAGACGCTCGCCATCATGGCCGTGCGCTGCGGGCCTGAATTCGCCGGAGCGACACAAGCGGTTTCCTATGGAGAGCGCATCGGCATAGATGGGCTGAACGTGTCGTTCCATCCCGCCGGCCACGTGCTCGGCTCCGCGCAGATTTGCGTGGAAGCGAAAGGCGTGCGCGTCGTCATCTCCGGCGATTACAAACGCGCGCGCGATCCGACCTGCGCGCCGTTCGAACTCGTGCCATGCGATGTCTTCATCAGCGAGGCGACTTTCGGCCTGCCGGTGTTCCGCCATCCCGATGCGGCGCATGAGATTGCGCGGCTCATTGATTCCTGCCGTCTGTTTCCCGAACGCGCGCATCTCGTCGGCGCCTATTCGCTAGGGAAGGCGCAGCGCATCATGGCGCTGTTGCGCGAAGCCGGTTGGCGGCGCCCGATTTACATTCACGGTACGATCGAGAAGCTGACGCGGCTCTATGAGCACGAAGGTGTTGACCTCGGCGAAATCGTCCGCGTCACTGGTCCGGAGCGCGCGACCCTCGGCGGGGAGATCATCATCTGCCCGCCCTCTGCCTTGCAGGAGCTCTGGTCGCGGCGTTTCCCGGAGCCGGTACCGGCGTTTGCTTCGGGTTGGATGCGCGTGCGCGCGCGTGCCCGCCAGCGCGGCGTCGAACTGCCGCTCGTCATCTCCGATCACGCCGATTGGGACGAACTCTGCGAGACGATCCTCGCGACCGGCTGCTCCGAGCTTTGGGTGACGCATGGCGAAGAGGACGCGCTCGTGCACTGGGCGAGCACACAGGGACTCGCGGCGCGGCCGCTGCATCTCATCGGCTATGGCGAGGAAGAGGTCGAGCCTTGCGAGCCCGCGAGCCCTGCTGATGACGCCGATCGCGCACTCGTATGAACCGCTTCGCCGAACTTTTGGACCGCCTGTCGTTCGAGCCGTCCCGCAATAACAAGCTGCGGCTGATGACGGATTATTTCCATACGACGCCCGATCCCGAGCGCGGTTATGCGCTCGCGGCGCTGACCGGCGCGCTTGGCTTTCAGCATGCGAAGCCGGGACTGATCCGCGCGCTCATTAGCGAGCGCGTCGATCCCGTGCTGTTCGCGATGTCATACGATTACGTGGGCGATCTCTCGGAGACCGTCGCGCTGCTCTGGCCGGAGCCGGTGCAAGCGTCCGCCACGGCCGGACATAACCGCCCGCCACTGGCTTTGTCGGAAGTCGTCACGACACTCGCGACATCGGGCAAGCTCGATCTCCCGCGCATCCTCGCGCGCTGGCTTGATGCGCTCGACGAGATGGGCCGCTGGGCGCTGCTAAAGCTGATTACGGGATCGCTGCGCGTCGGCGTCTCGGCGCGGCTGGCGAAAACCGCGGTCGGCGACATCGGCGGCAAAGAACCGAACGAGATCGAAGAAGTCTGGCACGGGCTCGCGCCGCCTTACATCGATCTCTTCGCTTGGGTCGAAGGACGGGAGGCGCGGCCCGAAGCGACGGACCCAGCGCCGTTCCGCCCGCCGATGCTGGCGCATCCGATCGAAGAGCCTGACCTCGCCGCCCTCAACCCGGAAGATTTCTCCGCCGAATGGAAATGGGACGGCATCCGCATGCAGGTCGTCGCCGGCCACGATGCGAACGGCAAGCGCGTGCTCAGGCTGTTCTCGCGCACCGGTGAAGAGAACACGCATGCTTTTCCCGATCTGGCAGAAGCGCTGGCGAGTCTGCCAGCGCGGGATTTCGCCGTTGACGGTGAGCTTCTGATCTTGCGCGAAGGCCGCGTGCAGCCGTTTTCGGTTCTGCAGCAGCGGCTCAACCGCAAAACCGTTTCGGCAAAACACATCGCCGACTTTCCCGCGCATGTGCGCGCATACGATCTCCTGAGTTTGAATGGCGAAGACCTGCGGTCGCTGGCCTTTTGCGAACGTCGCAAGAGACTTGAAGCTTTTGTTGCCGAATCCAACGAGCCGCGGCTCGATCTCTCACCGATCGTGCGCTTCAAGACATGGGACGAGCTCGCCGCCGCGCGCGCCGATCCGGCGAGTGGCGGCGCCGAAGCCGACGCCGCTGCGGTCGAAGGAATCATGCTGAAGCGTGTCGACTCCGTTTATGTGCCGGGCCGCCCAAAAGGCCCCTGGTACAAATGGAAGCGCGATCCGTTCAACGTCGACGCCGTGATGATGTATGCGCAGCGCGGTCACGGCAAACGCTCCTCGTTTTATTCGGACTATACTTTCGGAGTCTGGCGCGATGGTGAGGGCGGCGAAGAGTTGGTACCGATAGGCAAGGCCTATTCCGGCATCACCGACGAGGAGCTCGCGCAGCTCGATCGCTATGTCCGCAATCACACGATCAACCGCTTCGGTCCGGTGCGCGAAGTCGAATATAACAGCGACAAGGGCCTGGTTCTGGAGATTGCATTCGAGGGGATCAACTGGTCGAGCCGGCACAAATCGGGCATCGCCCTGCGCTTCCCGCGCATCAACCGGATTCGTTGGGACAAGCCTCCGAAGGATGCGGATCGCATCGAGGTTTTGGAGGGGCTGCTCAAGGAGCGAGAGTCGGCTTGAGAGGCCCGTGACATCCGGCGCGATTGCTGCTTAGTGCGGCTCCATGACGGTGCAGCCGAATCCGCCGACCGCTTTCCGCGCGAGTGCGCCGGCCGAAAACGCCCGGCCGACGCCGATGATGGCGCAATATATCGAGATCAAGGCGGCCAATCCCGATTGCCTGCTCTTCTACCGGATGGGCGATTTCTACGAGCTGTTCTTCGAAGACGCGGAAGTCGCGGCGCGCGCGCTCGGCATCGTGCTGACGAAGCGCGGCAAGCATCTCGGCGACGACATTCCCATGTGCGGCGTGCCGATCGAGCGCGCCGATGACTATCTGCAGCGCCTGATCGCACTCGGCCATCGCGTCGCCGTCTGCGAACAGATCGAAGATCCGGCCGAGGCCAGGAAGCGTGGGCCGAAATCGGTCGTGCAGCGCGAGGTCGTGCGTCTCGTCACGCCGGGAACGATCACCGAAGAACGCCTGCTCGATCCGCATCGCGCCAATGCGTTTGCCGCCGTCGCGCGGGCGAAAACGTCGGATGACACATGGCGCTACGGCATTGCTTGCGTCGATATTTCGACTGGCGCTTTCTGGGTCAGCGAAACCGACAGCAGCGGATTGTCGGCGGAATTGGCGCGGCTCGATCCGCGCGAGATTGTCGCGGCGGAATCGCTCTGCGCCGATGACGGGTTCGCCGCCAGTTTGCGCAGCACGGGCGCCCCCCTGACGCCCCTCGGCCGCGAGAGCGGCGACGGCGTGACGGCGGAGCGCCGGCTCAGCGCGTTTTTCGGTGTGGCAACACTCGACGGTTTGGGCGCTCTCTCGCGCGCGGAGACGATCGCCGCGGCGGTCGCGCTCCAGTTCATCGAGCGCACGCAAATCAACACACGGCCGAACCTCGCGCGGCCGATACGTGTCCGGCGCGATGATGTCATGGAGATCGATGCGGCGACGCGCGTCAATCTTGAATTGACGCGAACGCTCGCCGGCGAGCGCGCCGGCTCCCTGCTGGCGGCGATCGATCGAACGATTACCCCGGCGGGCGCGCGGCTTCTCGCGGAGCGCCTTGCTGCGCCGTTGACGGATGCCGCCGCGATTGCGCAGCGGCATGCGGGCGTGACGTTTTTTGTTGAAAAACGCGAGCTGCGTAGCGATGTTCGTGCTGAATTGAAGCGCGTGCCGGATTTCGTGCGCTCGCTGTCGCGGCTGGCGCTTGGCCGCGCCGGTCCGCGTGATCTGGAGGCGCTGCGCGCGGGACTTGTGGCTGCCGATGAAGTGGCGCGGCTCATTCCCGGCGATGAGCTGCCCAACGAGATCGCACGGGCACGAACGGCTTTTCAAAAAATCGATCGCAGCATCGCGAAGACGCTCGCCGCGGCGCTCGCAAGGGATTTGCCGCTTGATCGACGCACTGGCAACTTTGTTGCAATGGGCTACGACGCGGCGCTCGACGAGGCGCGCGCGCTGCGCGACGAAAGCCGTCGCGTTATCGCGAGTCTGCAGGCGCGTTATTGCGATCTTGCCGAAATCAGGCAGATAAAGATCAAGCACAACAATTTCCTGGGCTACTTCATCGAAGTGCCGCAGCCGCACGGCGAGAGGCTCGTCAAGCCGCCGCTTAATGCGACTTTCATTCATCGCCAGACGATGGCCGATGCAATGCGATTCTCAACGGCCGAATTGTCCGAACTTGAAGCGAAGATTGCGTCGGCCGCAGATCGCGCGCTTGCACAGGAATTCGCAATCTTCGATCGTCTCGCGGCAGTTGTCCTCGACGCGAGCGAGCCAATCAAGGCGGCGGCGCAGGCACTGGCTCAAATCGATGTCGCCGCGGCCCTTGCCGAGATTGCGGCGGCAAATGACTGGGTGGAACCGGACATCGAGGCAGATCTGGCATTTTGCATAGAACAGGGGCGCCATCCCGTTGTCGAAGCGGCGCTCGCGGCCGCAGGCGAAGCCTTCGTCGCCAACGACTGCGAACTTTCCGGCGAAAGTGATGAACCCGGCCGTATCGCCGTCGTGACCGGCCCGAACATGGCCGGCAAATCCACTTATCTGCGCCAAAACGCGCTGATCGCTGTGCTCGCGCAGATCGGCTCTTACGTCCCGGCCAAACGCGCGCGGCTGGGCATCGTCGATCGCCTGTTCTCACGGGTCGGCGCGGCGGACGATCTCGCGCGCGGGCGCTCGACCTTCATGGTCGAGATGGTGGAGACTGCGGCGATTCTCAATCAGGCGACGGCGCGCTCGCTTGTCATTCTCGACGAGATCGGCCGCGGCACGGCGACCTTCGACGGCTTGTCGATCGCCTGGGCGACGATGGAGCACTTGCACGAGAGGAATCGCGCGCGCGCGCTGTTTGCGACGCATTTCCACGAGCTGACGGAGCTTGCAAAGCAGCTGCCGCGCGTCACCAACCTGACGATGCGCGTCACCGACTGGAACGGCGAGGTCGTGTTCTTGCATGAAGTGCTGCCGGGCGCTGCGGACCGCTCTTACGGCATCCAGGTGGCGAAGCTCGCCGGCCTGCCGTCGCCGGTGGTCGCGCGGGCGCAGGAGATTTTGCGCCTGCTCGAAGCCTCCGACCGGCGCACGCCGGTCGAGACGCT
>JAXDNH010000226.1:0-20170 GCA_034669525.1 Methylobacteriaceae bacterium | reverse complement strand
ACCCGACGACACGATGCCCATGGCGCCGGCACTCAGCCGCTCCCTCCCCGGCAGCTGGAGTTACATCGCCAGAAATACGCCGAAGACATTGACCGCCAGCATCTGCGGCATGACGGCATTGTCAGTCTCGGTGATTTTCGTAAATGCGTGTGCGACGCCGGCATTATTGATGGCGACGTCAAGACGGCCGTGTTGCTCCATCGCCCGAGCGACGAGGCGGCGGTGTGTTTCGTCTTCGCTCACGTCGCCGGCTTCGCTAATCGCATCGGCGTCGGGTAAGCTGGCAGTGAGCTCGTCGAGCTTTTCCGCATTAAGATCGCACAAGACGAGCTTTGCGCCGGCGCGCGCAAATTCTGCTGCGGCGAGACGGCCGAAGCCGCCGGCCGCGCCGGTGATGAGAACGATCTGATCTTGGTAGTCGAACTGCATCACCCTCGCTCACGCGTTTTGAGCGACACGCCGCTGGCACGCGCCGCCGCCTCCACAAACTTGTTCGTCTGCTGGAAGGCGCCCGTCAGCATCTTTTGACGCGACGGATCCGAGATTTCCGCGAATCGCGCCGCGACCTCTTCGGGCGTGCGCTCGCTAACCGGGATATGGATGCCCTCGGTCTCATAGATCAGCGTGCGCGCGAACCCACCCGCACCGGCGCAGAGGATCACGCGGGAGGGAGCATCATCGCTGACGAGATAAAGCAGGCCGGGCGTGATCGATTCCGGGGTCATAAGTGCGAGCGCATCCGGCGGGATGAGGTCCTCCGTCATGCGGGTCGCCGCCGTCGGCGACAGCACATTGACCCGGATGTTCGCCCGCTCGCCTTCGAGATGCAGGACATTCATGAGGCCGACGACCGCCATCTTGGCCGCGCCGTAATTCGACTGGCCGAAATTGCCGTAGATGCCGGAGGAGGAGGAGGTGAAGACAACGCGTCCGTAATTCTGGCTGCGCATGATCTCCCACGCGGCCTTGGTGCAGACGACAGTGCCCCAGAGATGCACGTCGAGCACGGTGCGAAAATCGGCCAAGTCCATTTTGGCAAATGATTTGTCGCGGAGAATGCCGGCATTGTTTACGAGAATGTCGATGCGGCCCCATTTTCGCATCGCCTCCTCCACCATCTCCTGCACCGCGGCGGCGTCACTGACATTGGCGCCGTTGGCGATGGCCTCACCGCCCTCCGCTTTGATTTCCGCGACCACCTTCTCAGCCGCTTCTGAAGAGGCGCCTGTGCCGTCGCGCGCGGCCCCCAAATCGTTGACGACGACTCTGGCGCCACGGCTCGCCAGTCCGAGCGCATGCGCGCGGCCCAATCCATTGCCGGCGCCGGTGACAATCGCCACCCTTCCATCGAAGCGCATGGTCATCGATCAGCTATCTCCCTTTCTCAGATTATCTTTCGAGACGCGCTGCTACCGGAGCGCTCCTCGGCGTGGGAGGCTTATCCGAACGCCGACAGCATCGAGAGGCTCAGGAGCCATGCGCGACTGTCCCGCCGAACGACGACGCGCGCGCCCGCTCCGGATCGACATGAATGTACTGATCATCGAACGTGATCTCGGCGAAAGCATCGATGAGCTTCTGGTCGATGGTACACCAGGGCGAGAGCCCGACCTCGCTGCCGACTCTTCGCTCAAGCTCGGCGACGCTTAGCGTCGGGACGCTGTCGGCTTCGGCCAATGCGCTCAATCGTTCCTTCCGGTTTGGCATCGATTATCGGGTGAGGACGACGCGCCGTCGAGAGGCCGCGGGCAGATCCGCCCGCCGTCTGATCGATTCTTGGGCAGCGCTGCTGGCCGGCAGGAGACGCGCCCACTCCGTACTGCCGCCGGTTCCGGCACTTCCCTCTGGTACATTGCTTGCTAATGTATCAGAAGGGGGAGTTGAGCACGCATGCAATATTTCGACGAGATGACCCTGCCCGACGGCTCGATCAGGGACGTCTATCAGCGTGTCGCCCAATGGCTCTCCGATTCTCCGGCCGACCTTCTCGAATCCCGCCGCTCGCAGGCCGAACTTCTGTTCCGGCGTATCGGCATTACGTTTGCGGTCTATGGTGACAAGGATGCGGCCGAGCGGTTGATCCCGTTCGACATCATTCCGCGTATGATTTCGCGGGCGGAATGGACGAAGCTCGAAGCGGGTTTAATCCAGCGCGTCAAAGCGCTGAACATGTTCCTCGCCGACATCTATGGCGATCGCGAGATTATTGCCGCCGGCAAGATTCCGGCCGATCTCGTCTATCGCAATGCGTATTTCCGCCCGGAGATGAGCGGCCGGCGCGTCCCGCACGACATTTATGTCCACATCGCCGGGATCGATATCGTGCGCGTCGACGGCGACAGGTTCTATGTTCTTGAAGATAATGCGCGCACGCCTTCGGGCGTCTCCTACATGCTGGAAAATCGCGAGGTGATGATCCGTCTGGCGCCCGACCTCTTCGCCGATCATCGTGTCGCGCCGGTCGAGAATTATCCCGACGCACTGCTTGCGACGCTGCGCTCGGTGGCACCGCGCAGCGCCATTTCGGAGCCGACGATCGCCCTTCTGACGCCGGGCCAGTTCAACTCGGCCTATTACGAGCACTCGTTCCTCGCCGACAAGCTCGGCGTCGAACTTGTCGAGGGCCGCGACCTGCTGGTGCGCGACGATATCGTCTACATGCGCACGACCGAAGGCCCGCGCCGCGTCGACGTGATCTACCGGCGCATTGACGATGATTTCCTCGACCCGCTCGCCTTCCGGCCGGATTCGGTGCTCGGCGTTCCCGGTCTCGTCAGCGCCTATCTCGCCGGCAATATCACGCTCGCCAACGCGGTCGGCACGGGCATCGCCGACGATAAGGCAATCTACACTTACGTGCCCGACATCATCGAGTTCTATCTTGGGGAGAAGCCGCTTCTGCAGAATGTGCCGACCTGGCGCTGCCGCGAGCCGGATTCGCTTGCTTATGTGCAGGATCACTTGGGCGAGCTCGTCGTGAAAGAGGTGAACGGATCGGGTGGCTACGGCATGCTCGTCGGACCGCACGCGACATCCGAGCAGATTTCGCTGTTCGGCAAGAAACTCGCTGCCGATCCCGAAAACTTCATCGCGCAGCCGACGCTGGCGCTCTCGACCTGCCCCGCCTCGTTCTCGCATGGAGTGGCGCCGCGGCATGTCGATCTCCGGCCCTTCATCCTTTCCGGCTCCGATGGCGTCCGCGTCGTGCCGGGCGGGCTGACGCGTGTCGCCCTGAAAGAAGGATCGCTCGTCGTCAATTCGAGCCAGGGCGGCGGTACCAAAGATACCTGGATCGTCGAGGACAACCTGATCGAGATGAGTCAGGACCAAAGTCAGAGCCAATCTTTCGGCGCCGGCCAATCGCAATCGCAGTCGCAGGGTTTTGGCGCGAGCCAGAGCCAGTCACAGAATCAGGGCTGACGACGCGTGCTCGCCCGAACTGCCGACAATCTCTACTGGCTGTCGCGCTACATGGAGCGCGCCGATTTCCTCGCCCGCATCATCGAGGCGACGCAACGTCTCGCCTCCGTGCCCCGCGCCTCGGGCAAGGACGAGACGGAATGGGAGAGCGCGCTGATCGCGTCGGGCGCAGAAGAAACCTTCCACGCCCACTACGACACCGCCGACGAGCCGAACGTGGTGCGATTCCTCGCCTTTTCGGAAGACAATCCCTCATCGATCCGGAATTGCATCGAATATGCCCGCACCAATGCCCGCGCGGTGCGCACGGCGCTGACCGCGGAAATGTGGGATGCGATCAATAGCGCTTGGCTCGACCTGCAAGGATTCGATGGCCAAGGCGACGCCGCCCACGATCGCGAGGAAACCTCGCGCTTCCTGGAATTCGCGAAAGCCACGTCGCTCGTCTTCGACGGCTCTGCCTATCGCACGATGCTGCGCAACGACGCCTATTGGTTCTCGCGCGTCGGCCTTTACATCGAACGTGCCGATAATACGGCCCGCATTCTCGACGTGAAGTACCACGTTCTGCTGCCAGAAACCGAATCGGTCGGCGGCTCGCTCGATTATTATCAGTGGACCGCGCTGTTGCGCTCGGTCTCGGCGCTCACCGCCTACCGCTGGATTTATCGGGAGAGCGTGCAGCCCTGGCTCGTCGCCGATCTGCTCATTCTCAAACAGGAGATGCCGCGTTCGTTGCTTGCCTGCTATGATGCGCTCGTGCGCTTCCTCGACGAGATCGGGCAAGCCTACGGGCAGCAGGGTCCTGGCCAGAGGCACGCCCGCCACGTCATGCGGCGGCTCGAACATGCTTCGATCAAGGACATCTTTCAGAGCGGGCTGCACGAGTTTCTGACCGAGTTCGTCGAGGATAATAGCCGGCTCGGCGACCTTCTCGCGCAGCAATATCTTTTGGCTTGAGCAATGCGTTTCGCCGTCCGTCACGAGATCGCATGGGCTTGGGAGACGCCGCCGCGCTCCATCGTCGAGCATCTGCGGGTCGAACCGCGCAATCATGAGGGCCAGCACATCGTCGGCTGGCGCACGGACGTCGAGCCGGACGGCCGCCGCAGGATGGCCGAGGACGCCTTCGGCAACGCCTTCGATTCGCTTACTGTCGACGGTCCGCTCGCCGCCTTGAAAATACATGCCGATGGCGAAGTCGAGACGTTCAATACGACTGGCTTCGTTCGGCACTCGATCGAGCGGTTCCCGCCGGACCTGTTCCTGCGCGACAGCGCGCTGACCGCGGCCGATGCCGCCTTGCGCGACTTCGCGAACGACGCGGCTGGGAAGGAAAGCGCGACACTGGGCAGGGCGCACGCCCTTATGGACGCGCTGCACGAGCGGCTCGATCGCTCCTCCTGCCACCACGACAATTTCGCCGGCGCGGCAAAAACATTTGCCGCCGGACGGGGACATGCGCGCGATATCGCGCATGTCTTCATCGCGTGCGCGCGGTATCTCGGCATTCCCTCGCGCATCGCCACCGGCCATCTATTCATGGAAGGCGCGGAAGAACACGCCTGCGTGCATGGCTGGGCCGAAGCCTACGTCGCCGATCTCGGCTGGATTGCTTTCGATCCGGTGGCCGGACGCTGTCCCGAAGGCGGGCACATCCGTGTCGCCATCGGCATCGATGCGATCGATGCCCTGCCCGTGCGTGGCGCTCATCACGGCGGATCGGGCGAGAAGATCACGCACCGCATCGCAGTCCAGATGCCCGGCGGCAGAATCGGGTGAAACGACGCCGCGTTTGACGCGCCTGGCGTGAGGCGGCATTTTGCCGCCGAAATCCGCAACAGAGTGCCGCCGGCCGATGCAAACCTTTTTCGTCGAAATCAAATGTGCGCTGGGCAGGACTTATTCGGTCGCGAGCGCACTTGCGGAGGCGGAGATCGCTTCGGAAATCTATTCCATCGCCGGCGATTTCGACATCCTGGCGAAATTCTATGTCGATGGGGATGTCGATATCGGTCACTTCGTCGGCGAGAAAGTGCAAACGATCCCCGGCATCGCGGACACGCGCACGATCATCACCTTCAAGGCGTTCTAGATCATGCTCGGAATGTTGTGCCGTGCTGCGGGCCTGCTGGCGTCTCTCATCGTTGTCGCCGCGGTCGCGCAACCGGCGCCTATACCCATAAAGGCTGGGGCTCTGCAAATCGAGGCGCCGTGGCTGCGCGCAACACCAAGCGGCGCCAAAGTCGCTGCCGGCTATCTGCGCATCACCAATACCGGACACGAACCCGACCGCCTCACCGCCGCGAGCATGTCGCTCGCCGCCCGAGGCGAGGTGCACGAGATGACCGTGCAAAACGGCGTGATGCATATGGGGCCCGTGGCAGGAGGCTTGGCAATTGGGCCGGGCAAAACCGTCGAGCTGAAGCCGGGCGGATTGCATGTCATGTTCCTCGATCTGAAGGGCGTGCTGACGGAGGGGCAGTCCATTGAGGTGATCCTCACCTTCGAGAAAGCCGGCAGCGTGACAGTTCCCTTCCCTGTCCAGGGGCTCGGCGGCCCGCCGCGCATATGAGTTGGCGCGACTCGAAAGCCTGGGGAGCCTCGTTGCGCAGGCGCCGCAGCGGAATAGCCGAACGGGATGTCTGCACCCCTGAAGCATAATTCGCACGGGGAGGTCGTCGGCGGTGGTGATAGGAGCTTCGTCTGCCTTGACGGGCGTCAGTTTTCCCGAGAATCTGCCCAGTCTGCAATCGACAAGACTAAAAGGGCGGCAAAGAACCGCTTGGAGGAATTTTGAAGCCTGACAATGTAACCGAGGCGGAATACTTTCATAAAGTTGTGGACTGCCAGTGGGCCTGCCCTGCCCACACCCCTGTGCCAGAGTACATCCGGTTGATCGCCGCCGGGCGTTACAGCGACGCTTACATGGTCAACTGGGAGTCGAATGTTTTTCCGGGGATTTTGGGCAGAACCTGTGACCGTCCGTGCGAACCGGCCTGCAGACGCGGGCGAGTCGAGGATGAGCCGGTTGCCATCTGCAGACTCAAGCGCGTTGCTGCCGACTTCAAGGGCGACATAAGGCACCGCCTGCCTCCTAAGACCACAGTCGGAAACGGGAAACGTATCGCCTGCATCGGCGCTGGTCCCGCGTCGTTGACTGTGGCGCGCGACCTTGCGCCCCTCGGCTTTGCAGTGACGATCTTTGACGCCGAAGACCAGGCCGGCGGCATGATGCGTACGCAGATTCCGAAATTCCGCCTGCCCGAGCAGGTGATCGATGAAGAGGTTGGCTATGTGCTCGACCTCGGCATCGAGTTCCGAACGGCGCACCGCATTGACAGCCTCAAAGCCTTTCTAAACGACGAGTGGGACGCGGTGTTCGTCGGCACGGGCGCTCCTCGCGGACGCGACCTAGACCTTCCCGGCCGCAAACAGGCCGCCGCACACATTCACATCGGGATCGACTGGCTCGCCAACGTTGCCTTCGGTCATGTGACGAGCATCGCCAAGCGCGTGATCGTCCTTGGCGGCGGCAATACCGCAATGGACTGCTGCCGCTCGGCGCGGCGTCTCGGGGGCGAAGATGTCAAGGTCATCGTCCGCTCAGGCTTCGAGGGAATGAAAGCCTCGCCTTGGGAAAAAGAGGACGCGATGCACGAGGGCATCCCGATCCTCAATTTTCTCGTGCCGAAGGCGTTCTTGCATGAGAATGGTCGTCTGACCGGCGTCGCCTTCGAGAAGGTGCGCGCCGAATTTGGCGCCGATAACCGCCGATCGCTAGTCGCAACTGGAGAACCTGACCTCCTGATCGAATGCGATGCGGTACTTATCGCGGTCGGTCAGGAGAACGCCTTTTCCTGGGTCGAGAGGGACATCGGGATCGAATTCGATCGCTCCGGCATGCCGGTCATCGACAAAGTCACCTATGCGTCCACACTAAAGAACGTGTTTTTCGG
The DNA here is from genome assembly GCA_034669525.1 of Methylobacteriaceae bacterium. Lineage (GTDB taxonomy): Bacteria > Pseudomonadota > Alphaproteobacteria > Rhizobiales > Beijerinckiaceae > JAFASC01. The sequence continues at coordinate 12,791 of JAXDNH010000226.1, read as the reverse complement.
CGGCGACGCTGCCTTTGGTCCGAAGAACATTATCTGGGCGGTCGCAGACGGCCATGCCGCGGCCGTCTCCATCGATCTTCTGTGCCGAGGTGAGGATATCGGCCAGCGCCCGGCGCCGGGGCACACGCTTGTGAGCCAGAAAATGGGTATTCACGAGTGGAGCTATGAAAATGACATTTCGCTACGGGAGCGGCTGAAAGTTCCAGTGCGCGACAATGCCATCGCTCTTTCTAACATAAAGGTCGAGGTGGAACTCGGGTTTGACCTCGAGCGTGCGCTCGCCGAGACGCAACGCTGCTTGAACTGCGACGTGCAGACGGTCTTTGCGCGATCTCTGTGTATCGAGTGTGATGCCTGCGTCGATATCTGCCCGATGGATTGCATCACCTTCACCGCGAACGGTGATGAAGCCGACTTGCGGACGCGGCTAAGCGCACCTGCGAACAACCTGACGCAGGAACTCTACCTCTCCGACACACTTAAGACTGGTCGCATTCTAGTTAAGGATGAAGACGTCTGCCTCCACTGCGGCCTGTGCGCCGAGCGCTGTCCTACCGGAGCGTGGGACATGCAGAAATTCGAAATCCATTTGCCCGGCGCAGGAGTCTCGTGCCCATCGAGAGCGTAAACGACTTCGTTGTCCGGTTCGCCAACGTCAACGGATCGGGGTCGGCCTCCGCGAACCAGATGTTCGCTCGCGCCATTCTGCGAATGGGTGTGCCGGTCGCCACTCGCAATATCTTTCCATCCAACATCCAGGGCCTCCCTACATGGTACGAGGTACGCGTCAGCGGTCACGGTTGGCTCGGCGCGCGCGGCGGAACGGATCTGATGGTCGCGATGAACCCGCAGACATGGGACAAGGATGTCGCCGCGATCGAGCCGGGCGGATATTTGTTCTACGATTCATCCCGACCGATTTCCGCTTCGAAACTCCGAGAGGATGTCACGGTCATAGGCGTGCCGCTGACGGAAATCTGCAATCGCGAATACAAGGACCCGCGTCAGCGGCAGCTGTTCAAGAACATCATCTGCATCGGGGCGTTACTCGCGCTTCTTGACATGGAAGTGTCGGTGGTGGAGGCGCTTCTTGACGAGCAGTTCAGGGGCAAGGAGAACTTGATCTCCGCCAATCACAAGGCGCTGCATATCGGCAAGGATTGGGCGCGCGCCAATCTCGCCTGCCCGATTGGGCTGCGGGTCGCACGGTCCGATGCGGTCGGCGACCGCATCTTTGTCGAAGGCAACACAGCCGCGGCTCTGGGTGCCGTCTACGGCGGGGCGACTGTGTGCGCTTGGTATCCGCTCACGCCCTCAACTTCACTCGCTGAGGCGTTCACATTTTATTGCAAGCGACTGCGAACCGATCCTGCTACGAAAAAGCATCGCTTCGCGATCGTGCAAGCCGAGGACGAACTCGCATCAATTGGCATCGTGATCGGCGCTGGCTGGAATGGCGCGCGAGCATTCACGGCGACTTCCGGTCCAGGGATCTCCCTGATGCAGGAATTTCTCGGCCTTGCCTATTTCGCCGAAATTCCTGCGGTTATCTTCAACGTGCAGCGCGGCGGACCTTCGACCGGCATGCCCACGCGCACCCAGCAGTCGGACATCCTGTCCTGCGCGTGGGCATCGCACGGCGATACTAAACACATTCTCATCTTTCCGCGCGATCCTGGCGAGGCGTTCGAGTTCGGCGCGATCGCATTCGATTTAGCGGACCGGCTGCAAACGCCCGTGTTCGTGATGCTCGACCTCGACATCGGGATGAACCACAGCCTGGTCGCACCCTTCACGTGGGACGACGCGCGAAAGCTCGACCGCGGGAAAGTGGTGACGCATGACGATCTCGAGGCAGGACGAGATTTCGGCCGATACCTCGATGTTGACGGTGACGGCATTCCCTACCGCACGTATCCCGGAACGCACCCAACCCGGGGCGCCTATTTCGCGCGGGGCACCACGCGTGATGCTTATGCCCGTTACACGGAAGAGGGTGGGCCCTATATCGAAAACATGCACCGTTTGCTGCGCAAATTCGAAACAGCCAAGAGCTATGTGCCCGGGCCGGTCGTGCAGCCGGCCGTGCGAGCGACCCGCACGGGCGCGATCCATTACGGCTCCACAGCCGCCGCCATGGACGAGGCTTTTGTTCTCCTTCGCGATGCAGGAATCGATGTAGATGTATTGCGCGTCCGCGCCTTTCCGTTCAGCAACGACGTCGTGGATTTCATCGCCGGGCACGATCGCGTTCTCGTCGTCGAACAGAACCGCGATGCGCAATTGAGGACCCTGCTGATCGCCGAGAACGCCATCGATCCACACAAGCTTGTCCCAGTGCTCCATTTCGACGGCAGTCCGATCACGGCTCGTTTTATCGCGCAGGCGATCGGCGCCCTTATCCTAGAGGCGCTACAGGCGCAGGAAGAACGCAATCTGTCATGACATATCTGCCAAAGCCGAAATTTCATCATCCGGAGATTCCCACCAACGCGCTTGGGTTGACCCACCGCGATTACGAGGGGTCGGTCTCGACCTTATGCGCTGGTTGCGGACATGATTCGATCTCAACCGCAATCATGCTCGCTTGTTTCGAACTAGATTTGCCGCCGCATCGGATTGCAAAACTTTCCGGGATCGGCTGTTCGTCGAAGACTCCAACCTATTTTCTGGGCGGCTCCCACGGGTTCAACAGCGTGCATGGTCGCATGCCGTCTGTGCTGACCGGCGCGAGCCTCGCCAATCGAGACCTTATTTATTTTGGCGTGTCGGGGGACGGGGATACGGCATCAATCGGATTTGGGCAGTTTGCTCATTCGATCCGACGTGGCGTAAACATGGTTTATCTCGTTGCCAACAATGGCGTTTACGGCCTAACGAAAGGGCAGTTCTCGGCGACCGCGGACAAAGGGGCGACGCTTAAAAAGGGGGCCGTTAATTCCGATTCGGCGATCGATCTCGCGGCGATGGCAATTCAACTTGGCGCGACTTTCGTCGGTCGATCTTTTTCTGGCGACAAGAACCAGCTCGTGCCTTTAATCAAGGCGGCGATCGAACATCAAGGGCCCGCCTTTATCGATTGCATCTCACCATGCGTTGCCTTTAATAATCACGAAGGATCCACAAAGAGTTTCGACTATGTACGCGAGCACAATGAGGCGGTGAATGCGCTCGACTTCATCCCGAAGCGCGACCCGATTACAGCCGACTATCGACCTGGCGAAGTGCAAGTCGTGAGGTTGCACGATGGCTCCTCCCTTCGATTGCGGAAGATCGGGGCCGATTACAATGTCCATGATCGTATCGGCGCCCTTGCACATCTTATGCGCCGCGAAGAGGCTGGCGAGATCGTAACGGGACTGATCTATCTGGAGAACAATTTGGGCGATCTTCACGAGAACCTCGACCTGGTGGACACCCCATTGAACCAACTCGCGGATACGGAGCTTTGTCCAGCATCGTCGGCGCTGGAAAAGATCAACGCCAGCCTGCGCTAAGTGCTACAATACAGGCCATCGGAAGGCGGGAGCTTGGTGAGCAGAGCGACGCGCTGGCGAGCCCTTGGCGAGATGTGGAACCGCCTCAGATTGATGGGCGCCCGGGCCTGCCTTGCCGAAAAACGCCGGGCGCTTACTGCTGGAGAATAGTGCGTCTTTTTTCCGGCGAAAATTGAGGCCCTTTGACATGCAAAGCGCTGATCAAGCAAGGAAGGTCCTACTGAGGGTTACCGAAACATGGGCCCGGGCCTTCAACTCAGGCAACCCGAAGGATCTCGCAGCGCTTTACACAGAGAGCGCCTATTTTAGCAGCCCTAAAACGGCTCTGCTAACCGGAAGGCAAGCAATCGAACAACATTTCCATGCGCTCATCAAAACGGGCTGGAAGGTGACAATCGGCATTCACAACGTGCAGGCGCTCGACACTGAAGTGATAATCGGGGTGGGTGAGTACACCTTGACCGGGTCACGGCGTAGACAAGCTGAGCAGATATTGGGCAACTGGGGCCTTACAGCCGTTGGCAAAGCGGCACAGATCGCGATGCACATCTCTAACGGTCCCGCCATTCGGGGCGAAAATCGTTCTGCTGACTCATTCCCGCCGCAGCACAGCGCGACTCGTTCCTCCAGCTATGAACGACCCTACTGAACGAGGAGCATAGGGCGGGCAGCCTCTCTTCTCTTCCTGTCGGCCGGCTCAAGCGATCGCAAAGGCGATTGGACGCCATCCGCTCCGCCTCCTCAAGCAGTATTTGGATCAAGAGCCAGGTAAGTGGGGGCGTTCTGTGCGGGGATCCTAATTCCGTCCCAAGGTCCGCTTCGCGCTCCTGCCGGTCATTCATCTCAGGCGCTGCTTCGCCTCAAGCTGCCGTTCAGGAGCGTCGCGAAGCTTGGCTGGTTTCTGACAGGTCGCACCTTACGAGAGGCGGCAGCTGACCGCCATGGTTGCGGGCGCGTTCGTTCTAAGCAGCTATCGCGACACCTCGATCCCGAGTACCGTTGATGCAAGACCGGGTTCAAAAAATATGGAAGCCGCGGTACCAGGCATCCGATGGTGTAACGGCGTCAGAAACGATAGATCAGGAGGAACGCCCGATGATTCCGAAGTCTCTTCGATATTTGCTAAGCCTGCTGCTGTCGCTCGGTGCTATTATGGCAGTGCCGGCGCACGCGCAGGATTACTCCTCGGTTCTCGCCGCGCCAGATCGCACGGAAGCCGACCGGCAGAACGACACGAAACGTGATGCGCCGAAACTTCTAGCATTCGTCGCGCCGAAGCCAGGGTGGCGCGTGCTCGATATGGCTGCCGGCGCAGGCTACAGCACGGAGTTGATGGCACGTTCTGTGGCTCCCGGTGGCAAGGTCTACGCCCAGAACGACAAGGCCTCGGAAAAGCTTGGCAACCGCATGAAAACGCCGGCGATGGCCAATGTGGCGGAGGTCATTCAGCCGTTCGATAATCTGTCGGACCCAGCTCTTCACGATCTTGATCTTGTGACGTTCTTTTTTGGCTACCACGATACAACCTTTATGGCCGTCGATCGGGCGAAGATGAACAAGGCCTTGTTCGACGCCTTGAAGCCGGGCGGCTTGCTTGTGGTTGCCGATCATTCGGCGCGTCCTGAGGATGGGGCCACCGTCGGCAAGACGCTTCATCGCATCGCCGAGAAGACGCTACGCGATGAGATTGAGGCCGCCGGATTTGTGTTCGTGGCGGATGCCAATTTCCTCCGTCATCCCGAAGACACGCGGACAAACGTAGTCTTCAAGAACCCCACGCCTAATGACGAGTTTGTGCTAAAATTCCGGAAACCGTGATGGCCAGCGCTGATGGAAGTCGCTCTGGCCCCGCAGAAAAGGCAGCCGCTAAGGGAGGATAAAATGGGGACGGTCCCTATTTGGATTGCAGCTCTAACGGGAAGCGGGCTCATCGCGACCACAGCAAGCGCACAGACCATGACTCTTACCAGCCCCGAGATTATAGGGGGCGGCACAATTGCGAACGAACAAGTGTTCAAGGGGTTCGGCTGCACAGGCGGCAACGTGTCTCCCGCGCTGACTTGGAGTGGGGCGCCGAGTGGCACGAAAAGTTTCGCGATCACGATGTATGATCCGGATGCGCCAACTGGCAGCGGCTGGTGGCATTGGGTTGTGTTCAATATTCCGCCAAGCACGACGGCGTTTCCAAAAGACGCGGGCGGTGTAAAGAAAACCGCGATAACTGGCGGCGCTATTCAAAGCCGCACCGATTTCGGGGTCGGTGGTTACGGCGGCCCGTGTCCGCCGCCCGGCGACAAGCCACATCGCTATCAGATCACCGTCTTTGCCGTGGATGTCGACAAGCTGCCCAACGCGAAAGACGATTCGGCATCGCCCGCATTGGTCGGGTTCGATTTGCACTTTCATACTTTGGCGAAGGCGACTTTGAACGGCCTGTACGATCGTTGAAGCGGGTGCTGAATTGTCTAGACGCTGGCCGAGAGCGCCGAAGTCACGTGACCTGGCACCTCTAGTCATTCGGGGCTGCAGCATTGTTCTGCGTGTTGTATCGAATTGTCGTTCTACTTTGAGCTTTGCATTAACGGCGTTCGGAGTATCCGCTGATCAGATTGAGCAGGTCCCGCATGGAGGAATTCCTGCTCAGTTCGATGCGTTAGGCCGAGCAGTGCACTTCGAAGATGGAACAGAGACGAGACGCCCATTATCGCTCACGCCTCGATTGGGGCGCCCGTATCAATGTTCTGGTGCGGAAAATATTTGCGCAAACGGTTGTCGGCGGTGCGCGCATGCGCCTCCATGCCTTCGAGGCGGGAAATGCGCGCCGTTACCTGTCCGATCTCTTTGCAGGCATTTCGATCCATGCGCTGCCACGTCAGCGGCCGCAGGAATTTATGAACGGAGAGACCGGCCGAATAGCGCGCCGCGAATTTCGTCGGCAGGATGTGGTTCGGTCCGGATGCCTTGTCTCCGAAGGCAACCGTCGTCTCCTCCCCGAGAAAGAGCGAGCCGTAGTTCTTCAGCCGCGCAAGCCACCAGTCGAGGTCGGCAGCCTGGACTTCAAGATGCTCGGGCGCGTAGCGGTCCGACATCGCCGCGGCCTCCTCACATGTGTCGCACAGCACCACTTCACCGTAGTCGCGCCAAGCAGCCGAGGCCGCGGCGCGCGCGCGCCCCGGCAGTTTCGCAATCATCTCCGGGAGGAGAGGCATCACTTGTTCGGCGAGCTCACGCGAAGTGGTGATCAGCCAAGCCGGACTCTCGTGCCCGTGCTCCGCCTGGCCAACGAGATCGGATGCGACGATCGTGGCGTCGGCGCTCTCATCCGCAATGACGGCAATCTCCGACGGGCCCGCGAACACATCGATGCCGACGGTGCCAAACAGCATCCGCTTCGCTTCGGCGACGAATTTGTTGCCAGGACCGACGAGAATGTCTGCGGGCTTGCCCGTAAACAGCCCGAACGCCATCGCCGCGATTGCCTGAACGCCGCCGAGGGTCATGATGATGTCCGCCCCGGCGACTTTCATCGCGTAGAGCACCTTCGGATGGATGCCCTCCCCTTCGAATGGTGTTGAAGACGCGATGACGGTCGGCACCCCGGCCGCTTTGGCGGTCGCGATTGACATATAGGCCGACGCGATATGCGCGTAGCGGCCGCTCGGCACGTAGCAGCCGGCGACATCGACCGGCATAAGTTTTTGCCCGGCCTGCATGCCAGGCAGCATCTCAAGCGCGAAATCGCGCACGGATTCGCGCTGCGCAAGTGCAAAGCGCCGCACTTGCGCCGTCGCGAATTCAATATCGCTTTTCACCTGCGCCGGGATATCGCGGGTGCGCCCATCGATTTCCTTGTCTGTTACAACGATATCGCCGGTCCATTTGTCGAGCGTGCTGGCGTAGTCGCGCACCGCCTGCTCGCCGCCTTGGCGGATTGTGGCAAGCATGTCGGCAACGACCGTCTGTGCATTGGCGGTTTCGGTCTCAGGCGTCTTGCTCGCGCGCTTCAGATATTCGACGCCCATGCCTGTCCTTTCCGAGCGCGCGGCTTCGCGCCCACCCTACAAAAATCTCACGTCGAAGCGCTTCAGTCCGCCTTGGTTGCAAACGCCTTTAGCTTGGGATCGGACGCAACGCGCTTCATCGGGGCATCGTCGATATAGGAGGTCGCGGCCGGCACTGTCGGAATCGTGCCGTTTCCCTTCATGAATTCAGCGATATTCGTGAACCATGTGTCGACCTCGGATGCACCCTTGGCGCGATCCATGATCGCGATCTGCTGATCGAGCAGGAAGACCGGGCGGGTCGAAAACTCCGTCTCTGTCGCCTGATCCGAAATTTCAACGCCGCCCAATGAATAGAATGTCTTCATCATCGCGACGGATTCCTTGTGATGGGCCTTGATCCAGGTCCAGCTGCGAAGATACACGGCCAGGAATTTCGCGACTGCCTCCGGGTTTTCCGTCACGAAATCGGCGCGGGCAATCAGCGCGCCCGGAACCACCGATCCGGTGTCCGCGCCGGAGCAGAGGTATTTCGCGCCGTCTTTCTCCTCCAGCGTGTACGTATTCGGGGCCCAGACGCCGGCGATGTCGCCATTGCCCGACGTGATCGCCGATATGATCTGCGCCTGGCCCAGGTTGATGAATTGCACGTCGCTCTTGCTAAGGCCCCATTTCTTAAGACAGCCTTGCGCCGCGTAATCCGCAGTCGAGTTGGTTGTGATGAGGATCTTGTCACCCTTCATCTTTGTAGGATCTTTCGACAGTTCGGCATATTTGCCCGCGCGCACGTATAGCGCATTGGCTTTGGATTCGTCGTTGGTGATACCGATCGTCACGAGGCCAAAGCGAGCCGCGCCGAGCACCGCCGGAACCGACCCGACCCCACCAACGTCCCACGACTTGGCTTGGGCGGCGGCCACCTGCGGCGCTCCCGCAGGAAAGGTCGAAAAATTCGGTTTCAGCCCGAGTTCTTCCCACCATTTCTTCTCGGTTGCGACGTAGAAGGGCAGCGCCCAGTAAAGCGCCGGCTGATAACTGACGCCGATCGGCGTCTGCCCCGTGGCGATCTGCGGCGCGAACGCAATAAGAGCGCTGGCAATCCCGGCGGCTAATGCGAAGTGTCTCATCGTCTCCCTCCCTTGTTGATTTCTGAATGATCTGCCTGTCATGACAAGCCTGATCAATGCTGTTCTTCGGTTTTCTCCTCGCGAAGGCTCTTCCAGATGGTCGTGCGAAGATGCACGAAACTTTCAAGGTCCATCACGTCCTCGATTCGGGGCAGACTGTTCCAACGCTCGGCCTCGCGAATGGACCTTACGTCAATGATCTCCTTGATGCATCCCGGCCGGCTAGTCATGACCGCGACACGGTCGGCGAGATAGACCGCTTCCTCGACCCCATGCGTGATGAACAGAACCGTACGGGGATTGACGCGCGCAAGGCGCACCAGTTCCTCCTGCATGAGGACGCGCGTCTGCGCGTCCAGCGCGCCGAAGGGTTCATCCATGAGCAGGACCGCGGGATCGAGCACATAGGCGCGCGCGATCGCCACGCGCTGCTGCATACCGCCGGAAAGCTGATGCGGAAACGAGCGTTCATATCCTTCAAGACTCATCACCTTTAGAACGGCCGCGATCCTATCGGCACGCTCTGCGGTGGGCACACCTTTATTGCGCAAGCCGAAATCGACGTTGTCGTAGACGGATTTCCACGGAAAGAGGGCAAATTGCTGGAAGACAACCGCACGATCCGGCCCGGGCGCGACGACTTCTCTGTTGCCGACGCGGACGACGCCGCTAGAGGGGAAGTCCAGGCCCGCGGCCATGCGCAGGCACGTGGTCTTGCCGCAGCCGGAAGGCCCGACGATCACAACGAACTCCTTGTCGCGCACGTGCAGATTGACGTTCTTCAGCGCGGCGACCGAATCGAAGCTGCGGCCGACATCCTCGAACGTGATCGTGCTCACACAACACCCCGGCGGCGGCGCGTGAGGGCTTCCACCTCGCGCAGCACTAGATCGACGCAATAGCCGACCATTCCGATCGCGATCATTCCGGAAAGAACGGTCGGCGTCGAAACCGCACTCTGCCCCTGAACCATCATGTAGCCGACACCGCTCGCCGCGACGATCAGCTCGGCGCCGACAAGCGATTGCCAGCCGAGCCCCGCACCGACGCGCAAGCCAGAGACGATCGATGGGATCGAGGCCGGCAATAGAACCTCAAGAATGATGCGCAGATTGCTGGCACCGAGCGTCTGCGCGGCTTCAAGAAATTTGACATCCACGAATCGTGCGCCGCGATAGGCATTGATCAGACAGGGCGGAAAAGCGCCGGTGAAAATGACCATTATAGGCCCGCCAATGCCGGTCCCGAACCACAACGCGGCGAAAGGCACCCAGGCGATCGGAGCGATAAAGCGCAATGCATTGAAAACCGGCGAGACGATATCGTCGAGGAGACCGTACCAGCCCATGAATAGACCGAGCGGTACGCCGATTGCCGCCGCGAGCAGGAAGCCGAGCGCGTATCGGCCGAGGCTCGACAGGACATGAAGAGGCAGCGTCGCGCTGGCGAACGGGTGGTCGAGCAGGAAGAACATCCGTTGCGCAACGGCAGCGGGAGATGGAAGAAATCGCGGGGGCACGAGGCCGAAACCCGACAGTGCCGCCCACAGCCCGAAGAAGACGGCGAGACCGGCAACACCCAGCACCAAAATTTCCACATTGGAAGGGCCGGCAGCGGGGCGCGCACGCATCTCAGGGTTTAACCGGCAGCCATCGCATCGCCCGGCTCTCGATCATGTCCAGAAGGCGCGTCGTTCCCCAACCAAGCACCGCAACCGCAGCCATCGCAACGAGGATCATCGCGGGATAGATGTCCTGTTGCGCGACGTTGAGGACGCGGCCAAGGCCCGCAAGCGCACCGACGAGTTCTGCGGCCACAAGCGTTGTCCACGACGCCTGCAACGACAGGCGCAGGCCGGTGAAGATCATCGGCATTGCGCCGGGGACAAGCACTTCGCGCACATGTGTGAACCCGCGGGCACCAAGCACCTGCGAGGCCTCGAGGAGATGCGCCTCGATGGCGCGGACTCCCGAATGCGAGTTGATGACAGACGGCACGAAGGCCGCAAAAAAAATGACCATGATCTTGGCCGCGTCGCCCAATCCAAGCCACAGGATCGCAAGCGGGATCCAGGCCAGCGGCGGGATGGGCCGGATAATGGAGAAAACCGGCGTGATGAACGCCTCGAATCGCCGGCTCGCCCCCATCAAGATGCCGAGCGGCGCGCCAATCGCGACGGCGAAGAGGAAGCCCATGATGACCAGGCGAAGACTACGCAACGCATGCTGTAACAACGTTCCGTCAGCATAGCCGTCAGTGGCGATTTGGCGCGCGGCCCCCCAGACCTGTGGCGGCGAGGGAAATCGGCCGGCACTGATGAGCGACGTGAAGACGGTGGCGATTGTCCAAAGCGCCAAAATAGCCAGCGCGGTGCAACAGCCGACGAGTATACGACGCCGACCTCTGCGCAATAAGCATATTCCTTGAGCGGTCACGCGGGAAAGGCGTTGAAACAAGCAGGAGTTCAGGGGAGTGTCAATGCGCGCACGCGCAGGGTTTAGCGCCACGTCGCTACAGCCAACAGGCGGCGAATGGATCGTCAAGCGCGATACCAGCCAAGCGCGATACCAGCCACGCAAGCTACCTTCGAGAATCTTGCATCGCTAAGAGAGCACATAGACTGACCTGGGATGCCGAACGTTTGTGACGCAATGCTCCGTCCCTGGGCGCGAGGAGAGATCGGTTCAACAATCACAAGCGAAATTCACCGCGCTTAAGCTTTTCGTACTTGTTGCGATCGACGCGCGTGTACCGCGTATGTGTCTCGTCTTCCACATAGATCGGTAAGGTGCCAATCATGCACGACGGCCCGCCGCACCATTGGTCTCACCGGAACCATTTACCGCTGCAGGGTTCGAAAGAACCTGCAGCGGTACCAAGGGTTACGATTGGAGTTTGCAACGCCTAAGATGACAAGGAACCGGGAAGGAACGGGGGGAGGTTCACCGGCCATAAGCAATCGCCCGAGTAATCACCTGGCCGCGCGCACTCCGCCGTAGGTCGCCATGTGCGCGCCGGCCAACCAGCCGGCATCCACCGGCAAGTTAATACCAGAGATCGCACTGGAATCGTCGGAGAATAGGAACGCAACGGCACGGGCGACTTCTGCGGGCTCCACCATTCGGCCCATCGCTGCCGCCTCGCATAGCAGGTCCCGGTTGCGCTGGCCGCGCTGAATGGCGGCCAGCAACGGTGGCGTCGTGACGTAACCGGGAGAGACCGCATTGACCCGCACACCGGATCGACCCCATTCGGCGGCCAAGCATGCGGCCATATGGACCACGGCCGCTTTGCCAGGCGCGTAGGCGTGCAAGGGCACTGTGCGTGACGCGGCAACCGACCCGGTGATGACGATGCCTCCGCTGCCGCCCTGCGCCATGCGTCGTCCTGCCGCAACGCAGGAGATGTAGACGCCACGCACGTTCACAGCGATGATTCGGTCGAAGTCCGCCAATGCAAATGCCTCCGGGGGCGTCGGCGGCTGAAGCAAACCCGCATTTGCCATCAGCGCATCCACGGGACCAAAGTTTGTCTCGATCTCTTCGTTGGCTTTCTCGGTCGCGAACTCGTCCGCCACGTCGAATGGCATGACCTCAGCGCTGATCGGCTCGGCCGCCGCTTTGCACCGCTGAGTGTCGAGATCGTTGATCACCACGCGCCAGCCTCGCTCAGCAAGCACAGTCGCTGTAGCGAGGCCTATGCCGCTCGCTCCGCCCGTGATGACAGCCACGCGTCCGCGCCCCTCATCCCGCTGCGTCATCGAACTGTCCTTTCGCTTGGAGAGCGATGTCATAGCGCGAGGTGGCGCTTGATAATCGCGTCATTGCTTCGCAATTCGCCGATCGTGGCGCGATAAACCACCTGTCCCTTATCGACGACCGTGGCATGCGTCGCGACGCCGAGGCAGAAATGTATGTTCTGCTCGGCGATGAGAATGGTCACTCCGGTATCACGCAATGTGCGGATTAGGCCGCCGATCGCTTGAACGATGAGCGGCGCCAGCCCCTCGCTGGGTTCGTCGAGCAATAAAATGTCGGGATTACCCATCAGCGTGCGGGCGATCGTCAGCATCTGCTGCTCGCCGCCCGAAAGGCGGCCGGCCTTGCGGCCCTGCATCGATGCCAGGATCGGGAACACCTCGTAAATGCGCTGCGCCGTCCAGGCTT
>JAXDNH010000225.1:0-7488 GCA_034669525.1 Methylobacteriaceae bacterium | reverse complement strand
GAGCAGGCGTTCCGCCCGCTCTCCGAAAGCGAGTGCCCGCTCATTAAGAAGTAGCGCGTGCTCACGCGGCGATGCGCTGACAGGCATCCATGCCTGTGAGCGGCGCGGCCGTCAGTTTCTGCAATTCCGGCAAGGTCAACCCCTCGACCATCGCGCGCACGATCAGCCGCCCGTCGCCGGGCACATCGATGATCGCGAGGTCGGTATAGATGCGATCGACGACGCGCGCGCCGGTCAGCGGATAGGTGCACTCCGTCACGATTTTCGGCGCGCCTTTCTTGTCGACGTGCTCCATCATGACGAACACCTGCTTCGCGCCGGCGGCGAGGTCCATCGCGCCGCCGACCGCCGGAATAGAACTCGGATCGCCGGTGTCCCAATTGGCGAGGTCGCCCATGCGCGAAACCTGAAAGGCGCCGAGCACGGTCAGATCGATGTGAGCGCCGCGCATCATCGCGAAGGAGGTCACGTGATCGGTGATCGAGGCACCGGGCACCAATCCCATGAATTCTTTGCCCGCGTTGATGATGTCGGGATCGTGCGGGCCATCCGTCGGGACATTGGTCATGCCGACAATGCCGTTCTCGCTATGCAGGATGACTTCACGATCCGCCGGCAGGTGCTGCGCGATCAGCGTCGGCATGCCGATGCCTAGATTGACGTAGGCGCCGTCGGGAATGTCGCGCGCGACGAGTTCGGCGATCTGCGCACGCGTAAGTTTGTTCCAAACTGTCATTGCGGGTTCCGGCATTCGACGACGCGCTGAACGAAGATGCCCGGAGTCATAACATGCTCCGGCGGCAAGGCGCCAAGCGGCACGATCTCCTGCACTTGCGCGACCGCCGTCCTGGCGGCCATGCACATGACGGGGCCGAAATTGCGTTGCGCGTAGCGGTACATGAGATTGCCCCAGCGGTCCGCCTGTGTCGCCTTCACGAAAGCGAAATCGCCCGGCAGGGGGTCTTCGAGGACGTAGCCGACGCCGTTGATGAGGCGCGTCTCCTTGCCCTCGGCGAGCGGCGTTCCGTAGGAGGTCGGTGTGAAGAACGGGCCAAGCCCCGCGCCGGCCGCATGCATGCGGTCGGCCATCGTGCCCTGCGGCACGCATTCGAGCTCGATCTTGCCCGCGCGATACCATTCGGCGAACACGGCGGAACTCGGATTAGCGGGATTGGCGGAGCGCGCATACGAGCAGATCACCTTGCGCACGCGCCCCGCCGCGATCAGCTCGCTCAGGCCGAGCGGACCGTTGCCGGCATTGTTGTTGACCACAATCAGGTCCCTTGCGCCCTGATCGAGCAGCGCGCGCAGGAGATCGGTCGGGATGCCGGAGCCGCCGAAGCCACCGATGAGCAGTGTAGCACCGTCGCGCACGCCGGATACAGCTTCCGCCAGCGATGACACGGTTTTGTCGAGCGGCATGCGCCCGAAGCTAGGGCGCACAAGCCAATGCTTCAACTGTCGTGATTACGCGCTTTCTCTGGACGCGTCGCTGCGCAGCGCGATACCCGACCCAGCTGGTGCGCCAACTATGGCTCCTGCGCATCCAACAGCACGAACAACATCCGGCAGGGCTCCTTCCCGTGATTGACCCAACCGTGATTTGTCGCCTGCTGCACGATCACATCGCCCGGCTTCAGGTGAACCGTCGCATCGTCGAGAACCATGTCGATTTCTCCTGAGAGGACCACGGCGTAATCGACCGAGCGGGTTCGATGCATCATCGGATGCGAGACGGGAAGCCCACGCTTCGGTGCGACCTCGCCGACTGCCTTCATGAGAAACTGCGGGTCCATTTTCTGCTCGATTTCCGGGGTAAGCGGCCCGAATTCGACGACGCGAAACTTCGTTCCATTTTCCGGCGGGGAGATTCCGGCCGGCTTCGATGCAGTGTCCTCGTGCGAAAAGCCGAGGGGATAGGAATCGGTGATCCACAGGTTCGTTGAATTGATTCCGAAAGGCCCCGCGACAATGGGCAGATGGCTGTCGAATATCACCGTAGCCTTGTTGTTCTCATCAAGGGCGGTTACGACGCGGCGTATATCCGAGGCCGCAGCACTCATGACAGACATCACGGCTGCTGCGAAATCAGAGACTGAGCCTGGATCATAACGTTTCCTCCGCTGCCATTTCCCGCGTGACAAGAATGCGCTTTCCCGCTCTGTCTGGCAAAGCTCGGCCGAAAAGCAGCCTCGATGATCCGGGCGCCGCCGTGCGCGATGCTTATCGCGCACATCACTTTTGTTCCACTCATGTGCTGATATGATGCCCGATCACGGCCGTTGCGCGCCGGCTTGAGGGCTCATGCACATGAAGGGTGTGGTTTTTGCCGGTGACCGCAAGATCGAGATTCTAGCCTTTCCCGATCCCGCCCCGGCGCCCGGCGAAGTGGTGCTGGAGTTAAAATCCTCCGGCATGTGCGGGAGCGATCTGAAATTTTATCGCGCCGTCGGCGGCGCGGCTTCCCTCGGCTTCAAGATGCCGGATCACCCGGTGATCGGCGGCCACGAGCCGTGCGGAATCGTCGTCGAGATCGGCGCCGGCGTGCCCGAGAAGCAGGCGCGCGTCGGCCAGCGCGTCATGCAGCACCATTACCGCGGCTGCGGCGTGTGTCCGCATTGCGCCACGGGATGGCAGCAGCTGTGTGTCGAGGGCGTCGCCGAGGTTTACGGCGCGACCGGCCACGGCGCCCATGCCCGCTACATGAAATGTCCGGCGAACACCCTGGTGCCGCTGCCGGACGAATTGTCGTTCGATGCCGGCGCGGCGATCTCGTGCGGCACCGGCACCGCCTGGGGCGCGCTGGAGCGGCTGGGGCTCAGAGGCGACCACACGATCGCGATCTTCGGGCAGGGGCCTGTCGGATTGTCGGCAACGCAATTGGCGCACGAGATGGGCGCGCGCGTGATCGCGCTCGATACAAACGAAGAGCGTTTGGCGCGCGCGACCGAGTTCGGGGCCGATGCCGTCATAAACCCCGCGACCGAGAAGAATGTCGTGCCGGCGATCCGCGACTTGACGCATGGGCTCGGCGCGCATCTCTCGCTCGATGCCTCCTCGTCGCCGTTGGCGCGCGCGCAGGCCGTGCGATGCGTGCGCACCTGGGGAAAGACGTGCTTTGTCGGTGAGGGCGGCGACGTGACGCTCGACGTCAGCAACGACATGCTGCGCCGGCAGGTGACGATCATCGGCTCCTGGACGTTTTCGACGATCGGCCAGGCGCAATGCGCGCGCTTCATCGCCGATCGCGGCATCGATGTCGATCATCTCTTCACGCATCATTGGCAACTCGAACAGGCGGACGAGGCTTATCGTCTGTTCGACTCGCAAACGACGGGCAAGGGTGTCGTTCATCCCTCCTGAGGCGTCGGGATAGAGTCGTTGCAAACGAAAGGTTCGGGCGTGCGCATCGCAATCATTGGAACGGGAGCCATGGGCTCGGTTTACGCGGGCCTCTTGGCGGACGCCGGGCTCGATGTCTGCGCGGTCGACATCTGGGCCGAACATGTCGATGCGATCAATCGCGAGGGTCTGCGCGTCTCGGGCGCGAGCGGCGAGCGAGTCGCGAAACTCCGGGCATCAACGAATGCACACGACGCCGGTCCCGCCGATCTCGTCATCATCGGGACAAAGGCAAGCGGGGTTGAAGCCGCCGCTAGAGACGCCAGTGAAATCCTAGCTCCGGACGGTATCGTTCTGACGATACAGAACGGGCTCGGCTCGGCGGAGCGCGTCGCGGGCATTGTCGGCGAAGACAGAACGCTGATCGGCGTTGTTGGCGGTTTCGGCGCGTCCATCAAGGCGCCCGGCCATGTGCATCACAACGGCTGGGAATTCGTCCGTCTCGGCGAGTATGGCGGCGGCGCGATCACGCCCCGGCTCGAGCGTGTAGCGGACATCTGGAAGCAGGGCGGCTTCCGCGTGCTATTGTTCGAGGACATTCATCAGCTTGTCTGGGAGAAGTTCATCTGCAACGTCGCGTTCAGCGGCACGTGCACGTTGAGCGGCCTCACGATCGGCGAGGTTTTGGCCAATCCGGATGCCTTCAAGATTGCCGCGAGCTGCGCCGCCGAGGCGTACGCGGTGGCGAAGGCGAAAGGAATCGCGGTCGACATCTCCGACCCCTTCGCCTATGTGCGCGCATTCGGCGAAAAGATTCCGGGGGCCCGGCCGTCCATGCTGCTTGATCATCTCGCCAGGCGCCGCTCCGAAATCGACGTGATCAACGGCGCGGTTCCGCGCGCCGGTGCGGAAGTTGGCGTGCCGACGCCCGTCAACGAAATAATCGTCGCGCTGGTGCGGGCGCGCGAGAGCGCGTTCCAGCAAACCAGCAAGTCTGTGCCTGAATGACGGCCGCGCATCTATCCCCACGAACATTCCCAGCCGATCACGAGAAGAGTCACACTCTCTCCAGCATTCTCGATGAGAACGTCCGCCGCGCTCCTCACACGCTCGCCGCGAGTGACGGGCGGGCGGCGCTCCATTGGTCCGAACTCGCGGCGCTTGCCGAGGGTTATGCGGCGTTGCTCGCCACGCGCGGCATCGGGTTCGGCGATCGCGTCGCTTTGTGGTTGCCAAACAGCATCGATTATCTCGCGCTGATCTTTGCTTGCGCGCGGCTTGGCGCAATAGCCGTGCATGTCAACACGCGGTTTCGCACGAACGAGGTGGGCCATCTCTTGGAGCGCTCGAAAGCGTGCGTGCTTGTGACTGCTTGGGGCTTCGCGCCCGTGAACTTTTCTGCTTTGCTCGCCGACATACCGGCGGGACAGCGCGCCTCGCTCGAGTGCGTCGTCGGGCGAGATGCGACGGCAGGAAAGGTTGCCGACCACCCCATTGTGCCCTTGGCACCGGCGGGACGCTGCGGCGACCGCGCGGTAGCTGAAGCGCCATGCCTGACCTTCACAACCAGCGGGACGACGAGCGCGCCGAAGCTGGTGCTGCATCGCCAGCGGTCCATCGCGCGACATGCGCACGATGTCGCCGCGGCGCTGCAGATGAGTGAAACCGGCACGGCGGCTCTCGCATCGGTGCCTCTCTGCGGCACCTTCGGTCTCGCTTTCGCGATGGCCGCCGCGGCCGGGAGCGCGCATATCGTGTTGATGGAGCAGTTCGATGCCGCGCGTGCCTGCGCGCTCATTCGCGAACACAAGATCACGCATGTTGTCGGCAGCGACGACATGCTCGCGCGGATCGCGGACGCCGCTGGCGGACAGCCGTTCAAAAGCCTGCGCTTTAGCGGCTTTGCGAGCTTTACGCCGAAGGCAGCTCAGAATGTTGCGGCCGCCGATGCACTTCAAATGATGCCCCGCGGCCTCTACGGCAGTTCCGAAGTGCAGGCCTTGTTTGCCTTCGCACCGGATAGCCGCCGCACGAGCGACGGTGGTGTACCCGCGTCACGTGAGGCCGAATTCAGGATTGGCGATCCTGAGACGAGTGCGCCCCTGCCTGACGGACAGGATGGCGAGCTGCTCCTGCGCGCGCCTTCGCTGTTCGACGGTTACCTCGACAATCTCGAGGCGACCGCGCGGGCGTTCGCGGATGACGGTTATTTCCGCACCGGCGATCTCGCACGCCGCGTCGAGCCGGGTTTCATCTACAAGACACGGCTCCGCGATGAATTGCGGCTCGGGGGCTTCCTCGTCAATCCGGAGGAGATCGAGAGCTTTTTGCAAACGCTGCATGGCGTCGCTCAGGCGCAAGTCGTCGCCGTGGAGCACGGCTCCGAGCGTGTGGCCCTCGCTTTCATCGTCGCGCGTCCAGAGAGCGAACCGGATGAGAGCGAATTGCTTGCCGCCTGCCGGGCTTCGCTCGCATCCTATAAGCGCCCAGCGCGCATAATCACGCTGCAAGCATTTCCGACGACCGACAGTCCGAATGGCGTCAAGATTCAGCGCGCCAAGCTGCGCGAGATGGCAAGCGAGCTCATGAACGCGGCGCGCTGAATAATAAATAGCCGGCCGAGCGGTTCATGATTCGGGCTTGACTCGCAACCAACACGGGAGGAAAATCCTTAGTTGCAGTGGTTCTCTCGCGTCTGGAAAATGCGGCGAGCTTCGAGGCCTTCTCTGTAGGCCTGACACCCGCGAAAAGCCAGGTAGTCGCGGTCATCGGGTGAACATCGGTTGAAAGGAGAAGCACTATGGCTGGCTCGCAATTTCCCGCCACCGCTCCGGTGGGGTTCAACTCGACGATCAAGCCGTTTTTTACCGCGTGCTACCGCACCCATATGCTCAACGTGATGGGCTTGGACCTCTGGGACGCAGCAGCGGTGCAAAGCAGCTGGGACGATATCAACGGTGCCGTCTCCTCGGGTTCGATGCCGAAAGCTGGATGTCCCGAAGGCGTGTGGGACACTGCCACAAGGAACTTGTTTCTCAGCGATTTTCTGAATTGGAAGAACGCTGGCTTTCCGGCATAAGCGGGTCGGCGCCGTCGTTTCTTTCTGTGCTTTCACTCAAGCCCCGAGTCGGTCGAGCGCGGCCTTCCTGACATTCAAAGGACGATCCTCATGGCAAAAGCCCTGGCGGTGAGAGGCATCCTTCAGATTGCCGGGACCGGTGCGGTTGGCACAGTTCTCGTGGCGCTCTACGCGACAGCTTCGCAAGCACAACCATGTCCGGCTCCGACGCCATCCATCTCGTCCTCGATGCTTCCCGCCGACGTCAGCAACGACGTCCTCCACTGTTCGAACGGCATCAATTTTTTCGATGATTTCTCCTGGCGCAGTTTCGTCGCGCTGATCTGGCCCGCTGTGAACGGTCAGCGCGGCGTTGCCGATCCGAGCAAGACCAAATTCCCGGTGAACGGTCCGCTGGTATTCGAGACCTACAAGGCGGACTGGGAAAGCTTTCCGCCGCCAACGTCACCGAATCCGCCGCCGGCGCCGCTCCCCTGGTCTGCCTTCGCAGGAACCAACAATCCTTGCGGAGCGTCGGTGAATGCCGGCTGGGGCGATCTTCTGCTTACGGCATATACCAAATTCGGCAATTTGGGGCTCGCCGGCTTCGGCAATTTCTTTGTCGGCCCGGTCATCTCCAGCGGCTTTTCACAAAGCCCGGCGCAACAAGAATATTTGCGCTACCAAGCTTCCTACAACAAAACGGAGTACGACCAGATTGTGGATAACCAGTGGTATCTTCAGTCGAGGCTGGGGAACCTCACCTTCTGTTCCCGCGGCGCCACAATCGGCGGGCAGCAATGCCCGGCTGAGAACAGCGTGGACCTGAAGAGCGCATGGATGGACATGAGCAGCGTCCCGGCAAACCTTCGGTCACGTTACTACATCAAAAAGGCATGGGTGCTTGATGCGGCGAGCGATCCCTCGAACCCGAAGTGCACGCAGCGAGACATGGGTCTCATCGGTCTGCACATCGTGTCCAAAACGCCGACACGGCCGCAATGGATCTGGTCCACATTCGAACAGATTGACAATGTCCCCGTCGTCACCGGCGCGACGCCGACCACCAATACTGTCTTCAATCTGAA
>JAXDNH010000224.1:0-10773 GCA_034669525.1 Methylobacteriaceae bacterium | reverse complement strand
AATGGTTGCCGTCGGTGCAGGCGCGCAGACGCAGGTCGCAGAGCAAATACGCTCGCTGGGCGCCAACGTCCTCATGGTGCTTCCGGGCGCAGCGCGCGATGGTGGCGCGCGGAAAGAGAGCGGTTCGCGCCATACGCTCACCGAAAGTGATGCAAAAGCCATTGCGTCGCTCCCGCAAGTGCAGGCGGTCGCGCCCTCAATCCGCGGCGCACAGCAGATCGTGCGCAGCGGTAAGAACTGGAACACGACCGCCAATGGCACGACCGCAGACTACTTTGTGATCCGGGACTGGGGGCTTTCAGCGGGCCGTCAGTTCTCCGCTGCCGACGAGCAGGGCGCGGGCAAAGTCGCCCTCATCGGCGCGACCGTCGCGAAACAGCTATTTGAGAAAGATGATCCGGTCGGGGGTGAGATCCGCATCTCGAGTGTGCCCTTTCAGGTGATTGGGGTGCTTGCTGACAAGGGCCCCTCGGGCGCCGGGCAGAACCAGGACGACGTCGTCTTCGTGCCGATCTCGACCGCAAAACTACGCCTCATGGGCGGCGCCAGCGAAGTCAATCGCGAGGCGGTGGCTTACGTCCTCGTTAAGGCCGTATCCGATGAGGCCATGGCTGCCGCCCAAACGCAGATCGAAGCGCTTCTGCGTCAGCGCCACAGGATCGGCAGCGATGACGAGAGTGATTTCCAGGTGAGCAATCCGGCCGCGGCGATGGCGGCGCAGCGCGCCTCGACGACGACGATTGCGTGGCTGCTCGCCGCGATCGCGTCGGTCTCCCTTCTCGTCGGGGGCATCAGCATCATGAACATCATGCTGGTCTCGGTGACAGAACGGACACGCGAAATCGGACTCAGACTTGCGGTCGGCGCCCGCCGCCGCGACATCCGCAACCAGTTCCTCACAGAAGCGGTGACGCTCTGCAGTCTCGGCGGCATAATCGGACTCGTTCTCGGAGCCGGAGCGGCCGCGGCGGTCGCCAGCCTTGCTCAGTGGCCAATTTTTCTTGGCATCGATGCCGTCGCATTCGCGGTGCTGTTCGCGGCCGGCATCGGTGTTTTCTTCGGCTATTATCCGGCGCGCAAGGCAGCAAGGCTCGAACCGATCGAGGCGCTACGCGCAGAATGAGCACACGAAGGCGTGTGTCTGCTTTTGGGCCATCCGACCCCTTTGAACGTATGCGGAGCGGAAAAGCAGCGCGGCCCTTAAGACCGGCAGCTTTCCGCGATTTCTGCTTCAAAGCTGCCATTCCGTTTACGGCCAATTGCGCCCATTGGGCGTATGTGAGGCCGACGTCCGAGATGGATCAATAGCGTCGATCTCGGCGCCTCCTGAGGATGAGGTTGCTTTTGCATCACCCGGCGTAATCGTAGGCGCGTTCGCCGTGCGTGGTGAAATCCAGCCCGTCGAATTCGCGTTCGGGATCGACGCGCAATCCGGTGAGCGGGCGCAAGGCGCGCACGAGCACGAACGTCACGCCGGCTGACCACAGCGCGGCGACTGCAATCGCGAGAAACTGCGCGCCGAGCTGACGCGGGAAATCCATTCCCGCCGCGAAGCCAACGCCGCCAAGGGCAGCTGCGGTAAACACGCTGACGAGCGCCGACCCGAGCATGCCGCCGATGCCGTGCACGGCGAACACGTCGAGCGAGTCGTCGATGACGAGACGCTGCTTCACGAACACCGTCGCGAAGAAGCAGATCGCGCCGCCGAGTCCGCCGATGAGGATCGCGGCGGCGGGATGCACGTAACCCGCCGCCGGCGTGATCGTCGCAAGGCCGGCGACGCAGCCGGTGACGATGCCGATGCAAGTCGGCTTGCCGCTTCTCACCCATTCGATCGCGATCCACGCTAGTGCGCCGGCGGACGCGGCGAGATGCGTCGCCATGATCGCGGAGGCGGCACTCGCGTCCGCGGCAAGCGCGCTGCCGCCGTTGAAGCCGAACCAGCCGACCCAGAGCATGCCGGCGCCGGCCATCGTCATGCCGGGCCGATGCGGCGGCTCGAAATGCGCAGGGAATCCGCGGCGCTTGCCGATGAGGATTGCGGCGACAAGCGCGGAGACGCCCGCGGTCGTGTGCACGACGATGCCGCCGGCAAAATCGAGCGTGCCGAGGGAGGCGAGCCAGCCGCCGCCCCAGACCCAATGCGCGATGGGAATGTAGACGATGAGGAGCCAAAGCGCGCTGAAGACGAGCACGAAGGGAAACGTCACGCGCTCCGGAAACGCGCCGATGATCAAAGCCGGCGTGATGATCGCGAAGGTCATCTGGAACAGCGCGATGACGATTTCCGGCAGATTGCTAGGTGCGACTGCCGGATCGAGGCCGGTGAGGAAGCCCTTCGATAAGTTTCCAAGAACCGCGCCCGAGCCGCCGAAGACGAGCGAATAGCCGCAGATCGCCCAGATCAGCGACACGACGCAGCAGATCGAGAAGCAATGCATCAGCACGGAGAGGACGTTTTTTGCCTGCACGAGCCCGCCATAGAAGAGGGCGAGGCCGGGCAGCGTCATGAACAGGACGAGCGCCGAGGCGGTGAGCACCCACGCGACGTGACCGCTTTCGGCGGGCGCGCCGGTCGCGGCGAAGGCGGTGCCGGCGGAAAGGACGCATGTGAGGGCGGCAATGACCGGACCGAAGCGATGCATGAAAGGACGCCTTGAGGTCGGCCCCAATTGGCCTCAACGCGTCTTAATTGATGCTTTGTTGTGCAACAAGCCTATGCCGCGGGCTTCCGCGCCTTCTCCACCGCTTGGAAGGCGCGTACGAAATTGCCGCTCGCCAGCTTTTCCAGATCGGCGTCCGGCCAGCCGCGCTGCATCAGCTCGGCGAAAATACCCGGGAAGCAGGCGACGTCCTTCAGGCCCTCGCCTTGGGGGCCGCCGAAGAAATCCGAGCCGATGCCAAGATGATCCGCGCCGATTTTGGCGTGGAGATAATCGAGGTGGTCGCAATATTCGCAGAGCGTGCCGCGCGGCCACGGCCCGAGCTCGCGCTCGCGCGCGGGCACGACCTCGTCCATGTTGACGCCCCGCGCTGTTGCGCCGTGCTCATCCTTTAGCGGCTTCATCCAGTCGCGCGATTTCTGCGAGATGAAATCGGGGACGAAGGTTGGCATGACGATGCCGCCATTCTCGGCCACGCGATCGAGCACATCGTCCGGAACGTTGCGTGGATGATCGCAGAGCGCGCGCGCATTCGAATGCGACCACACGAGCGGCGCGCGGGTAATGTCGAGGACCTGGTGCATCGCCGCGGGACTGACATGAGCGAGATCGACCATCATGCCAATATCGTTCATGGCGGCGATGACATCGCGGCCGAAAACGGAGAGGCCGTTGTGGCGCGGCGCGTCGGTCGCGCTATCGCACCAATCGGTCGTCGCGTTGTGGCAGAGCGTCATCAGCCGCACGCCGAGATCGTAGAAGGCGAAAAGCGTATCAAGCCGGTTCTCGAGCGCCGCACCGTTCTCGATCGTGATGAAGCTGGCGATCTTCTTGCTCGCCTTTGCCCGCGCGATGTCGGTGCTGGCGAAGGCAGGCAGGAATACATCGGGATAAAGCGCATTCATGCGCCGCGTTAGCGCGATCTGCTGAAGCGCAAAACTCGCCGGCTGTTTCTCACGCGGCGGCACGAACGCGGCCCAGAATTGCGCGGCGACCTGGCCTTCCCTCAGCCGCGGGATATCGGTGTCGCGGCCGTCGCGCCGCTCTTCGAGTTTGAAAGCAGCGATGTCGCCGCGCGCCTCCTTGTCGGCGCGGATGATGAAGGGAAGATCGTTATGTCCGTCGACGAGCGGGACGCGATCGAGAAAGGCCCGCGCGCGTTCGAGCATGTTCACGCGAATTCCATGATCGGCGCGTCGACGGCGAGCGAGTCGCCCTCCTTCGCAAGGATTTTGGCGATCTTCACATCGCGTTCGGCGCGCAGCATGTTTTCCATTTTCATCGCCTCGACGACGCAAAGCGGCTCGCCGGCTTTGACTTCCTGACCTTCCTTGACCGAAATCGCCTTCACAAGGCCGGGCATCGGACAGAGCAGGGCCTTTGTCGACGCGCCGACTTTCTTGTCCGGCATCAGCGCCGCAAGTTCCGCCTCGCGTCGTGTATAAACCCGCGCCTCGAGCGACATGCCGCGATATGCGAGATGGTAGCCGTTGAGAATCGGGCGAATCTGCACCGCAAGCGGCTCGTCATTGATCGTGCCGGTCCAGACCGGCATGCCCGGCGTCCATTCGGACGCAACGTGATGGGCTTCTGCCCTCACGTCGTCGAAACGGATGAGCAGCGACTCGTCGCCGGAATCTAGCGACAGATTGAACCGCTCGGTGCCGAGCAGGACGGTGCGATCACGCTCGAACTGAACGGGCCGCGCGGTTCGCATCTGGCCGGAAATCTGGCGCTTTCGCTCGTTGGCGACGTGATCGACGAAGGTTGCCACCGCGGCGACGAGATGCGCGATCTCACCTTGCGGCTGCGGCGGGACGAATCCATCAGGATATTCCTCGGCAATAAAGCCGGTCGACAGAGTGCCGGAGCGCCAGCGCGGCTTCTGCATGATCGAAGCGAGAAACGGAATGTTGTGGCGGATGCCATCGATGGCAAAGCGATCGAGCGCGTCAGCCTGCGCGTCGATGGCACTCGCGCGATCGCCGGCATGCGTCACCAACTTCGCGATCATCGGATCGTAATAGATTGAGATTTCGCCGCCTTCATAGACGCCGGTGTCGTTGCGAACGGTGATGCCGTCGCGATGGCCCTCGTCCGGCGGACGATAGACGATCAGCCGTCCCGTCGACGGCAGGAAGTTGCGGACAGGATCTTCGGCATAAATGCGGCTCTCGACCGCCCAGCCCTTGAGCTTGATGTCGGATTGTTTGATCGCCAGCTTCTCGCCGGCGGCGACGCGGATCATCTGCTCGACGAGATCGATCCCGGTGACGAGCTCCGTCACGGGATGCTCGACCTGCAGGCGCGTGTTCATTTCGAGAAAAAAGAAGCTTTTGTCCTGTCCCGCGACGAACTCGACGGTGCCGGCGGAATCGTAATTCACCGCTTTTGCCAGCGCGACGGCCTGCTCGCCCATCTTGCGCCGCGTGGCGTCGTCGAGCAGCGGCGAGGGCGCTTCCTCGATGACCTTCTGATTGCGGCGCTGGATCGAACATTCGCGCTCGCCGAGATAGATCACGTTGCCATGCTTGTCGCCGAGCACCTGGATTTCGACGTGGCGCGGATTGACGATGAATTTCTCGACAAACACGCGGTCGTCGCCGAACGACGACTTCGCTTCCGATTTCGCGCGCGTAAACCCTTCGGCGACTTCATCGCGCGAATTCGCGATGCGCATGCCCTTGCCGCCGCCGCCGGCTGACGCTTTGATCATCACGGGATAGCCGATTTCGTCGGCAATCTTCATCGCGTGGTCGGCATCTTCGATGATTCCGAGAAAACCCGGCACGGTCGAGACCTTCGCCGCGTTGGCTGCCTTCTTCGATTCGATCTTGTCGCCCATCGCCTCGATGGCGCGCGGATTGGGTCCGATGAAGGTGATGCCGGCGTCTGCCAGCGCCTGCGCAAAAGCCGCGCGCTCGGACAGGAAGCCATAACCGGGATGCACCGCCTCCGCGCCGGTGGATTTGCAGGCGTCGACGATCTTGTCGATGACGAGGTAGGATTCGGCCGCCGGCGCCGCCCCGATATGCACCGCCTCGTCTGACATCTCGACGTGCAGGGCGTCCTTGTCGGCATCGGAATAGACCGCGACTGTCGCTATGCCCATCCGGCGGGCCGTCTTGATCACGCGACAGGCGATCTCGCCCCGGTTGGCGATGAGGATTTTCTTGAACATGCGTCTCCCGGCGACACGGGCTGCTCTACCTGTCTCTAGCAAGGCCCGTGAAAGATGGTCAGGCCCGGTCTATTGGAGGCAGCGAGCGCCGTCCAGAGCGCGGCCAGGGATAGGAGCAGGGGATGATCGATCACGTCTCGATCGCGGTTGTGGACATCAAAAGTAGCGCGGCGTTCTACGAGGCGGTACTCGAGCCGCTCGGCTATCGAAAGATCGCAGACCGGCCGGCGAGTGTCGGCTTCGGCAAGAAATATCCGGAGTTTTGGCTGAACGCACGGCCGAGCGGCGCAGGCGGTGCGGACGACACCGGCGCGCATGTCTGTCTGCGCGCGAAAAGCATCGAGGCGGTGCGCGAATTTCACGAGCGAGCGCTCGCCAATGGCGGACGAGATGACGGCGCACCCGGCCCGCGTCAGGGCGAGATGAATGACTACTTCGGCGCGTTCATCCGCGATCCCGACGGCAACAAGATCGAAGCGATGACGATTCCGGTGCTCTCAGCCTGAGGAGACCTATGCCATGTCGACACCGCGTAAATTCAAAAGCGATGCGTTCGAGGCAATCCATTCGTCCGCGTCGGCGCTGCGCAGGGTTGGCGCTATTGACAAGGCAACAATGCGAGATTTCGATGATGCGTGTCTTGATGTTCCTGTTTAATGCCTCGAGACATCAAGAAGCTGCGCGAGAGCAATCATGTCAGCCAGCCGGTGTTCGCGCACTTTCTGAACACCAGCGAAAGCACTGTCGAAAAGTGGGAAACAGGCGCTAAGCGACCGAGTGGCATGGCTCTCAGGCTGTTGACGATCGTGCAAAAGCACGGATTGCGAGTGCTAAGCTGATGCGCTGGGATGTCGCCTCGCCGGGGCCTAAACCTGACTATTCCGGCTGCCCCTTCTCGTAAGGCGCGAGCGCCTGCGTGATAAAGCGATGCGTGGGCGTCGCAACACCATGCGTCTCGCCGAGCCGCACGACCGCGCCGGAAAGCCACGGCAATTCGAGCGGCTTGCCGATATCGAGATCGTGCGCCATCGAGGCGCGCACCGTCGGTGGCAGGCCATCGAACACCTTCATCGCCGCGGCGACATCGCCGTCTTCCATATGAACGCCGGCGGCTTTGCCGACGGCGACGATCTCCTCGACAAGCGCTTGCAGCAATGCGCGCGAGCGCGGGTTTGCGCGGATCGCCCCCATGCCGCAGCGCATCAACGTTGTCGTTGCCGCCATGGGTGCCAGCATGGCGAACTTTGACCACAGCGTGCGGGTGATGTCGGGCGCGAGCGTCGCGTCGAACTTCGCCGCCTTGCACGCGTCGTAAAACGCTTTTGTGCGTGCACTTTCCCGCCGGTCTGTCTCGCCGAAGGCGAGGCCGGCGAAAGGCGTGCCGCTGCGGATCAGACCGGGTTCCGCAATCGTAGCGGAAATATAGGCGACGCCAGGAACAACTTTCTCGCCTCCGAGAATATTGCCGACGTTCTCTGCGGCTTCGACGCCGTTTTGTACCGTGTAGAGCGTCGTTGCAGGTCCGACGATCGGCCGTAATTGCTCCGCGGCGGCTTCGATGTCCGACAATTTCACGGTGAAGAGAATCACATCGACCGGGCCGGTAATCTCCGCCGCGCTGGCAACGCACTTTGCCGGCTGCAGATGAAACTCGCCAAGCGTTCCCTCGGCGCGCAATCCATTGCGCCGGATCGCCTCGCCGTGCGCGCCGCGCGCGATGAAGGTGACGTCATTGCCGGCAAGCGCCAGGCGTCCGCCGAAATAGCCGCCGACACCGCCGGCGCCCATGATCGCGATGCGCATTCTGTGTCCTTAGCTTTTTGGCGGGATGACGAGCTGGGTTTGCGTGACCACCCCCGCGAGCCGCCCGTCGGCGCGGCTGATCCTAGTCTGCCATACCATGGTCGTGCGCCCTTTATGGATCGGCGTGCAGCTCGCATGCGCGACTTCGCCGACGGGCAGGGCGGCGAGGAAATTCGTCTTGCTCTCGATTGTCGTCGTCCAGGCGCCTTCCGGCAGATTGAGCACGGTCGCGAGCGCACCGACGGAGTCCGCAAGCGCCATCAGCGCCCCGCCATGCAGAACCGCGGGAACCGTGCAGAGATCGGGCCGCACTTCCATCTCGGCTTCGACGAGATCGGGCGTGCTCGTCGTCACGCGAATGCCGAGAAGCTCGGAAAACGGCATCGTGGGAAGTTGGGTCATGCTATGGTCCGGATAGCGCACCTCGTGGTGCGCAATGATCAAAGCACGCTTTCTACGAAATGCGCATCAGGAGATGCGCGGTCCAGCGTGTCAGTTCTTCTGCGCGACCATGCTGTCCTCGCCGCGCAGCCAGCGGCGAAAATCGCCTTCCGAGCCGTAGAACGCGTTGCGGTCGACGGCACCCTGAATGCCGGGCACGCTGCCGTCGGAGGCATATTGCCAGATGTGCCAATGGCGGTTCCCGTAGCGCACGGCCGGGTGGTATTTCGTGCTGCGCACCCAGATCGGATATTCCGACAGCGCGCCGTCGAATAAAATGCTCTGATAGAAATCGACGGACGAATAGATCACCGGCTTCTTGCCGTAATGGCGCTCGAGTTCCTGCAGGATGAGCCGCATCTCGGCGATCGTCTTGTCGCGTTCGAGCGTGCGCTTGCACATCTTGGATTGCGGCGTCGCCTCGACGTCGAGCACCGGCGGCAACGCGTCGGGCTCGACCGGCACATTCTTGATGAACCAGTTGGCCTCTTCCTGCCAGGGCCGGCACCAGAACATGAAGTGGTAGGCGCCGCGCGGAATGCCGGCGGCACGCGCGCCTTCCCAGTTGGCCTGGAACTTTGAATCGACGACGTCGCCGCCCTCAGTCGCTTTGATCCAGGCGAAGCGCACGCCGCTGGCGCGCACCTGCTGCCAGTCGATGTCGCCCTGGTACTTTGAGACGTCGATGCCTTGGATCGGGTGTTCGGTATGGCGGACGGCCGAGTATTTGGGGAGCTCGCTCTCCGGCACCATGAAGGCGAGGCGGCGGTCCTTCGCATTCGGCGCATAGGCGCGGCTGTCGACCGTCGGCCCGCAGCCGGCAAGGCCGACGCCGAGCGCTGACAGAAGCGCGGCGACAGAGAGGGAACGGGTGAAAGGGAACGCGGCCATACTCGCCATGGGAGGGCAAATTAGCGGGGAGCCGGTAATGACCCGTTAATGGGGCCAAAAGCGGGCCTCAGGTGAGCCCAAACCAGAGCGTGGCTATGGAAAGGAAGGAGGCGTAGCCGACGACATCCGTGACGGTCGTCACGAAGGCGCCGGAGGAGACCGCCGGGTCGACCTTGAGGCGGTCGAGGAGGAGCGGGATCAGGATGCCGCCAAGGGCGCCGGCGATCAGGTTGGTCAGCATGGCGAGGGCGATGACCACGCCGATGCCCGGCGTGTGGAACCAGGCCGCCGAGATGATTCCTGTGATGAGCCCGAACGCGGCGCCGTTGATTGCGCCAACCATGAGCTCACGCCCGATGATCCAGAGCGCGTTGGCGCGCGACAGGTCGCGCGTCGCGAGGGCGCGCACCGCGACCGTCATGGTTTGTGTGGCTGCGTTGCCGCCCTGGCTGGCGACGATCGGCGCGAGAACCGCAAGCGCCACCATCTTCTGCAGCTGGCCTTCGAAGAGACCGAGAACTGAGGAAGCGATGAAGGCGGTGGCGAGATTGACCAGCAGCCACAGGAAGCGGCTGCGGGTGATCCACCACACCGGATCCGACAATTCCTCGCGCCTGCTGACCCCGCCAAGCGCGCGCAAATCTTCTTCGGCTTCTTCCTGGATGACATCGACAATGTCGTCGATGGTGATGACGCCGACGAGCCGCTCGGCCTCGTCCACCACCGGCACGGAGATGAGGTTGTAGCGTTCGAACAGCCGGGCGACCTCCTCGCGGTCCTCCATCACGTTCACGCGCCGGCGGTCTTCCTGCATGATCGCGTCGAGCCGTACCGGGCGTTTCGAGCGCGCCAGCCTGTCGAGGAAGACGGTGCCAAGAAACCGGTGGCCGGGATCGACCACAAATACTTCGAAGAAGGACTCGGGCAGCGACTCGGGATCGGCCTCGCGCATGTAGTCGATCGCCTGGCCGACATTCCAAAAGGCCGGCGCGGCGATGAGCGTCGTCTGCATCAGGCGGCCGGCGGAATTTTCGGGATAGTCCAGCGAGCGGCGCAGCGCCGTGCGCTCGACCAGCGGCAGCGCCTCCAGAACTTCGGCGCGGTCTTCCGGGTCGAGGTCTTCGAGGATCGCGACGGCATCGTCGCTTTCGAGTTCGCGGACGCCCTCGGCGATCTCCTTGTTGGGGATTTCTTCGAGGATTTCCTCGCGGACAGCGTCGTCGACTTCGGTCAGCGCGCTGAAATCGAAATCGTCGCCTAAAAGCTCGATGAGCCGCGTGCGATCCTCGGCATCGAGCGCTTCGATAAGCGCCCCCATGTCGGCTTCGTGCAGATCGCCGGCAAGCGCCCGCACCTCATCGGCATCGTTGGCTTGAACCGCAGCGGCAACACGCTCCACGAATTCGTCGCGGAGCCGCCCTTCCTCGTCGCGCACGGGATCGTTGGGCGGCTTCTCGGCGGCGGGATGGCCTGCGATGTCCGTCATGATCCCGTCGGCGCGAGTGACCTCCGCGGGTTCTTAAGCGGGCAGACAGGGGAAGGCAAACAATGCAGGCCTGCGCCTTAGCTCAGCGCAACGCGGTCTGGCCGATCATCCCGGCCCGCGTCACTCCGCCGCCCAAGGGATGGTCCCCTTCTTCCATTTACCCGAGATTTTCTCGGTCTTTTCGAGCAGGCTGTCGATCAGGCTGATCGGCTTCTTATCCGGGTTCTTCGAACAATAATCATAGATCATCGGCAGCAGAGTTTTGTCGTCGAATTTGGAAAGGTCGATGTAATTTCTGTCCGATTCAA
>JAXDNH010000223.1:0-3335 GCA_034669525.1 Methylobacteriaceae bacterium | reverse complement strand
CGGAGGGTGCCGGCGTGATGCCGGCGGTGCGTACCGGCTGGCCCAGCTGCGGGCCGGGATCATGCGCCTCCGGCGTTTGCCGGAAGAGATGCAGGAGATAGAGGATGCCCGCGCCGAACACGACGAAGTAGACGATCGCGAACGCTGCGATCGAGGCGGCAATTGCCGGCGCCTGAACAGGCCCGACGCTGTCGACGGTGCGCAGGAGGCCATACACGGTGAAAGGCTGCCGTCCGGCTTCCGTCGTAATCCAACCCGCCGTCACCGCGATGAAACCTGCGGGTCCCATGGCAACCGCCCATTTGTGGAACCAGCGCGCATCGTAGAGGTCGTCCTTCACGCGCAGATAAAGCGATGTCAGTCCGAGCCCGATGATCAGAAAGCCCAGCCCGACCATCACGCGGAAGGCAAAGAAGATGAGCGGCAGATTGGTCGGCCACGTGTCCTTCGGGAACGCCTTCAGGCCTTTGATTTCGGCGTTCCACTGGTGGGCGAGGTAGAGGCTTGCGAGATGCGGGATGCCGATCCCGTAATCGAGCCGTTCGTTCGCCGCGTCGGGAATGCCGAAGACTTTCGCGGCTGCGCCGCGCTCGGTGTCGAAATGGCCTTCCATAGCCGCGACCTTCGCCGGCTGATGCTGATAGGTGTTGTCGCCGTGCAGATCGCCGATCACCGCCTGCGTCGGTCCGACGATCGCCGCCATCCACATCGCCATCGAGAACATCACGCGCGCGCGGGGGTTATAGGAATCGCGCAATAGATGAAACGCGCCGACCGCGCCGACGACGAGAGCGGTCGTGAGATACGCCGCGGTGACCGTATGCGCGAAGCGGAAGGGGAAGGAGGGATTGAAGATGATCTCAAACCAGCTTTCCGGCATGAAGCGTCCGTCCGCGGCGATCGAATGGCCCTGCGGCGTCTGCATCCAGCTGTTTGCAGCGAGAATCCAGAAAGATGACATAAGCGTCCCGACCGCGACGATGCAGGTCGCCGCGAAATGCAGACCTTTGCCGACAAGACGCATGCCGAACAGCATGACGCCGAGAAAGCCGGATTCGAGAAAGAACGCGGTGAGGACCTCGTAGCCCAGCAGCGGTCCGACGACTGGTCCTGCTTTGTCCGAGAAGGCCGACCAGTTGGTGCCGAACTGGTAGGACATGACGACGCCGGAGACGACGCCCATCGCAAAAGCGATGGCGAAGATGCGCAGCCAGTAGCGGAAGACGTCGAGATAGACGGACTTGCCCGTCGCCAGCCACAGGCCCTCGAGCACGGCGAGATAGCTTGCGAGCCCGATCGTGAAGGCGGGGAACAGGAAGTGCCACACCATGACGAAGGCGAACTGAAAGCGGGCGAGATCGACGGCGCTCGGAAGAGTCATGGGCGAGGTCCGCACTGCAGCAGAGGCAAAGCTAGCACATTCTAGGGCGTTGGCACTGCGTCGCCTTGCTCTAAGTGACGTGCCGTTGCTCTAAGTGTAGTGGCGAGGCTTGAGCATTGGAGAGGGGCGTGCCGGAAAATTCCGCCGATTATCTGCCGACCATCATCGGCTTCATCGCCGGTATTCTTTCGACGGTGAGCTTTGCGCCGCAGGTCTACAAGGCCTGGCGCGAGGGCACGCAATCGATTTCGCTGCGCATGTATATGATCACGGTGACGAGCTTCACCTTATGGACGGTCTACGGGCTGTTGCTGAAGAGCGCGCCGCTGATCATTTTCAATGCGCTGAGCCTGATGATGAGCGGCACGATCCTGGTGCTGAAAGTTCGCAATCTGAAGCAAGAGAAACGCCACGCGAGATAAAGGTTAGCCGAATGGAGTTTCGCAGATTTGGTTGAGATTACGAGGCGGCCGTGCCATCCACCGCAATCCGATCTTTCAGCTACGATCCTGATAGGAAGGAACTCTATGTGACCTTCATCAGCGGCGGCTCATACACCTATTTCAATGTTCCGCAGAACGTCTACGACGATTGGCAGGCGGCATTTTCGAAAGGCACATACTTCCGCAACCGCCTCCTCGGACGTTACGAGTACGCGCGACGCAAATAGCCTCCTACTCCGCCGCTTTCCTCGGCCGCGCTTTCTGAATCGCATGCCACACGATCTCCGGCGTCGCCGGCATGTCTATGTGACGGATGCCGAGATCGGAGAGCGCATCGACGACGGCGTTCATCACGCTTGTGAGCGAGCCGGCGCAGCCGGCTTCGCCACAGCCCTTGGCGCCGAGCAGGTTCGTCGTCGCCGGCACGGGATGGCTTGCAAAACCAATATCCGGCAAATCGCCTGCGCGCGGCAGCTGGTAATCCATGAAAGACCCGGTGAGGAGCTGCCCGTGCTCGTCGAAAACAACACGCTCCATCAGCGCCTGACCGATGCCCTGTGCGACACCGCCATGGATTTGTCCTTCCACAAGCAGCGGATTGACGATCGTGCCGAAGTCGTTGACGCTCGTGTAGCGGTCGACGCGAATAATGCCTGTCTCGGGATCGATTTCGACTTCGCAGATGTGACAGCCGTTCGGGTAAGCCGCAATCTCACCTTTTGAGACGTGCGAAACATCGAGCGATGTTGGCGCGCCCTCCGGCAGCACCAATCCCTCGCGCAGTTTTGCCGCGAGATCGACAATGCCAATCGCGCGGTCGGTTCCGGCAATGCGAAACGTGCCGCCCGCAAATTCTATGTCCGTGGGCGCGGCTTCAAGCACATGCGAGGCGATCTCGCGGCCTTTCTTCTCAACCTCGTCGGCGGCGACGAGAATGGCCGCGCCCGAATTCATGATCGAGCGCGAGCCGCCGGTTCCGCTGCCGGCGAGCAGCTGATCGCTGTCGCCCTGCTGGAGGCGGATGCGCTCGAACGGAATGCCGAGCCGGCTCGACAAAACCTGCGCGAAGGGCGCCGCGTGGCCCTGACCATAATCAAGCGTGCCGGTGAGGATCGTCACTGTGCCATCCTCTTCGAAGCGGATGCCGCCCATCTCGGGCATGGGACCTGCCGTCGCCTCTAGGAAGCAGCCAATTCCGAAGCCGCGCAGCAGGCCCTTCTTGGCGCTTGCCGCTTTGCGCGCGGCGAAACCCTCCCAATCGGCGACGGCCAGCGCGTCATCCAAAACGCCGGCGAAGTCGCCGGAATCGTAAGTGACCCCGCTCGCGGCCTTGAAGGGAATTTCCTGCGGCGCGATCTGATTGCGCCGCCTGAGCTCGATGGGGTTGATGCCGAGCTCGTCGGCAGCCGCATCGATCAGCCGCTCCATGAAGTAATTGCCTTCCGGCCGCCCCGCGCCGCGATACGGGCCGATCGGAGTGGAATTGGTCAGCATGCATTTAACCGAGACTT
>JAXDNH010000222.1:0-3068 GCA_034669525.1 Methylobacteriaceae bacterium | reverse complement strand
GCGAGAACGAGGTCGCCTCGCCGGTGGTGCCGAGCACATTGAGGCCGTCGCAGCCGGTGTCGAGCAGGAAGCGCGCGAGCTTGGTGGAACGCGCGGTGTCAGGCGCGCCGGTCTCGTCGACCGCGGTCGCAACGGCGGCGATGACGCCGGTGAGTTTGTCGGTGGGCATGATGATTCCTCTAGGGGCGAATAGCGAGCGGCAAGCAGCGAATGGTGAGTAGCGAATAGTGAGAAAGGTCGCAGCAGGCAATTCGCCACGCCCTATTCGCTATTCGCTACTCACTATTCGCCCCCTTACCCGCTCACATTATACGCCGCGAGCGCGGCCATGTTCACGAGGTCGGTATCCTTGGCGGACAAATTCACGATCTGCACTGAATTGTCGAGCCCCACCAGCAGCGGGCCGATCACGGTCGCGCCGCCGAGTTCCTGGAGCATCTTGGTCGAGATCGCCGCCGAATGGAACGCCGGCATGACGAGTACGTTCGCAGGCCCGGACAGGCGGCAGAACGGATAGGCCGCCATCAGGTCCGGATTGAGCGCGACGTCGGCCGCCATCTCGCCGTCGTATTCGAAATCGACGCGTTGCCGATCGAGGATGCGCACCGCTTCCTGCACTTTTTCGGCGCGCTCGCCCGGCGGATGCCCAAAGGTCGAGAACGACAGCAGCGCGACGCGCGGCTCGTAGCCGAGCTTGCGCGCGACCAACGCCGCCTCCTTGGCGATCTCGGCGATGTCCTTGCCGTCCGGCATCTCGGTCACGGCCGTGTCGGCGACCACCACGGTACGGCCGCGCGCCAGCACAAGCGACACGCCGATCACGCGATGCCCGGGTTTCGGATCGATCACGCGCCGGACTTCCTCCAGCGCGACGGAGAAATTGCGCGTGACGCCGGTGACCATCGCGTCCGCGTCGTTCATCGCCACCATGCAGGCCGCGAACGTGTTGCGGTCCTGGTTCACCATGCGCTGGCAGTCGCGGATCAGGTAGCCTTTGCGCTGCAGCCGTTCATAGAGGTAGGCCGCATACTCGGCGTTGCGGCGCGACAGCCGCGCGTTGACGATCGAGATGCCGTCCTCGAGCTCGATGCCGGCGTTCTCGGCGGTTTCGCGGACGCGGTTTTCGCGTCCGACGAGGAGCGCGGTGCCGAGCCCCTGCTCGACGAAGGCGGCGGCGGCGCGGATCACCTGTTCTTCCTCGCCCTCGGCGAAGACAACGCGCTTCGGCGAGCGCTTGAGCCGCTCGAAAATGCGCGATAGCACCCCCGCGACCGGATCGCGCCGCGAGCGCAGCTGCTGCTTGTAGGCCTCCATGTCGACGATCGGCTTGCGCGCGACGCCGGTGTCCATCGCGGCCTTCGCGATCGCGGGGGGGATCGCCGAAATCAGCCGCGGGTCGAACGGCACCGGAATGATGTAGTCGGGCCCGAATTTCGGCCGCGTGCCGTAGGCGGCCGCGACCTCGTCCGGCACGTCCTCGCGCGCGAGCGCAGCCAGCGCCTGCGCGGCCGCGACCTTCATCTCCATGTTGATGGTCGAGGCGCGCACGTCGAGCGCGCCGCGGAAGATGTAGGGGAATCCGAGGACGTTGTTCACCTGGTTCGGATAGTCCGAGCGCCCCGTCGCCATGATGGCATCCGGACGCACCTGCGCGACTTCTTCCACGGGGATTTCGGGATCGGGATTGGCCATCGCGAAGATGATCGGCTTGTCGGCCATCGACTTCACCATGTCGATGGTGAACGCGCCCTTCTGCGAGAGCCCGAAGGCCACATCCGCGCCCTCGAACGCTTGCGCCAGCGTGCGCGCCTTGGTCTCGACCGCATGCGCCGACTTCCACTGATTCATGCCCTCGGTGCGGCCCTGGTAGATGACACCCTTGGTGTCGCACAGGATCACGTTGTTCGGTTGCAGGCCGAGCCCCTTCAGCAACTCCGTGCAGGCGATGCCGCTTGCGCCCGCGCCATTGACCACAAGCCTGGTCTCCCTGATGTCGCGGCCGGTCAGGTGCAGCGCATTGATCAGGCCCGCCGCCGCGATGATCGCGGTGCCGTGCTGGTCGTCATGGAACACCGGAATGTCGAGCAGCTCGCGCAGGCGCTGCTCGATGATGAAGCACTCCGGCGCCTTGATGTCTTCCAGGTTGATGCCGCCCCAGCCCTTGCCGAGGAACCTGACGCAGTTGATGAACTCGTCCGGGTCCTCGGTGTTCACTTCCAGATCGATCGAGTCGATGTCGGCGAAGCGCTTGAACAACACCGCCTTGCCTTCCATCACGGGCTTGGCGGCGAGCGCGCCGCGGTTGCCGAGCCCGAGGATCGCGGTGCCGTTGGTAATGACCGCGACGAAATTGCCCTTCACGGTGTAGTCGTAGGCCTTGCTCTCATCCTCGGCGATCGCCAGCACCGGCACCGCAACGCCCGGCGAATAGGCGAGCGAGAGATCGCGCTGCGTCGCCATCGGCTTCGTCGCGACGACTTCGAGCTTGCCCGGCCGGCCCTGGCTGTGGAACAGCAGCGCTTCCTGGTCGGTGAACGTCGGCCGCGCGTGGCGACCGGGCTTTTTATCGGACATTTCAACCCCTTGAACGGCACGCGGGCGCGCGCCGGAAACCCTAACTCTAGCGGATTGCGGGTGTGTGTCTCAAGGACGGGCCGGCCCCATGCTCCGCATAGTGCGCACGGCGAACTCAGGGTAGCATGGCAATTGCGTCCGGGATTCGGCATTGCCGCAGAAGGACAAAGTAATATGCGCCACCCTCGCACCCTCGGTTGGAAGCTGCTGCCGATCGGCGCGCTGCTGCTTGGGCTCGGGGTGAACGGCGCCGCCGCGGCCTCGCTCGAAGAGCTCGTCTCCGCGGTCGTGCGCATCAAGACCTACATCAATCCGGACGGCCAGACCGTGCAGAGCCTCGGGCGCGAGCGCGAAGGCTCCGGCGTCGTGATCGACGAGGACGGGCTGGTGCTGACCATCGGCTACCTGATGGTC
This sequence comes from Methylobacteriaceae bacterium, assembly GCA_034669525.1. Taxonomy (GTDB): domain Bacteria; phylum Pseudomonadota; class Alphaproteobacteria; order Rhizobiales; family Beijerinckiaceae; genus JAFASC01. Next base: position 80 of record JAXDNH010000222.1, on the reverse strand, counting down.
GAGGCGCACGCCGCCGAGGTCACCACCAACACCGGCCGCACCGTTCCGGCGATCGTCGTCGGCTACGACCACGAGACCGG
>JAXDNH010000221.1:0-14862 GCA_034669525.1 Methylobacteriaceae bacterium | reverse complement strand
CGGCGACGACGAAGCCAGTCGAGATCGAGGTCGTCTCGCTAGACTGGAAATGGCTGTTCATTTACCCGAACGACGGCATCGCGGTGGTCAATCAACTCGTCGTTCCCGTCGCGACACCGCTGCATTTCCGGCTGACGTCCGCGGGCGTCATGAACAGCTTTTTCGTACCGCAGCTCGGCAGTCAAATCTACACGATGGCCGGCATGATCTCGCAGCTCAATCTGCAAGCTGACAAGTCGGGCAGCTATCGGGGGCTTTCCGCGCAATTCAGTGGCGAAGGTTTTGCCGACATGCGCTTCGACGTCAATGTTCTGCCCGCTAACGCTTATGCGAAATGGCTGGCCGAGACGAAGGCAACTGGACCCATCCTTGATTGGAGCGCCTACGCGGTGCTGGCGAAGCCCAGCAAGGCGGCGCCCGCGACCTACAGCGCGTTTGCACCGGGTTTGTTCGATTCCATCGTCGACGAGACCGCACCACCTGCGCCGGGCGGGACAGTGGTACTGGCGGCCAGTCTCAGCCGTCCAAAAAGGGAATGTGATGCTCGGCAAACTGAATTGGTCGGCCATTCCGTTCGATCAACCGATCCCGCTGATCACATCGATCGCGGTGATCGTCGCCGTTCTGGCGACGTTGGGGTGGATCACGGTCAAAAATCATTGGCCTTATCTGTGGCGCGAGTGGATCACCTCGGTCGATCACAAACGCATCGGCATCATGTATTGCAGCTTGGCGCTTATAATGCTGCTTCGCGGCTTCGCCGATGCGATCATGATGCGCGCGCAACAGGCGCTGGCGTACAATTCGCAGGGTTATCTGCCGCCGGAGCATTTCAACCAGATATTCTCGGCACACGGCACCATCATGATCTTTTTCGTGGCGATGACGTTCATGATCGGGCTCATGAACTTTGCCGTGCCGCTTCAACTCGGCGTCAGGGACGTGGCTTTTCCCACCTTCAATTCGGTAAGCTTGTGGCTGACGGCATCGGCCGTGCTGCTCATCAACATGTCGCTTTTCGTGGGGGAGTTCGCGAAAACCGGGTGGCTGGTCTATCCGCCGCTTTCAGAACTCAAATTTTCCCCGGGCGTCGGCGTCGACTACTACCTCTGGGCGATCCAGATATCGGGCATCGGGACGCTACTGACAGGCGTCAACTTCGTGACCACGATTCTGAAAGTGCGCGCGCCGGGCATGACGCTGACGCGCATGCCGATCTTCTGCTGGACCGCATTCGCGGCGAGCCTCCTGATCGTCGCGGCTTTTCCGATCCTGACGGCGACTCTGGGAATGCTGCTGCTCGACCGCTATCTCGGCTTCCATTTCTTCACGACCGATTTGGGCGGCAACGCGATGATGTACGTCAACCTCATCTGGGCATGGGGTCACCCCGAAGTTTATATTCTCATCCTGCCTGCCTTCGGCGTTTTCTCTGAGGTAATTTCGACTTTCTCCGGCAAACCGCTGTTTGGCTACCGCTCGATGATCATCGCCACCATGGCAATCTGCATTCTGTCCTTTATGGTGTGGTTGCATCATTTCTTCACAATGGGAGCGGGAGCCGACGTCAATGCCTTCTTCGGTGTCACGACGATGATCATTGCCGTGCCAACCGGGGTGAAGATATTCAACTGGCTGTTTACGATGTGGGGCGGGCGAGTGCGATTTGAGGTGCCGATGCTCTGGGCGCTTGCCTTTATGGTCACGTTCGTCATCGGCGGAATGACGGGTGTGCTCTTGGCGGTGCCCCCGGCCGACTTCGTGCTGCACAATTCACTCTTCCTTGTCGCGCATTTTCACAACGTCGTGATTGGCGGCGTCCTTTTCGGCGCCTTCGCCGGATATACTTACTGGTTCCCCAAGGCGTTCGGTTTCAAGCTGGACGAGCGGCTCGGCAAAGCTGCTTTCTGGTTCTGGGTCGCCGGATTCTATGTCGCATTCATGCCGCTCTACGTGCTGGGCCTTGAAGGTATGACGCGGCGGATGCAGCATTATGACGTCCCCGAATGGCATCCGTGGCTCCTCATTGCCGCGTGTGGCGCAGCGCTGATACTTGCTGGCATCGGGTTGCAGATTGTACAACTCGTCGTATCCGTCCGTAATCGCGAGTCGTTGCGCGACCGGACCGGTGATCCCTGGGATGGCCGCACTCTCGAATGGAGTACCAGTTCGCCGCCGCCGGCTTTTAACTTCGCCGTTATGCCAAACGTCACCGGGGAAGAAGCTTATTGGGGTATCAAGCAAAAGGCTCTCGAGCAGCACCGCCTCGCGGACGCGCCTGACTACAAACCAATCGAGATGCCACGTGATAGTGCGACAGGATTTGTGGTGGCTTTTTTTGCGGTCGTCACCGGGTTTGCGCTGATTTGGCACATCTGGTGGATGGTCGCTGTCGGGTTCGCGGGCGCTTTCGCAACCTTCGTTGTCTTTGCTTGGCGCGACCATTCTGAATACGAGCTGCCGGTCGGCCGACTCGCGAGGATCGATGGCGAGCGGCGACAGGCTCGCCTCGCGCTCGTTGAGGGCCGTGAGCCGGGGTTTACGCGGGTCAAGTATTCGGGGCCGCCCTCGCATGATCCCCACAAGCTCGGTGCGCGCGCCGAGCCCGACGGCGGGCACAAAGGTCCGGCGTCAAAGCGCATCATTACCGGCTACGGATTCTGGATCTTCCTCTTATCCGATTTCATCATGTTCTCGGGTTTCTACGCCTCGTATGCGGTGCTGTCGCACGCGACGGCCGGCGGACCGGCCCCGGAAAAGCTCTTCGATTTAAAGACGGTAGCGTTCGAAACGGCCTTTCTTCTGCTCTCGAGCTTTGCCTGCGGTATGGCGAGCCTCGCTACCGGTGCGCGCAATATGCTCTGGACCCAGATCGGATATATCGTCACGGGAGCCTTGGGTCTCGGCTTTCTCGTGCTGGAGCTCAGCGAGTTCGGGAGAATGCTCGCCGTCGGCGCCGGTCCCACGCGTAGCGCTTTTCTCTCGGCCTTCTTCGCCCTCGTCGGCCTTCATGGGCTGCACGTGACAATTGGCCTTTTGTGGCTCGGAACAATGATGGCGCAGTTCTGGGCCAAGGGCTTTCGCGCCGACATCATTAGGCGCGGCCTGTGCTTCGCACTGTTCTGGCACGCCCTCGACATCATTTGGGTCGGTATCTTCACAAATGTCTATCTTCTGGGGACAAGCCCATGAGCAACCGGGAGACCGACGCAATCCGCGACCTCGAAGATGCCGCACCAGGCGATCAGAAGGCCGGCGAGCACAGCATCGCCGCCGGCGTTCGCAACTATCTTATCGGGCTCGCCCTCGCCGCCGGTCTAACGGTCGCGTCGTTCTGGGTCGCGAGCGGCACAAATTTGATCTACGCGCCGGGAGTCGCCATGGCGCTCGCGGCGCTGGCGATTGGACAAATGGGCGTGCATCTCGTCTTTTTTCTGCACATCACGACCGGCCCGGATAACACCAACAATGTGCTCGCGCTCGCCTTCGGCGTGCTGATCGTTGGGATCGTCATCGCGGGTTCTCTTTGGATCATGTATCACCTGAACATCAATATGATGGTTCCGAGCAACATGATGAACATGCGCACACAGTGATGACGGCAGCATGGCGCTGTGCCGCAGTTGAGTCAGGGACGCGCGTGCTGGCTGCCAGCTCCGCGTAGAACTCTCTAGCCGGAGATTCGCATGGACGGGTTTCGCTCTTCGACTCTCATGTACTTCGCAATCCTTGTGACTCCCGCCGTTGCCGGCGATCACGCCTGGCACTGCATGACGCCGGAGCAAGTGGCTACGCACGAGGTGCATGGCGATAACTTGGTATTGGGCAAAATCAACATCACGCAAAGAGAGGGCCAGCTCGCGGATGTTCCCGTGATCCACATCACCTTTGTAGCCAACAATCATGGGTCCAAGGACTTCCACGTGGTTATGGAAGTCCTTGGATCCAGCGAAATGGGGCCAGTGTTCGCGATGAGTGTCGAACCGGCCTTTGCCGGCACCGTTTCGCCTCATCGCGAACAGCCGGCGACCAGCGCAATCTTCGCGCAGCCTGGGGAGCTAAGCCGAGTGACAAAGGTCTGCATCAAGTTCGAGGGTGATTTTTGATGCAATAGAAGCGTGACATCAGGCAGAACAATTCTGCCTGTGCGTAGTTCGTCCTCGTACTACTGTGGCCTCTCCTCAGCGGCCGTTCCGGCGCGAGCGCCAATCCATCAACACTGCGAGCCCCGCTAAGGCCAAGAGGCATGCGGCCGGAAATGCGATGGCGAATAGACCATAGGCAGCGAAGGCCAAAGTCCCGGCGGCCGCGCCGACGGCGAGCGCAATCCACCCCAGCGCGTGCCGCAGCGCGGGCTGCGGCCCGCCACGAGCGGTGCACCAGAGGGCCAGCTGCTCGCCGAGACCGAACACGGTCCCGGTGACGAATGTGCCGCCGATGCGATGTCCACTATGGCTTCTCAGCGCCGCGTTTTGAGTCCCCATCGCCATGGCGAGGGGCGCGGTCGGGCCGATCATCGGGCCTTGAGCAACCGAGAGCAGGACTGCGCAGGCAAGGAGCAACCCCTCGACAACCAACGATCCCGGGAAGCTCCAGCGGCCGGCCCACGTCGACACCAGCGTTCCCGCAAAGGCGCCGAGAACGAAGCAGCCGAGGAGCACGGCCGGCACGCGCACGAGTTCCATGTCGAACCGTGTCATCCCGATCGCGAACTGGGTCGTGTTGCCACTCATGAAAGAGACGTAAAAGCCGCCGAGACTGAGAAACCCGATCGCGTCCACCCAACCGGCAATCGCGGTCAGCAATACCCCAAAGGCGAATCTCGACTCTTCCTGCAAGGGCGCCATCCTCGTACAAGCCGCCGCAGACTCGGGCTTTCCTTACGCGCGGTTCTATGAAGTTGCCAGACCTAAATCCGATCTTCGGGGTTGCCACGTCATGGTAAGGATAGCTGAATCTCGGCAACGATGTGGGAGAAGGAGATTACCAGCCACCCTTACAGCCTTTGGGTAGTTTTTATTTGTGGCGTCGATCAGGAGTATCGGATCCATCTCACGCCGCTCCAGTATCTCCTCAGGCAGAGGGGTAGATTTACCGACAGAGCGAAGTCACGTGCCGCATCGCGCTGCCAAATCCGAAATGCCAAACCCGAACCTTCGGTTCGCACGTGAGATGGTATTCCACGTGCACCATGTCGATGAACCCGGGCAAACAATCGCCGCGCGCGCGATGATCCAGCTAGGGGAGGGTTCACGCGGCGGGTTCTAAGCCGGCCTACCGTGTGACTAATGCGGTTCTTGTCGATAGTTGCGGTCTTCTGCTCGTCACAGACGAACGCGAGCGAACGTTGGCCGCAACAGTCCGTTTGCTGAGTACGACCATCAACGAAGTCAGGACTAGATCGATGAGATACCTTGCTGCCATTTCAACTGTCGCATTCGCGATGCTGGCGAGTCAGGCATTTGCTCAGATGCAGGGGTTATCCTGCCGGCGGTCTCGGCGATGCATGGGCGCAAGACCGGCCGAGCTCTATCGGAATCAACAACGGCTATGACCCGAGCACGGAAACGTACAGGGTTCCGCACTCCGTAGGCCGCCGCACCACCGCCATGCCGCCATACCACGAGAATGAGGTCCGCTGAGCAGTCGTGCGTTGTGTGGATAGCGCTTGTGGGCTCAGGCGGCGGTCCCGGCGCGTAGGCATCGTCGCTCCTCCCTCATCCTTCAAGATATGATGATTGTTGCGATCGATTTGCGTGATGGACGGATCACAGCTCGTTGGCCATGCCCGGACCGTCGACGACATCGCGACAAAGCAGACCGGCCGATCCCGATGGTCGGTTAAGCGCCTGCTGATCGCTGCACTGGTCCTGGCGCTGCTCGCGGCGGCTGCCATTTACGGGCACTGTTACTGGACGACCAGCCGCTTTCTCGCGCCCGTTGATCCCCGCGACTACCAGACCGCGCTCGATCAAGCGCGTGCCAATGTCGCAGTGGCGCAAGCCAGCACCAATGCCAGCCGAAGGTAAGATCAACACGCGCGTGCAAAGAAATTGCCGGCGTATTCACCTCCCGGCAGAGGCGGACCTGCGCGATCCAGAGCTGAAGGAGGGCTTGGCCGGCTCTCCAATTTCTCTCGCGGGGCTTTAATCATTCGCAGTACCGCCGATATTAGAAGGAAAGACGGTCTCGGTGCCCGGTGATAGCCTGCCCTCAGGCCGCGGCATGATTGGAATTCCTTGCGCCCGGAAGGGTTCGAAACGCGACCTCTAGCGCACCAGACAGCGTTTCCAGGTTCTGGTTGGCGTCCCATAGTGCTTGTTCAAGCTCGTTTGCTCTCGCCGAGACCGAAGCCGCAAGTCCTTCCGCTCGTGAGGAATGCAGTTTTTCGGCAGCGAGTCTTTCCGCCAAGTCGGCGGAGCCCTGCTTGGCTTCGTTTAGTTGACCCATCAGCTCGACTTCTCGGTTCTTCAAGGTCTCGACAAACGTCTCCAGCTCTTGGATGCGCTCAGAGCACGATTCTATGTAGCGCCACGCGTCTTCGATCCGGGCGAGAGGGGCTGACATATCGAAACGTGTGGCCGCGCGTGCTGGCGGATTTGGCGCCGCTTCGGCGGGTTCGTCGGGAGTTCTAGCTATCTCTGCCATGATATCCGCGTGTATGGCGCGAGGTGACTCAGGAAGGTAATGAACTGAGCTGGCCGCCTGTTTACTCATTTACGATACTCCGTCTGCGAACTCCGCCCTCTTTCTCTCAACACGTGCTCGCAAGTGAGGCGCAATTGTGAGGAATTAATTGTGACATTAAGAAGGTGCGCGGAATTGTGCCCAGGAGAGACGAAGAACATGAGTCAAAAATAGCTGGGGCTGTTAGCCGCTGTGCCGTTCGGAGCGTGGACCGGTCGCCCCTCGTCGCCTCAATATGGCCCTACTGGCTCCATTGGCTAATGGCACGGGAATCGGGGACGGGCCTGAGTTTCGGGAGGTTGTCAGAAAGAATGTACTTTGCTGCTCTACCTTTGGAACGCGCCGCAAAATGCTTGGCTGCCGCAATGGCAGCGACCGAAGCCGGCGCGGTCGCCTTAGCCCGCATGGCAGACGATGAACCGGTCATTCTAGGGGATATGGTGAAGTCCCAGACGAGATGCTCGTCTCATAAGATCGTGATCTAGGCCGTTCGCGCCGGACCTCGGTGACAGCTATCCTCCTGCAGTCCGGATATGACGTGCCAAGCAGGCCGTCGTCGATTCAAGTCAGATTGGCGGCTTCGGGCACACGTTCGGGCCGCAGCCGTGAAAGCACAGCGTTTTAAGCTTCTGCTAACCACGAATCGCCCTAATGCAGCCCTACCCATCCGCCAAGCTTCGGCCGGTTCAACGGGATTGAAAGCATGGCTGTATTGGTAGAGCGGGGCGTATGACCTACTGCGCGAGCTATCCTCGATTTGCCTTCGAGGGCCGCCGCCTATCCCGCGACATTCTTTCTTTGACTGGTTTAGGCGCGGCCTCCGTGGCCTTCATCGGGTTGGCGGGGGCATGCCTGATATGCGCCCAACCCCGCAGTACGGTGGGCGTGACGAAAGCGGCGGAGAGTGCGGCCATGCCCACGGTCGCGCCGGCGCCAACAATTACTTCCGCGCCGCGGGTCGTCACACGAAAGCCGCGTATCGACCTTCGCGAGCTAACGTTTTCTCTCGATTTCGCGCCGCTTTCGCTGGCGGAGAGCGCGCCGCGCCGTGCGACTTTCGAGGCGTCTACCCCGGCCATCCGGGTCGCCGGTTTAGCACCGGAGAGGGTGCTGCCGGCCGCGGTCCCGGCCGCGACCCAACTTGGTGAAACAATACCGCTGCCGGCGCGGCGCCCGATCGAGCTCAGCCGCCCCCCGGCGGCAAGCCGGGTCGTGCAGGCCGCCCCCGCGCCGACCAATGCCGCCGAGACAAGCTCCATCTTCGATAAGCTCTTCGGCTTTAAGACCCAGCAGCCCTCAGGTCCGATGCTCGCCTACGCCAATCCGGAGGACGGCGTGATCAAAACCTCGCCGGGCGCCGTGTCAAATGTCGTCGCCCCGGCGGGCGATAAGTTCACCGCAATCTACGATATCAGCGCGCGCACCGTATACCTGCCGAATGGCACCAAGCTGGAAGCGCATTCAGGTCTGCGCGAATTTCTGGACGACCCGCGCTACGTCAATGTGCGCATGCACGGAGCGACGCCGCCCGGCATTTATGATCTGAAACTGCGCGAAAGCCTTTTCCACGGGGTGCGGGCGCTGCGTCTTACACCGACCGACAGCAACGTGTTCGGCCGCGCCGGCCTGCTTGCACATACCTACATGCTCGGCCCGAACGGCGATTCCAATGGTTGCATCTCGTTCAAGGATTACGAGGCATTTTTGCAGGCGTACCTGAGGGGTGAGGTGAAGCGTCTGACGGTGGTGGCGCGGCTGAACTGACCCAGCTTACTCGCTGGCGAGCCCCGGAGCGTCAGCGCGCGGCTCCAATTATCAGGTCTGAACCACGCTCCGAATGCGCGGCGATTGTTTCTGTGCGGTTGGCGCAGGACCACGACCTTTGCGCCGCTCATGCGCTTCGAGCAGTTTTCGTCGCAAGCCGATGACTTCTTCAAACTCGACTGCTGTCGCACGCGGAGATGGCCTTCACCGATCCTCCCTACAACGTCGCGATCGAAGGCAATGTGGGTGGGCTTGGGAAGGTCCGGCATCGCGACTTCGTCATGGCCTCAGGCGAGATGGACCGCGAGCAGTTCACTGCCTTCCTGTCCGATGCTTTTGGGAATCTTGCCGTCTTCAGTATCGACCGTTCGATCCACTTCGTCTGCATGGATTGGCGCCACCTGCAGGAGGTCGTGGATGCCGGCCGCGCCAATTTCACCGAGCTCAAGAATCTCATCGTCTGGGCCAAGGACAATGGGGCGATGGGCACCTTCTATCGGTCTCCTCATGAATTGATCTTCGCCTTCAAGAACGGCACGGCGCCCCACATCAACACCTTTGAACTCGGTCAGCACGGGCGATACCGTACGAATGTCTGGGAATACCGCGGCGTCAACACCCGGAAAGCTGGACGCCAGGAGGAGCTTGCCCTGCATCCGACGGTCAAACCGGTGGCGATGATCGCGGACGCCATCAAGGATGTGTCGCGGCGTGGCGGCATCGTGCTCGACCTGTTTGGGGGCTCCGGCTCGACACAGATAGCGGCACACACGACCGCACGGCGCGCGCGCCTTTGCGAGCTCGATCCGGTCTACTGCGATCGCATCATCGCCCGCTGGGAAGCGTTCGCCAAAGATGATGCCGAGCAGATTGCCTGCGATCTGGGCAGCGCCGAGACGCAGGAACATCGCGGCGTGAATGCGCGCACGGATATTGGCAAAGAAGCCGAAGAGAACGTCACGCACGCAGACCGATCGCAAGAGCAATAGTCATGGATGATCGCGACCAGAAACGTCGTCTTCCGAAACTGGCGGTCGTGCGCGACAAGTATGACGTTGGTTATGGCAAGCCGCCGGAATCGACGCGTTTCACGAAAGGTTGCTCAGGCAACCCTGCGGGCCGGCCGAGAGGCGCCAGGAACAAGCGTCCCGCGCTCAACGAGGAACGGCTGAAAGGCATCATCCTTGACGAAGCCTACCGGACGATCACGATTTTGTTTGGCTATGTGCTTTCATACCTCGGCGCGCGAGGGAAGCCTGTGCGCGATGTCATCGATGCAAGCTCCAATCTTGTTTTCGGGGTGATCAACGTCATCATGCGGCTTGCGCCGATCGGAGCTTTCGGCGCAATGGCTTTTACGATCGGCCGTTTTGGCATCGGTTCGCTGGCGCCGTCGGCAGCCCTGATCGGAACCTTTTATCTCACGAGTATCATTTTCGTCGTGGACGTGCTCGGCGCAATAGCCTGGTGGTCGGGATTCACTATTCTGAAGTTCTTGCGCTATATCAAAGAAGAGATATTCATCGTGCTTGGCACCTCGTCTTCGCGATACTGCATTGCCGAGCCTCATGGAAAAGTTTGAGCGGCTTGGTTGCTCAAAGCCAGTCCGAGTTCGTTGTACCAAGAGGTTACATTTTCACCGACGAAACGTCGATTTACATGACGCTCGCCGCGCTATTCGTTGCTCAGGCGACGAATACACACCTCACTCTAATTGAGGAGCTGACTATCTTTGGCGTCGCCATGTTGACATCAAAGGGTGCGTCAGGCGTAACCGGCGCCTCATTCATCGCGCTCGTCGGAACATTGTCCGTTGTTCCCACAATTCCAGTTGCCGGCATGGCCTTGATACTAGGCATCGATCGCTTCATAAGCGAGGCGCGGGCTTTGGTAAACATGATCGGAAACGGCCTTGCGATTGTTCTGGCGAAATGGGAAGGGGAACTCGACGAGATGCGCATGCGGGCGGTGCTCGATGGACGCCTTACCGCAGATGAGATCGGATTGGTTCCTGAAGGTTGGCTTGTGAAGGCATGAACGCCACCACGTGCAGTTCGCCCGAGCGCGTATCGCTAGCAACGCGGGCGGGGCGGACGTTAAGCAACGTCTTGCTCTTCTGACTGCGCCGAATTATCAGGCCGAGCGCACAGCTGCAGGCGAGACAACACGGCCTGCAGCGGCGATCGGCAGCTGTCAGCTCTGGGCGAGGGCAGCGAGCCCCTCCGGTGTTGTGACGGGCGGTGACCAGCCGAGTTCCCGGAGTCCTGCCGGCTCGGCGACCAGCGAGCCCGAGAGGCGCTCGTAGATCTCGCCGCGTCCTGCCGCGTGTAGTGCGGTCCTGAGCACTGCGACCGGCACCGGAATGAGGCCGGGCCGGCGGCCGAGGCCGCGCCGCAGCGCCGCGACTATCGCTGGAATCGTCAGCGCGTCCGGGTCAGCCACGATTAACGGTCGTCGCAGCTGCCCGGGCGCCGAGAGCACGGCATCGACGGCAGCGACCAAATTATCGACCGACAGGAGCGAACGCCGGCTTCTGAGCACGCCCAGCGGCAAGGGATACGGCGTGCGCGCCAGCCGCACCAGCTCTGCCATGTTGCCTTTCACGCCCGCGCCGTAGACGAGGACGAGACGGAGCGCGACCCAATCGAGGGCAAGCTCGGCCAGGCCCTGCTCGGCCGCGAGCTTGGAGCGACCATAAGCGTCAGTTGGCTGCGGGGTAAGGGCCTCGGTCAGGACGTGGTCCGCGCTCCGGCCGGACTGGGCACGGATCGAGGACAGGAACACAAAGCGCCTGGCGCCAGCGCGTTGCGCCGCACGCGCCAGCGCGATCGTGGCCTCGGTGTTGAGCGTACGATAGTCATCTTCGGGCAGCCCGGACATTGCGTTCGCGAGCCCGGCCGAGTGAATGACGGCATCCACGTCAGCGAGCGCGGCTGTCATGTTTTGCGGCCGCGCGAGGTCGCCGATAACGGCGCTCGCCGACTCCAACGGAACGACGGTGGGACGACGCAACAATACGCGCAGCCGATAACCGCGCTTAGGCAATTCGTGCAGCAGGTGCTGTCCGATGAACCCGGTTGCCCCGGTCAGGGCGATGAGCGGTCGGCTGGAAGGCACTTGTGCCTTTCTAGAGAGCTGGTTGGTGTCTAGCGCTTTTTCAGACTCCTCGTCGCTGCAGTGTTTCGAGAAATTCGGAATTTACGCGCGGACCGCCATTCTCGCAGCCAGTTCGGCCCCCGGCACCAGCACCAAACGGAATCTGGGGGGCTTGCCTAGCAATTTTGGTGATTCCAAGCACACGAGCATGCAATCCGATGCCTGCCGCTGGGCTCACCCTGTGCGCGTCGGCTCGATTTTCGGTCGACGGCGGTGGGACGGAGCTTCATTATACCCAGGGGCAATCAAGTGCGGGATTGATGGGGTGCGCTAGCGCTTAACGAACTCGACGCGGAGTGGTATACCTGCCGCGGCTACCTTCACACTGCAGCATTGGCGTTTTGTGTGCACGCAATGCCGCTGCCCGGACTGTGAAGGTTATGCCGCCCTAGAGCTTTGCGCCTCATGAAAGATGTCGCGGCTCTGGCAATCGACTAGGAGGCGGCAATACGAGGAGCGCGGCGAAGGTGCGCTCGTCGCGCTGCAGGACGTGAACTTCGCGCGCGACGCGCGCATACGAGGCGGCGGTAAAATCAGGAACTCAGGAAACTCAATGACGCGGCGTAGCAGAGGATCGCGGCAATGATTGCGAAAAGGCCAAAACCTTCAGAGCGCTTCATCGAAAAGCCCTTTCCAAGGGAGAGCGGCAGAGATAGCGCGAAAAGGGCACCCGCCAGGGTGAGCGTTCACACAGCACGAACTTTGAAAAGCGTCCGGCGCCATCCAGTGGAGACCTGCCTACGGTCGAGCGAAGAGATGAGAGGGGAGAGATTAAGCGCAGCGGCCGAACAAGCAAAAAGAAACCCCGACTTCGGGGCGGAAGATCGGGGTCTCTGCGAGCATCCAGCGAACTGGCGCTGCCGGTACATGCACTGTAGCTCGGCGATTCTTAATGACGGATTAATTCAGTAAAATCCTGTCGAATAATAGAAGTCCCCACGCTCTCGGCGGCACTCCGTTTGCTGTGCATGCGGAGAGGCCGTCCTCCTATTTCGTCGCCCCAAAAGTACCCGGACAGGGCTTGGTCACACAACCAAGATTCAGGCGATCGACGGCCACACACACTGCCAACCGAAGCGACTGCACGCCGATCCAAAAGGACTCAGCTCTGAAGGCGTGGCATGATGACATGGCGCGCCGGTCATGCCCCCACTCCTGAAACGGAGCGGTTACGGCGAGATTACTTCCGTGCCGGTCTTGGAGACGGCGTATGCATTAAACCATCTTGTGGCCGCCTTTACAGGGAATTAGTGACTGGCTCGGTTGCTTGGCTAGAGTTGATCGCTTCAATGACAGCTTCCGCGTCTGTCGGCTGAGACATAGCAGTCGCATCCTCATCAACTCGATCAGCAATATTGGGATGGTCGCGCCTTAATTGCTCTAGCAATTCGATAATCTTCGCATTCTTGCGTTCCGCAAGCATAGCGACCTGCAGTGTCAGTTGAGCCCGCGTCTCCTCAAGCCGGTTCTCGTGTCGCTGGGTGATTAGGATCAAAACCATCACGTAGAACCCGAGGACACTTGTTATGGTCTGGACCCACGGGAATGGAGGAGGATCCAAAGCGAGATGCCCAACGAACAGCTGGTACAGATTGATGACCACCCATAACGTAAGCAGAACCGTGAATGCACCTGCGAAAATTGGGCTCCCAACTAATCGCGTTGTCGCGTGTACGAACCGGTGGGCTCGGGAGGTTTGTCTCTGGTGCTGACCATGAAGGGCTACGATAGTCTGAACCGTCTGCTCGACGTGACTAGGCAATTCAGCATCTAAGTCTTTCCGCATCGTCGTCTGCCTCTCTCCCAGCCAGAGGTAGCGCGTTATCATCATTCGACTTGAGCGTGACCGTCATGCTCGGGCTATTAACGCTCGCCATGAGATCAGCCATCGGCTGTTCGGCAAAATCGCGGATCAAGAGGGCAATGCACGAGCTGCCGCCAGGGACGGGCGGCATTGCCGGAACTGAAACCTGTTGCTGCGGCCGCTCCTCGAGCGCAAGGCGCGCCTCACCGAAATCATGAAGGGCGCGCCCGGCACGTTGCAATTCTGCGATCACGTCGTCGGCAATGGACCGGCCTTCTTCCGGCAAGCGTGCAAGCTCGGCGCCGAAGGGATTATGTCGAAGCTCGCCGATGCGCCGTACCGACCTGGCAACCGCGGCGGCGCTTGGCTGAAAACGAAGTGCCTGAACCGCGAGGAATTCGTGGTGGTCGGCTGGACTGATCCGGAGGGCAGCGGCCGCACCTGGGCGCGCTGCTGCTCGCGTATTACGCGCCTGATGCCCGCGTCTAGTATACGCCGGCGGTGCGGGCAGCGGCATGCCCGTACGCGAGCTGGCGAGGCTCGCAGCGCGCCTGAAGCCGCCGGCGGCCGATCGGATGCCCCTCGATGTGCCGCCGCGGCGGACGAGCCGCTTCGGCTCGCCGCTCGTGCTCTCGCGCGTGCATTGGGTCCGGCCAGAGATCATCGCCGAGGTCACCTATCTGGAATGGACCGACGACGGCTTGCTTCGCCACGTCGTCTATCAGCGGCTGCGGGAAGACAAGCCAGCGGCCCATGTGCGGCGCGATCGGCCCCCGATGCGGTGATCGGCGGTCTACCCGGCGCGGACTTCGAGGGTGTATAGCAGGCCGGCGATGCGTGGAGGCGATTCGGTGCCCAACAGCAATTTCGTCCCGGCTTACGACCACATCGTCGTGGTGGTTGAGGAAAACCACTCCTACACTGAGATCATTGGCAATTCACAAGCGCCTTACATAAATTCGCTTGCGCACTCGGGTGCCTTACTCTCCGGCTATAATGCAGTCGCGCACCCGAGCGAACCGAACTATTTCGCCCTTTATGCCGGTTCGACCTTTGGCGTCACTGACGACGGAATCCACAATGAATCCGGCCCGACGCTCGGGTCCGTTCTTAGTGCCAGCGGGCGCACCTTCGTTGGCTATGTCGAAAGCGGCAGCCCTAGCAAACACAACCCATGGGAATCCTTCCCCGAAGGCTTTTCCGTCGAACAGAGTTTATCAAGCTTTCCCAGCGACTTTTCCAGGCTTCCAACCGTCTCTTTCGTCGTGCCGAACCTTGCCGACGACATGCACGATGGAACGATAGCTCAAGGCGACGCCTGGCTTCAGTCGCACATCGATGCCTACGCGCTGTGGGCGGTTGCGTATAATTCCCTTCTTGTGATCACCTTCGAAGAAGACGACAACAGCGCTTCGAATCGTGTGCCGACAATCCTCCTAGGCGCCCATATA
>JAXDNH010000220.1:0-8496 GCA_034669525.1 Methylobacteriaceae bacterium | reverse complement strand
CATCTTGGGGCCGAGGCACCATCGCGCTGCACCCATCGCAATCCCCGGGATGGTGTGCGCAAGCGAATCGACGGCGCGAGTGGGATCAGGAGACGATCATGGCCCCGGTTTCCCTCTCGCGAAGCGCAGTCGCTGCCGCAATTGTCGTCGTCGCCGCCATTATGCCGGCGTTCTGGGTCGCCGGCGAGACAGCCCCCCTGCGCGACGAAGCGCAAGGTGTTGGACGCAACGCCGACAGCTTCCGTCATGCGGCGGAAGACTATTTCCACGATATGGACAACGGCGTTCCACTGACGTCGGAGGAGGCGCAAGGCCGCAACATGTGGCTCGTCTGGACGGGCGGCAACGATCGCTTCTGGGACCGGATGACACAAAACAGCCTCGCAACGTTCGATCTCCTGAAGATCGTCACGTCCCACCCGAGCCAGACGTATTGCGATGGCAAGCGCTGCGACCGCGACTCCCGCTGGCATTGGCTAGGCGCGATCAACGAACCCTGTTTTGAGAAACCGACGTCGCCCGATCCGAAGCGCTTCGGACTATGGCTCGATGTGCGCAGCGGCGATTGTCGGGCCGACCCGTTCGCGGATGAAAAAGCCTATCCCGGTGTAAAGATCGGCGCCCGCGGCACCACCTTCGCAGACGGCACAAAGCTACCGGTCGGCTCTTACTATGGCGAACCGTCGGGCATTGTCGGCCTGCGGCTGTTCCCCAATCCCGACTTCAATCCGGCGGCAAAGGCGAAATGGGATCCGGAGAAGTACTACACCGACGAGAAATACTACAAAGATCCAGCGCTTGTGCGTCCCTACCGCGTCGGCATGTCCTGCGGCTTCTGTCACATCGGGCCAAGCCCAACGCATCCGCCGGCCGATCCCGCCAAGCCGCAATGGTCCAATCTCAATTCGACCGTCGGCGCACAATATCTTTGGATGGATCGCGTCTTTGTCTACAGCGCCGAGCCGAAGAATTTCCTTTATCAGCTTGTGCACTCCTATCCGCCGGGGACGATGGATACCTCGCTCGTCTCCACGGACTACATCCTCAATCCACGGACGATGAATGCTATCTACAACCTTGCGGCGAGGCTCGCGCAGGGCCGGGTATGGGGAAAGGAGACGCTGAAGGGCGCTGAACTCAACAACAAGCAGCTCTCGGGCTTCTTCGATCTTCCGGACACGGCGTGGACGCCGCGTGTCCTCAAAGACGGCGCCGATTCCGTCGGCGTTATCGCCGCTTTGAACCGCGTCTACCTCAATATCGGTCTCTACAGCGAAGACTGGACCACGCATTTCAATCCATTCTTCGGCGGCAAGCCGATCACGCCGATCCAGATTTCCGGCGCGGAGGCCAACTCCGCCTATTGGCGCGCGACCGAGGCGGGCACGCCCATGATGGCGAAGTTTCTGCTGAAGGCGGGACAGCCGGATCGCCTCGAGGATGCGCCGGATGGCCGAAAATTCATGACGTCCGACACGGCTGTACTGGCGCGCGGCAGGGATGTGTTCGCCAACCGCTGCGCACGGTGCCATTCCAGCAAATTGCCTGACGAAGCGCGGGCGCAGATGGCGCCCGGCGGCTGCTCCGGGCCTGACTATCTCCAATGCTGGAAGCGCTACTGGGCCTATTCGAAAACGGAAGACTTCCGCAGCAAGATGCGCGAGATCGTCGCCAGTCCGGATTTCCTCAAGGACAATTATCTCTCGAGCGAAGCCCGCGTGCCGGTCACATTGCTGCGCACCAATGCCTGCAGCCCGTTGGCGACCAACGCGATCCGCGGCAATATCTGGGACAATTTTTCCTCCGAAACTTACAAGCAGCTGCCATCCGTCGGCGCGGTAACAGTCCAAGACCCGTTCACGGCCGAACATTGGCAGTACCAGATGCCGGCCGGTGGACGCGGCTATACGCGCGTTCCGACCCTTGTCAGCATTTGGTCGACAGCGCCGTTCTTCGTCAACAATCGGCTTGGTCCCTTCTCTGACGATCCATCAGTCGAGGCGCGCGTCAAGCGATTCGAGTCCTCGATAGAGCAGTTGCTGTGGCCGGAAAGGCGTGAGCGCGAGGATAAGTTCGATGGATTTATCGTGCGCACGACAGAGCGCAGCTTCGTGCAGATCCCGAAACGCAGCGTTCCCCCTCTCCTGAAGGGACTGGTGAACGAGTTACCCAAACAGCCTTTCGCTCGACTCTTCGACAAGGAGGGCGAGTTCAAGCTCGGTCCAATACCGAAAGGTCTGCCAGTCGGCCTTGCGGCGAATTATCAACCCTTATCCGACCTAAAGAATGCCGGTTTCTCCGAAAAAGCAGAGCATATCGGGGCGGTCGGGCAGCTCCTCAAGCAGTTCCTCCAGAACTGGCCGCAGTATGATCCTTCCGCGAGCGATGAAAATCAGCTCGCTTGGCTGCAAAACCTCCGCGAGCCACTCCTCAAGCTTAACAAATGTCCCGACTTTGTCGTCAATCGCGGCCATTATTTCGGGACTGCGAAATTCAACGAGACCGACGGGCTTAGCGAAGACGAAAAGGCCTTCGGCACCGAGCCTCTGCTTGGGGACGAGGACAAACGAGCGCTGATCGAATTCCTTAAGACGCTGTGATAGTGGCCGCTTCGGAAGAAGCCTACGATTATGTAATCGTTGGGGCAGGCGCCGGTGGCGGCACGATGCCGATCACCGCCAGCAGAGGGGGCGGTTCAATCCCGAAGGCGATGGCCTCCCCTTGCGATCGCCGCGCACTTACCAGAAGCCGGCAGGGTCATGATCTCGATCTTCCGCAGCACTTGGTGTCCTGCCAGAAATAGATGCAGCACAAATCGCTTACACAGCCGCCAGCGCGGCGTCCGGTCACGGGGCCCGGCAAGCGCGGGTGGAAGTACTCACGGATGCGAAGCGCTGCGCTCTTAAGAGGCAGCCGACGTCACCCGCCACACGGTGTTGCCAAGGTCGTCGGCGATAAGCAATCCGCCGCTCGCATCGACGGCAACACCGACGGGCCGACCGCGGGCGCGATTTTCTGAGTCGAGGAAGCCGGTGACGACGTCCTGGGCCGGGCCATTCGGCCGGCCATTGCTGAAGGGCACGAAGACCACTTTGTAGCCGTTCAGCGGGTTCCGATCCCAGCTGCCGTGCTCGCCGACAAAGGCGCCGCCGCGATACGAGGCCGGCAAATTGGTGCCGGTGTAGAAGGTGACGCCAAGCGGCGCGACATGCGAACTCAAAGCATAATCCGGCACAATTGCGCTGGCGACCAGATCGGGCCGCTGCGGCACGACTCGCGGATCCAGATGCTTTCCGTAATAGCTGTAAGGCCAGCCGTAAAAACCGCCGTCGCGCACCGACGTGAGATAATCGGGAACAAGATCGGGCCCGAGCTCGTCGCGCTCATTGGCGATTGCCCAAAGCTTGCCGCTCTGCGGCTCGAACTGCAGGCCCGTCGGATTGCGCACGCCACTCGCATAGATGCGGTGGGCGCCCGTTGCGCGGTCGACCTCCCAGATGGCGGCGCGTTCGTATTCGGCCACCATGCCGTTCTCGGCGATATTGCTGTTCGAGCCCACGCCGACATAAAGCTTCGAGCCATCCGGGCTGGCCACCAGACTCTTCGTCCAGTGATGGTCGATCGGCCCGCCGGGAAGATCGGTGAGCTTCGTGCCTGGCGCGGTGATGCTGGTTTGCCCGTCTTCGTAGGGATAGCGGATGATCGCGTCGGTATTGGCGACATAAAAATCATGTCCGACCAGCGCGACGCCGTAGGGCGAGTTCAGATTATCGAGAAACACAATGTGTGTCTTGGCGACGCCGTCGGGCCCGATGTCGCGAAGCAACGTGATGCGGTTGCCGCCTTTCGCGTGCGTGCCGGCATAGTTCTGCACCCACCCCATGATGAGGTCCTTCGGCCGGTTGATCGGCGCTTGCGGACCGTTGCTTTCGACGACCAGCACGTCGCCGTTGGGAAGAACGTAAAGGAAGCGTGGGTGCTCCAGTCCGGTCGCCAGCGCATGCACCTGCATGCCTTGCGGCACGGTCGGCGTCTCGCCTTTGCTCCAGCCGATCGCTTTGGCGATGTGCATGGGCGGCAGCAGGTATTCCCGCGGCTCGGGCAGAAACGGATTGGCGCCGATCTGCCGGCTCGGATCACCGCCCACGTCGCCGCCGACTTCGCTGCAGCCGGCGAGACCTAACGCCGCGATGGCGCAAACAAAAGTCAGACGCGATAAGCGCATGGCTAAATCCTTCATCGGTAAAGCTCGCTTCAGAGGGAAACACCAACGCCGTGGCGATAGACCATGGACCAGCCCGTCCAAGCGTTAAACATGAGGATCAGCACGACGAGCGTGGACAGGATGAGACCCGTCGGGACGACAGCGGTGTAGCCGTCGCGGCTGTGCACGAACGCGTTGATCAATGCCAAAATCAGGGCAACGGCATTGGCGAGCACATGAAACCAGGCCGGCCGCAGCGCACGGATGTGCTTGTTGCCGATAATGTCGATCAACCCGGCGAGCACCGCGAAGCCGGCGATGACCATGCCCGCGGACAACAGCCAGACGGAGAACGTCTCCCACTGCACAGCGGCCGTGTGCCAATAGACGAGGTCCGTGACGAAGGCGCCGAAGAAGCAGGCGATGGGAAACGGCACCAGCATCGGATGAATGGGATGCCCAGCGATGCTGGTAATCGATCTGGGGTTAGCGTTCTGCATGAATGAATCCTGCGCGTGTCGTGTCCTAACGGTTCCGCGTCCTCGCGAGTTCCTGACGGATTGTCGCAAGTAGCCAGGGCTTGCTGTGAAGACGGATGTCAACGTGCTGAAAGCAAACTGGCAAGCACATGCGCATCATCTTTGACGCTTATTGCAAGACGAGCGTTCGGTCCGCTGGTGTCCAGGTTGGCAATCTGTAGAGAGATCGTCCTCGCCGGTGAATGCGCCCGGCGTCACTTCCTCTCGATGCTCAAGCCATAGTAGGCAACCGACGATCGCAGACGCGCTGAGTGTAAGAATTCCGAGGAGAGCCATTTAGTTCGACGCAGTTGAGCGCGTGAAGTGGTCTCGAACGCAGGTGATTTTCACGTATTCGAGCCCCTCGCGTGGCGCGATCGCCGTCCCCGCAAGCACCGCTTGGCCCAATTTTCCACACATGAGCTCGTTTTCCACGCGAGGCCCTTGTGTGACGTCGATGGCGGTGTCGGTCGTGCAAACCGAGGGCTGTGTTTGGAGCGCGCAAACGAGAATAACGATATGAATCGGCATCGGGTAAACTTAGCCTCGCTAGCTCACATGAGTTTGCAAAAATCGCAGCTGTGGCGGCTTCCTCGTAAGTGAATATACCGCGTTCGTTGCTCAAGTGCTGGAGCGCCTTTGTTGCTTTTCTTCCAAAGTTGCGCCAACTGGCACGTGATTCCCGACCGAGCCATAAAATGGCAGGGCCGGGAATCAGCGCCGCCTATTGCGTGGCCTGAGCGGCATACGAATCCGGACGAGCGGTGAAGTCTACAGCGCGGGCGTGAGCGCCGCCTATTGTGGCGGCCGAGACGACAAGCACAATGACGAGACGTTTCATTGGTATTCTCCTTTTAGTTTCATAACGGGCATTTAGTGCCCGCTACAATAAATTGGGCGACAACGACCTCTTGGTTACCCTTTTTTCGAAGATTGCGACAATTTGCGGCTATCCTTACGCGGCTAGCGCTACAAATTTGCCGGAAGAGATCGGACAGGCTTTCCAGAGTTGAGTGAGTGCATTCACTAGCTGATCAATTGCGCTATCCGTGTGCAGCGGCAAAGGCGTGAGGCGCATACGCTCTGTGTCCCTCTGGGCACGGTGGGATAGTTGATCGGCTTAACATAAATTCCGCAATCGTGGAGCAAAGCAAGCCGAGCTAACCCGTGTTCAAGTTGAAGTCAGACCTCACGCAGGGCTCGATACGTGGCAAAACTTTGCCTAGCGATGCCTTTGGTCGAGGTCCCTTGAGTTCGTACGTAACGGCGATCAGAAGCTCGAGTCAGTGCAAGGAGGTCATCGGTTGCCGAAGTGGCAAGACGTCTGACATTGTGTTCGCCCCGATCGACGTGATGGAGAATTTGGACAGCAAGGATGCTGCGTGCTTTTTCCTGATCTTCAAACGTCGAGGACACATGCTTCCAAGCGAGATCAAACGCCCTGCACATTGTTTTCAACGTTTCAGGATAGTAAACACCCGATGCCCGCGCGTCATCGGCTCGTTCAAACAAGAGCCCTCCCTGTCCTGCGTTGCTTTGGTCCTCCGCGGCGTAGGAGTCGCTGCCGCGGAAGGGAGCTGTTGGCTTAAATAAGAGAGGCCGGTTCCGTCTTTCCGCGGGCCGATAGGCTGGAACTGTCATTTTCACACCTTGATCTGAAGTTGGGGTGTCGCAGCTCGAATCTCGGCATCTGAGGAGCGCAATTGCAAACCGCGCGATCTCATCCGAGGCTCCGGTGATAGGTGCTCGGCGTTTGTCCGGCGATCTTCCGGAACGCGGCGGTGAAGGAGCTCGTATCGCTGAAACCGAGGGTTAAGCCGACCTCGGTCACGGAATACTTCCGGGCAGCCAACATGACCTTCGCCTGCTCGATGCGCCGGCTGGTGTGGTAGCGATGCGGCGGAATGCCGAACGACTGTTTGAACGCGCGGCAGAAATAATAAGTGCTCAGCCGCGCCAGCCCGGCGAGGGTCGCGAGTGATATCTGCTCGGGCAGGTGTTCGTCGATGTATGCAGTTACGATCCGCTGCTGCCAGGCAGCAAGCCCGCCCCGGACGGGAGCCTCGATGCGCGGAGTTCCGCGGTTCAGTCGAATCAGTTCATGCACCAGCACGATGCCAAGAGCCTCGAGATAGCGCTGGTTCTCGGCGTCCCGCGCATCGATCGCCTGCTTAAGCTTCACCGCCGTGCTCCAGATCGTCGCATCCTCGAAGAAAAGGCGCGGCGCGAACACCATGTCCGTATCGGTTGCTTCAAAGAGACCCTGCAGCTCCGCCGGGTCGAAATAGAAATACATAACGCTTGGCAGCGTGCGCGGATCGTGCCATTCCCGATACTGGTGACCGGCCGGCACAAATATGAGCTTCTTGGTCACATCGCGTAGCGTCGATCGCGGCAAGCCTTCGACGTACGACTCTCCGTCGCGGCGCGACCCATGCTGGTATACGGCCAGCAGGTGCACGGGCGAGCGGAAGCTGTATTCGATTCGGTCGTGGCTCGTCGCCTGCACGAACTCGGCTTCCATGCCTTGCCACTTCCTTCCCCGACGCGCAACGAGGCGACGCGGCGAGACATCTACCGTTGGTGACGAACGTCCGATTGAGTGCTCATGGTTGGACAGCCCGAAACGCCTAACGTCGTCCATGCGGGCGGGCCGCGGACGCGATACCGAAACAGGATAGGTTGGAAGGCGGACAGGACTTCCGTCGAATAGTCCTGTAGCCGTGGGACGGTTCGCCAAGGAATTGGTCAACATGACAATCGAGCCTCGCGTTCAGGTTTCGGAGCCTTGTTCGTTCCGCCCTCTTGTTTTCTTGAACGCAGAGTAAGTGGCCGCCCTCTATTGCTCCATCGGACTTAGGTTTGGTTGGAGGTCGAAAAACCTATACCTAGGTTTAGAACGGCATCGCTCGTCCTCACAAC
Source organism: Methylobacteriaceae bacterium (assembly GCA_034669525.1). Lineage (GTDB taxonomy): Bacteria > Pseudomonadota > Alphaproteobacteria > Rhizobiales > Beijerinckiaceae > JAFASC01. Next base: position 852 of record JAXDNH010000220.1, on the reverse strand, counting down.
GCAATTCTTGCCTGCGCAGGCGGGCAACTACGGGCATCCACTGTCTTGTCCGGCGATCTCTAGGATGCGCTTTTGCATGCGACGTCGGCGAGTTGGGGCAACTTTGAACGAGAAGCGGCAACGGCGCTCCAGCGCGCGAGCAGCGAACTCGATATAAGTGACGCGTCATCGGAACGGATATTATCCCTGGTGCAAGCCCGTTTCGGTACCGCCAGCATCAAGTCCCCCGAGGGCGGTTCGTCTCCCCGTCCTTCCGCCTCGGTGGCCGACGCGATCCCCGTCTCCTCCCGCGGGCAAGTTCGCGCGATGCTGGCGAGATGGGCCGGCGGCGCACAGCCGCCGGCCCCTTTTTCGGCTCAGTCGTGAGCTTGAGCTTCCAAGATCGGCCGCAAATCGCCCGCGAGCGTGCCGGGAGCCGAACCTATCCCTTATTCGACTCGCCGCGGTGCTGTTCCAACGCCGTCTGCAGATGCTCGATCAGAACGCAGCCGTCGAACGGCTTCGTCAGGAAGCAAATTGCTCCGCCTTTGAGCGCGCGCTCGCGAACATTCTCTTCTGGAAAGGCGCTGATAAAAATAAACGGCACGCGATAACCCCTCCCGCGCAGATGAAACTGCAGCTCCACACCGCTCATGCCCGGCATCTGGACGTCCGCAATGACGCACCAGGTCTCTTCCAGTTGCGCTGACTGGAGGAAGGCTTCGGCCGAAGCGAAAATATGGGCCGTATATCCGAGCGACCTGACGAGGTTTTGCGTCGCGGTGCGGACAGATGCATCGTCGTCAACGATTGAGATCACAGGAAATCCGGACAAGGAACGACCCTTCACGGAAACACATCCGTTATGGCAGC
>JAXDNH010000219.1:0-3631 GCA_034669525.1 Methylobacteriaceae bacterium | reverse complement strand
GAAGCGTTCGACGAGCAAAGAGGAGATCACCGAAGCCGTCAAGCGTGCGGCAAAGCAGTAGCTCAAATGCATTCTCGGCTATACCGAGGCGACGAACGTCTCGATCGACTTCAACCACGATCCGCATTCTTCCGTGTTCCACGTCGATCAGACCAAGGTGTTGGACGGAACGCTCGTGCGCGTCATGTCCTGGTACGACAACGAATGGGGGTTCTCGAACCGTATGGCGGATACCGCCGTCGCGATGGGAAAGCTGGTATAACCGCGCATCCCCCGAGATGACGCGATGAAGAATGGTTTTCGTACCCTCGACGACGCCGACGTAAGAGGCAAACGCGTTCTCGTGCGCGTCGATCTCAATGTGCCGATGGAAAACGGCAGGGTCACGGATGCGACGCGAATAGACCGCATCCTGCCGACGATCCGTGAGATCGTGGAGAAGGGCGGAAAGGTCATCCTTCTCGCCCATTTTGGCCGTCCGAAGGGCCGGCCGGACGAGGCGAACTCGTTAAAGCCGATTGCGCCGGTGCTTGCAGAGCATCTCGGCAAGCCGGTCGCCTTCGCGGCCGATTGCATCGGCGATGCCGCGAAAGCTTCCATCGCCAAACTGCGGGATGGCGACGTGCTGCTTCTTGAAAATACGCGCTTCCACAAAGGCGAGGAGAAGAACGATCCCGCTTTTGTCGCGGCGCTTGCCGAACTCGGCGACATTTATGTCAACGATGCTTTTTCCGCCGCGCATCGCGCGCACGCCTCGACCGAGGGCCTTGCGCATAAGCTCCCGGCATATGCGGGCCGGGCTATGCATGCAGAACTCGACGCCCTCGGCAGAGCGCTCGACAATCCGCTCCGGCCTGTGATGGCGGTCGTCGGCGGCGCGAAAATCTCGACCAAGCTCGCACTCATGGGCAATCTCCTGAAGAAGGTTGATATTCTGGCGATTGGCGGCGGCATGGCCAATACGTTCCTTGCGGCCGGCGGCAAGGAGATCGGCAAATCGCTTTGCGAGAAGGACCTCTTCGATACGGCACGAACGATTCTGAAGAATGCAGCTGCAGGCTCCTGCCGGATTGTCCTTCCGGTCGATGCGACCGTAGCGGCCGAATTCAAAGCGCACGCCGAAGCGAAAGTGGTCGACGTGGACCATGTTGGCGCCCGCGATATGATCCTCGACATCGGACCAAAGACGATCGATGCCGTATGCATGCTGCTCAAGGACGTGAAAACCCTCGTCTGGAACGGACCGTTTGGAGCGTTCGAGCTTGAGCCTTTCGACAACGGTACGGTCGAGGTCGCTCGCGCGGCGGCGCGTCTCACCAAGGATGGCGCGCTGCTTTCAGTTGCCGGCGGCGGTGATACGATGGCCGCGCTGAATCACGCCGGCGTTGCGGATGCTTTCACCTATGTCTCGACCGCCGGTGGCGCCTTTCTCGAGTGGCTCGAGGGTAAGACGCTGCCGGGAGTCGCGGCGCTGCGTAGCGGCTCGACCTGAAGCCGCCGCAGCCGATATTCTTTAGATGCGATCAGGGGAGACCACGATGAACAAGGACCAGCTCGCCAAAGTGGCCCGCGCAATGGTTGCGGACGGCAAAGGCATCCTCGCGGCGGACGAAAGCTCGGGCACGATCAAGAAGCGCTTCGACGCGATCGGCGTCGATTCCACGCCCGACACTCGGCGCGATTATCGCGAGTTCATGTTCCGCTCGATGGACGCAATGAAGAACCACATTTCGGGGGTGATCCTCTACGATGAGACGATCCGCCAGAAAGCCAAAGACGGCACGCCGCTGGTCAAGTTGATCGAAGCGGCTGGGTCCATCCCCGGCATCAAGGTTGACCAGGGTGCCAAGCCGCTGCCGAATTTTCCCGGCGAGACAATCACGGAAGGTCTCGACGGCCTCGCCGGGCGCCTCAAGGAATATTACGACCTCGGCGCGCGCTTTGCCAAATGGCGCGCGGTCATCGATATCGCCGACGGCATCCCCACCGACTACGCCGTTAAAGCCAACGCGCATGCGCTCGGTCGTTACGCCGCTTTATGTCAGGAGGCCGATATCGTGCCGATCGTCGAGCCGGAAGTGCTGATGGACGGCGCGCACGATCTCGACCGCTGTTACGAAGTCACCGAATTAGTGCTGCGCACCGTGTTCGATGAATTGTTCGAAGCGCGCGTTTTCCTCGAAGGCAGCGTGCTCAAGCCAAACATGGTCATCGCCGGCAAAAAGTCGGAAAAGCAGGCCTCGCCCGATCAGATCGCCGAGGCGACGGTGCGGCTGTTCAAGCGCTGCGTCCCTGTCGCCGTGCCGGGCATTGCTTTCCTGTCCGGCGGCCAGTCGGATGTGGACGCGACCGCCAATCTCGACGCGATCAATCGCCTGGGCCCGCTGCCTTGGGCGATCACCTTCAGCTATGGCCGCGCGCTGCAGGCGGCGCCGCAGAAGGCCTGGTCTGGCAAGCCGGGGAATGTGGCCGCGGCGCAGGCGGCCTTCGCGCATCGTGCGCGCATGAACGGGCTCGCAGCGCTCGGCCGCTGGTCGCAGGATCAGGAGAAGGCCGCCGCCTGAAGCGCGGCGATGTTTATCGAGTCCGGCGGCAGCGGCGATCCGGCGCTCCTGCTGCTGCATGGGCTCGGCGCCAATGCCGGCGTCTGGCGCAATCTGCTGCCGTTTGTCGAGAAGCATTGGCCAGGGCGCTGGATCGCGCCCGACCTGCCCGGTCACGGGCGATCGCATGCAAGCGCGGTCTACAGCTATGGCGCCCACGTCGCCGCAGTCGCGGAAATCGTTGGGCCGGGCGCCGCGCCTGTCGCGATTATCGGCCACTCCATGGGCGGTGTCGTCGGGCTGATGCTCGCGACGGGCTGGTTCGGCATCAGCGTCAGCCACGTGCTCGCGCTTGGCGTGAAGCTGCAATGGAGTGCAGATGATATTGCCCGCATGACAAGTCTCGCGGAGGCGCCGGTGCGTTGGTTCGACGATCGCGACGCGGCCATCGACCGTTATCTGCGCGTCTCGGGGCTCAACGGACTCGTCGCGGCGGATTCCGAGGTGGCAAATCTGGGGATTGCAGAAGAAGCGGGTCGGTTTCGTTTGGCCGCCGATCCGCGCGTGAATGGCGTCGGTGTCCCGCCGATCGACGATCTTCTCCGCGGGATCAAAGCGCGGGTGCATTTCGCCGCCGGAGCGTTCGACGCGATGGTCGGTCTCGATGAGATGCGCCGCCACGATCGGGCGGCAGAAGCCATCTCCGAGGCCGGGCACAACGCCCATGTCGAGCGGCCCGACGGGGTCTGGGCGCTATTCGAGTCATTGGCCGGAGCGCATGCGGCCTGACCAGCTTAGTTGGTTAATTATTCGTTAAGGTGCGCCACAACTCCCGGATTCATGTGACTCTTACGACTCGTAAGACGGGATTTGAATCCACAGGCCCATTAACGCTTGTGGAATTTGTTTGACGAACCGGAGTCGCAGGATTCATATGGGCTGCGGCGGTGATTCGGGGGCTTGATCCATGTTTGTCATTGTCGACGAACGCGAGATCGTAACGAGTGGGTATACATCGAGATTTAAGCGGGAAGGGGTGTCTTCGACGGGCTTTTGTCCCGACGAATTCAGGGAATGGGTCGGCTCGG
>JAXDNH010000218.1:0-2598 GCA_034669525.1 Methylobacteriaceae bacterium | reverse complement strand
CTCGGGAACTGTCTGCCTGTCGCCCGCCAACGTTCCGATCAAGACTTCCCCGACCGATGTTCAGCACCACCCCGCCGGAGACATGCCCGATCTGACGGTACAGGACCTCGCGCTGGCCCTCGGCCTGGCGACGTGAACGGGCGTACCTCGGGGCGGCAACCGGGTCATCGTGACGGTGGGGCATCTGGCATCGGCCTGGAGACCGCGCGTGCGCTCGCCGCCGCAGGCGCGGAGGTGACCCTCGCGTTCCGTAACGCCGACGCAGGACAGCGCGTCGCCTCGGAGATCGTGGCCACCACCGGCAACACCCATATCCTGGTCGCGCCGGTGGACCTCGCTGACCGGGCATCGGTCGCGTCGTTCGTCGCCGCCTGGGACGGGCCGCTGGATGTCCTGGTCAACAACGCCGGAGTCATGGCCTGCCCGCAGACTCGCACACCGCGGCTCTGGGAGATCTTCCTCCAGACGCTGGCATCCTGACAGCCTGCACATAATCATCTGATGCAGTATGCAGAGTTCGCCGCAGTCGGACGCTCCGAAAGTCGTTGGGAGAGTAAACAGTACAAGTCATGGCTAATAGCGATTAGCCATGATATCTGGCGGAAATCATGGTCATGGTCCGATGCCGGGAGCCACCTACCTCGGCTGGGCTGACGCGCCCTGGTAGCGAGGTAGTTCAGCGACCGGATGCGCAGCACCAGATCAGGCAACCAGGAGCTAGCATGCCCCCCTTATCCGTCGTCGGCTTCGCTACGCCGTTGTCGTGTCGACCGCTACCTTCGTCTCCAGTTGCGCCGGACACGGGTCCCAACGCACTGGGGACGAGTTCCACGTCGGGAACTATGTCGTCGTCGAACGGTGTGACCGAACGCCGTTTGCGCTTACGAGTGCCCCCAACGCGGTGCATCCGTTTCCCGATCAATGGATGCGGGTTCGCCCAATCCAGAGGAAATCCCCGCGTGTCGGGAGTATCGGTGCCGCAGGAGATGGAACGCGGGTCACCGGCTACGCCGCGAAAGCCCTGCGGACGCCGCTCGCATCCGATTAACTGAGACAACGCTGAGATGCATCGTCGGGCCCACGGCCGGACACGCGAGGTGGGGGGTTCAGCATGACCAACGATGACCCGCGACGGCGGTGGCGCGAGCTGCTTCCCGATGAGCCAGCGACATCGAAGTTCGCTGCGCCCAATGAGCCGTCGGCCGACAAGCACGCCGACTATCCCGACAAGCACGCCGACTATCTGGGCCAGGCCGCCGAGCACTTCGGGCACACCCCGCGCGGCCAGACACCAGCTGAACACCACACACCGCCCCGGAATGCGCATGACCCCACCGAGCGCACGAGAAGCGAAAACCCAGCAGGGTCTAGGAGGGCAGCGGCGGGTACCGGTGTAACTCAACGGATTCCGCAAGCCGCGGCCTCTCCAACGGGTCCGTATCCAACACCCCAGATCCCGCGGATCGCGCGCTCGGGCCAGACGCCATCTGATGCCGCCGCGAACCGAAAAATGCCTGCTAACCCGAAGTTCACCCGCCTTACCCGCCGATCGCGCGCGCCGTGCCGACCGAAGACACCGGCCCTATCCAGACACCCGGTGGCAGGCCAGTCGCATGGTCGAATCCCCCAGCACCGCCTAGGCCCATGCCGGCTGAACACCGCATCCACCCTGGGGCCCGGCAGCCCATCCCTGGCAGGCCGCCGACGATCGGTCCGTCCCAAACCCCCGCGCCCTCGGCGGCGGTGGTGCTCACAGCAACCGGATTGATCGTCGCCTTCGCAGCGCTGGCGTTTTGGTGGCTGTTTCTGCCACGCTTCTTCCTCGCGCTCTACGTCGTGGCGGCACTAGCTGCGGGGATCGGATACCTGGTTTACCGAAGCCAGAACCCCGTCGGGGCAAAGCAACTGGAGTCCAAAGTCACCGCGGAACTAACAACGGTTGCCGTGCAGTTGATCGCGCTATGGCACACGGTGACCGCCAATCGCCAGTCCCTTAACACCGGACATGGGGGACCGCATCAGCGGACTGCCGCTCCATACACGCCCCTCCCGGCCGCCGGCACCCCGCCGGCCAGCACCAGCGGCCCACAGCGAGGCTTCGTGCCGCAGGCGCCATATACGTCAGGATCTCGGCCAAACCAAGGCAGCGGAGCCAACGCAGCTGCGGTGAGCGCCCTGCTCATCATTCCCAGCCTGATCGCCTACGGAATCCGCCGAGCCACCTCTCGTAGTAGCGCAACCTGAAGTAGTCGATCAGGTCCATCGCCTCTGCACTACTGCGCAGGTGCCCCCATGTCCAGTAGTCCTTGAACGTCGTGGGCACGTCTTGGATCGGATACTTTGCCAACGCCGCACCGAGGTGGTTGGAGAGCCCCATCATCGCCACGTGGATACCGAAGATCCGTGTCTCCCAGTCTTCGACGAACACCCGCTTCTCCACGCGGCGGCTCCACGCTCAGCGGCTCCGGCAATCCTTCCAGGCCGCCGATGTAGTGCTGCAGTTTCACGACGCGGGACCGCCTTCCACTATCGCTTCGCGGCAGGTGCTCGCGTCGGCACCTTCGCCGCCTATCCATATACCAGGCCCAACGACGCACC
>JAXDNH010000217.1:0-12367 GCA_034669525.1 Methylobacteriaceae bacterium | reverse complement strand
ATCTGCCCGCAATTCGTCGCAACCGCAAGATCGGCGATAGTCGCATCTTCCGTCTCGCCGGAGCGATGCGACATGACGGTGGTGTAGGCGGCGCGATGCGCCATGTCGACCGCGGCAAGCGTCTCGGTCAGCGTGCCGATCTGGTTGACCTTGATCAGAATGGAGTTCGCAACCTTCTTCTTTATGCCTTGCGACAGGCGCTCGACATTGGTGACGAAGAGATCGTCGCCAACCAGCTGGCACTTATTCCCGATTTTGTCGGTGAGCAGCTTCCAGCCGTCCCAATCGTCTTCGGCCATGCCGTCCTCGATCGTGACGATCGGATAGGATTTCACAAGGCTTGCGAGGTAATCGGCCTGTGCCTCCTTCGAGCGCGTCTTGCCCTCGCCGTCGTAGACGTAAGCGCCTTTTTTGAAGAACTCGGTCGCGGCGCAATCGAGACCAACGGCGATATCTTCGCCGGGCGTGTAGCCGGCACTCTCGATCGCCTTCAACACGAAATCGAGGGCGGCTTCGGCCGACGGGAGATTCGGCGCGAAGCCGCCTTCATCGCCGACATTGGTGTTGTGGCCGGCCGCTTTCAGCGCTGCTTTGAGCGTGTGGAAGACTTCCGCGCCCCAGCGCACCGCTTCTTTCAGCGACGCAGCGCCGAGCGGCAGGATCATGAATTCCTGAAAGTCGATCGGGTTGTCGGCATGCGCACCACCATTGACGATGTTCATCATCGGTACCGGCAACACGCGAGCCGACGTGCCGCCAACGTAGCGGTAGAGCGGCAGACCGGCACCTTCCGAGGCGGCCTTCGCGACCGCGAGCGAGACGCCGAGGATGGCATTGGCGCCGAGCCGGGCCTTGTTGGGCGTGCCGTCGAGGCGGCGCATGGTGTCGTCGATCGCCACTTGGTCCTCGGCTTCCATGCCGGACAGCGCCTCGAGGATGTCGCGGTTGACACTGCGCACGGCCTTCTCGACGCCCTTGCCGCCGTAGCGCCGCTTGTCGCCGTCGCGCAGCTCCACCGCCTCGTGCTTGCCAGTCGAAGCGCCCGACGGCACGGCGGCGCGGCCCATCGAGCCGTCGTCGAGGATGACATCGACTTCGACAGTCGGATTGCCGCGGCTGTCCAGGATTTCGCGGGCGACGATATCGACGATCTGGGTCATTCGGTCTCCGGCAAGGGAAATCGGCTGGGGCGCGGGCCTTGTACGATGCGCCGCCGCAGGCCGGAAGCCCCTGCCCTCAGGCTTGGATGGCGACAAGCACCGCCCCGGCGGCGATCAGGCCGATTCCGGCCCAGCCGAAACCGGAAAGCCGCTCGCCAAGAAAGGTGACGCCGAAGACCGCCACCAGGACGACACTGAGCTTGTCGATCGGCGCGACCCGCGCAGCGTCGCCGAGCTTCAGGGCGCGGAAATAGCAGAGCCACGAGGCGCCTGTCGCAATCCCAGACAGGACCAGGAAAAGGTAGGTGCGGCTCGAAACCGAGCGCGGCGCCTGCCACTGCCCGGTACCCCAAACAATGCCCGTTACAATAACCAGGATTACACAGGTGCGAATCAGGGTCGCAAAGTCGGAGGCGACATGCTCCACTCCGACTTTGGCGAAGATCGCGGTCAGCGCCGCGAAGGCGGCCGAGAGAAGCGCCCAGAGCTGCCAGCTCGCCAAGATATTGTTCATGTGAAGCGTCCGGAGAAAGAAGTGCCGAAGAGCCATACCGGCCCCGAACTGCTTGGCAAGCAGGTGAAGGTCCCCGCCTCACCCAAGGAGGCGGAACTCGACCGCGTCGAAAACCCGCATCGGGACGTGCGTTATCTCGCGCGCTTCACCGCGCCCGAATTCACCTCGCTCTGCCCGGTGACGGGACAGCCGGATTTTGCCCATCTCGTCATCGACTATGTGCCGGGGAAGTGGCTGGTCGAATCGAAATCGCTGAAGCTTTATCTCTTCTCGTTCCGCAATCACGGGGCCTTCCATGAAGATTGCACCGTGCGCATCGGCAAGGATCTGGTGGCGCTATTGGCGCCGACGTGGCTTCGCATCGGCGGCTATTGGTATCCGCGCGGCGGCATCCCGATCGACGTGTTCTGGCAGACCGGCGCGCCGCCCGATGGCGTGTGGGTGCCGGATCAGGGTGTGCCGCCGTACCGCGGGCGGGGATGAGGATTAGTGCATTCTTTCCGAGCGCTTCTGAAGGCGCGTAATCCTCACACCGCTTGTAAACAAGTCGGCTCTAAGAACCCAGATCGCGCAGCGTGCGTCTGAGCCCATGCATTGCATCATATGCCAGTTCCTAGAATGGCTTATCGAGCGGCAATCCCCGGGCCGGGTCGCGGACCTGAAGCAGCAGGTTCGAGCCCAGGAATATCGAGGCCTGAATAGCGACGCCTTGTTCCAGGTCGAGACTGATCAAGCGCGCCTGCGTGAGCTATACGAGCTGTGGGAGATCGATCCCGGTCGCGCCTTTTCGGAATTCCTTGCGCTCGCTGAGGAAGGGTCTGTTTGGAGTATGCAGCAAGTCGCGGCCGCCCTGGAATCTGGCCTCGGCACGGCGGTCGATCCGACGCGTGCAGAAGAATGGTATCGCCGGGCATTCGAACGCGGCTCTGATATGGGACTGCTTCGGGCGGGCTATTTGGCGTTCGTGCGAGGAGCGGTCGATGAAGCACGGAACATTTTGAGCGGCGGGGTGGAGCGAGGGTTGGCAGCGGCTATGAGGCTCTTGGCTGAAATCGAATTGCGGGTTGAAGGAAGATACGCACGTTCAAAGGCTCGTAGACTTTTCGAACGTGCAATCGAATTAGGTGATCCTATAGCGCGAGTGAAATTCACCAGAGCGCGCGCCTATGGTTATTTTGGCTTGAAAGAGATTCCGGCAGGTATCCGGGACATTAAGCCGATGCTTGATGCTCTCGTTCACTGAGGATCACGCCGCATCTGTTGAATCAATTGGCGCCGTTCAATTCCTCGATCAGCGCCAAAGCAGCCGCGGGCGCGCGCTCCTTCGCGCCGCTGATCACATAGACGAAGCAGTCGCGCGGTATTTCCGGCATTTTCTCCTTCGAGATGACCGGCAGATCGTCCGGCGCGTCACCTGCCGCCCATTGCCTGATGCGTTTTGCCCATTTCGTAATCGCGGGCGGTGGATAACCTTTCGGTTCCACGGACTGCGATTCCTGCAGGCGCAGATAAATGAAGTCGCCGGTCACGTCGTAAAGCTCGGCGTATTTCTCGGAGTGCGCGAAGACGGTTGCCACGCGATGTTTGCGCGCAAGCTCAATGAAAGCCGGATCGCGAAAGCTTGCATGCCGCGCTTCAATCGCGTGGCGCAAACGCCATCCGCCGATCTCGTGCGGCAAAAAGGAAAGGAAGGTCTCGATTTCATCCGCATTGAACCGCTTCGTCGGCGCGAGCTGCCACAGGATCGGTCCAAGCCTCTCGCCGAGTTCGAGAGGACCGGTTTCGAGAAACCGATCGATCGCGGATTTCGCCTCGGACAAATCTTTCCGGTTCGTCGTGACCCGATGCGCCTTCAGCGAGAAGACGAAATGGTCCGGCGTCTCGCTAGCCCATTTGCGGAATGTCGCCGGTGATTGGCCGCGATAAAACGTGCCGTTGATCTCGATCGAGGTGAGCTTGCGGCTCGCATATTCGAGTTCGCGCGCCTTCGGCAGATCAGCCGGATAAAACGTTTCGCGCCATGGCTCGTAAGTCCAGCCGCCGACGCCGACGCGAATTTTAGACAAGCGCGGGCTCAGTCGCGTTTCTGCAGATGCGCCTCGAGATAGGCGAGCGCCATCTGCCGGTCCGGATCGCTCGCGGCGCTGATCGCCTTCTCATAGAGTTCGATGATCCACTGATCGCTTGGCCCCGTGGCGGCGTCGCGCGCGAGCGTAAGCCACATCAGACCTCGCGCCCGCTGGCGCAAAACGCCTTCCTGGCCGTTGAACAGCATTTGCCCGAGTAGCGCCTGCGCCGCGGGATTGCCCTTCTCGGCCGCGAGGCTCAACCATCGGGCCGCCTGGCGGGCGTCCCTGTCGACGCCGGGCGAGCCGCCGAGATAGAGCCGTCCGAGATTGTACTGCGCGTTGGCGTCGCCGAAATTCGTCGCCGCGTAATGAAACATTTCGATCGCGTGTTCCGGATTGGCCTTCACACTCGAATTGGCGATGCCGTTCAGATTGTACACGCCGAGCGCGACAAAGGCGCTCGAGATGATCGCCGTCTCCCGCCCTGCCAAATCGTCCTCGTTGTACCCGGCGACGATTTGCGAGAAGTAATGATAGGCCTTGATGTCGTCGCGGGTGACGCCATCGCCGTCGGCATACATGCGTCCGAGCTTCCAGCGCGCCAGCGACTCGCCGCCCTCAGCCGCGAATCGCAGCGCATCGACGGAGTTCTTGGCATTGCCAGAGCGATAGGAGTCGAGCCCCTCGCGCAACGCCTGTCGTGGATTCTTGAAGATCGGCAGCGGCTTCGTCGAGAGAGCCGCTGATTCTGGACCGTCAAGAGCGAGCGTCGGCGCGCTCGCGACTGCGGGCGCAAGGCTGAGGAAGGCGGCGAGGGCCAGTCCCTTAGATATCCGCATAGACGTGGCTTTCACCCTGCGCCCCGGGATGGGTCACCGCGCCGGAAACGGCCGGACCCACCGTCTGCGCGTACTTCCAGAGTGTGCCGGAGCCGTAGCCGGACTTCGGCGCAGTCCAACCCTTCTTACGCTCGGCGAGTTCCGCTTCGCTCAAGGCGACATTTAAAATTCCATCGATCGCATTGATCTCGATAATATCGCCATCGCGCAGAAGCGCGATCGGTCCGCCAACCGCTGCTTCGGGTCCGACATGTCCGATGCAAAAGCCGCGCGTCGCGCCGGAGAACCGGCCGTCGGTGACGAGCGCGACTTTGTGGCCCATCCCCTGCCCGAATAATGCGGCGGTGGTCGACAGCATTTCGCGCATGCCGGGGCCTCCTTTCGGGCCCTCATAGCGAATGACCAGAACATCGCCTTCTTGGTAAGTGCGTTTTGACACAGCTTCGAACGCCGCCTCTTCCGTGTCGAAGCAGCGCGCCGGCCCCTTGAAGGTCAGCTTGTCCTGCGACATGCCAGCGACCTTCACGATCGCGCCTTCCGGTGCGAGATTCCCTTTCAGCCCAACGACACCGCCCGTCTTGGTGATCGGGTCGGATGCGCGGCGCACGACATCCTGCTTATCGTTCCATTTCACCGAAGCCATGTTTTCCGCGATCGTGCGCCCGGTGACCGTCAGGCAGTCGCCGTGCAAAAAACCCTCGTCGAGTAGCGTCTTCATGAGCAGCGGGATGCCGCCCGCCTCGAACATATCTTTGGCGACGTAGCGTCCGCCGGGTTTCAGGTCCGCGATGTAGGGGGTGCGCTTGAAGATTTCGGCGACGTCGAAGAGATCGAACTTGATGCCCGCCTCATGCGCCATCGCGGGCAGATGCAGCGCACCGTTGGTCGAGCCGCCGGTCGCGGCGATGACAGTGGCAGCGTTCTCCAGCGCCTTCAAGGTGACGATGTCGCGCGGGCGGATGTTGCGCGAGACAAGCTCCATGACCATCTCGCCCGCCAGCATGCAGAAGCGGTCGCGAATTTCATAAGGCGCCGGCGCGCCCGCCGAATAGGGTAGCGCGAGGCCGATCGCCTCGGAGACCGTCGCCATCGTATTCGCGGTGAATTGAGCGCCGCAGGCGCCGGCGGACGGACAGGCGACCATCTCGAGTTCGTCGAGATCTTCGTCCGACATGGCGCCGACTGAATGCTGGCCGACGGCCTCGAACAGATCCTGCACGGTCACGGGGTGGCCGCGGAACGAGCCCGGAAGGATCGAGCCGCCGTAGATGAAGATCGACGGCACGTTGAGGCGCAGCATCGCCATCATCATGCCGGGCAACGACTTGTCGCAGCCGGCAAGTCCGACGAGCGCATCATAGCAATGGCCGCGGATCGTCAGTTCGACCGAATCGGCGATGACTTCGCGCGAGACGAGCGAGGACTTCATGCCCTGGTGACCCATCGCGATGCCATCGGTCACGGTGATCGTGCAGAACTCGCGCGGCGTGCCGTTGGCGGCGGCGACACCTTTTTTCACCGCCTGCGCCTGGCGCATCAGCGAGATGTTGCAGGGCGCAGCCTCGTTCCAACACGACGCGACGCCGACGAGCGGCTGGTGAATCTGCTCGCGCGTCAACCCCATCGCGTAGAGGTAGGAGCGATGCGGCGCGCGTTCCGGCCCCTCGGTCACGTGCCGGCTTGGCAGCTTCGATTTATCGACCGCGCGCGCGTCCATCGTTCCTCGACACAAAACTCGACCTGTGGCGAACGAGGCCTGCTCGTTCGCCCTGTCGCCGCTGGCGCGGCAATCCCCCAGTGGCTGATAAGTGCGTTCCGAACCGGCGTTCCGCTAGTGGCGGATAGACCTACGGCGCCTCACCGGCTCCTCTTGAATGATCAAATTAGCCGGTGATTCATGGCTGAATGCGGGCACATTTTGTGACCAAGTTTTGCTTTCAAAAGAAGCATTTGCGCTGTGTCACGAAAGTCACAAGACCTCTGCCGCGGGAACGTGCGGGAAACGCCCAGCTGACATATGAAAAATGAAAGGCCCGGCAGTCAGCCGGGCCTTTCACAAGGACGAATCGTGATCAGTAGCGCGCGACCACGGGTGCCGGCACACCCCAGCCGAAGCGGTAGTTCAGGCCCGCGCGAACGATGTGACCGTCGTCGCGCACCGAAGCCGTCGAGAAGCCTCCCGTCGTCGGTGCAAAATTGGTGAAGGATCCGCCGATGATCGTCGAGTGCCGGCCGAGATTGTAATAGAGGTACTCTGCCTTGACCGACCAGTTGTTCCAGAAGGCGTATTCCACGCCACCGCCGAGCGCATAGCCTAGGCTCATGCGAGTGGTCGATGAGGTCCCGCTAAGAAGCACAGTCGGCGCGCTCGGGAAGCCGATCGTGCCGGTATAAGCCAAATCGGTGCCGCCGTAGGCAAGACCGCCGGTCGCGTATACCAGCGCACGATCGAAGGCGACGCCGAGACGGCCGCGCGCAGTTCCGAGATAATCCAGGCGGCGCGCGACAGTGGCGGTGCCGAACACGGGAGCGCTGAAATTCGCCGGCGGCGGAGCGGGATTGAACAGCGTCGCCGACACGGCGTTCCGCTGCGGAAGACCCTGAATGTCGGCTTCGAAGCCCGCGACGAACATACCGAATTGATAATTGAAGCCGGCCTGTCCGCCGCCGATGAAAGTCGTCCGCCGGCTCGCAAGGAAGATGGGATAAGCGCCGATCGCCTGCGCGGACGCAAATCCGGACGGGAACGGCCCGAAATCCGAAGAAGGGGTCAGCGCGATTGCCGAGCCACTGAAAGTGCCACCCGCGTTCACGCCGACATAGAAGCCGGTCCAGCCGGAGACCGGGACCGGTGAGATGTAAGGGGCCGGCGGCGGCGCCTTTGGCGACGGGAGGTCTGCGGCAAAAGCCGAACTGACCATGCATGTCGTGACGAGCGCCGGGAGAAGCGGTTTGCAAAGCATAGAGTCACCCTTCTTACGGCTCCCTCAGTAAGCCGTGCTTTGGCAATCGACTCAATGGGATGGCTATTCTCGAAGCACGTATAAAAACGAGAGTGGCGCTTTGGTCACAGCCCCGTGCGCCGGCCTCGCGTCCCCGATCGGCGCGAGACCTCCGCTAATAACACTAATGGCAGCTGCGAGCCCGTTTCCGGGAAGCTCTGCTCAGCTGTGCGATTTGGCACGCAACCGATCGGCCACCTGTGCTGTTAGACGGGCGGGGAACGGGTGAGGGAAAGCAAAATGATTCCTGGCAGATTGGGAGCCAAGCCGGCCCGCTCCGCATGTTCTCTCCTTGCGCTCGCCGCCGCCGTCTCGCTCGCAGGCGCCGCCTCGGCCCAGAGCTCCAATCCGTTTGCGTTCCTCTTTGGCGGCTCGCCGCACGAGGGCCGGTCGGCCTACGCGCCGGCACCAGGCTATGTGCCGGCGCCGTCCTATGGTTACGGCCCACGTCCTTACGGCTACTCGGGTCCACCGGGATATTCGGACCCTTACGACGATGAGCGGCCGCACCGTCCGGGTGAGTTTGGGGGGATCCCGCATGGGCCATCCCCCAAAGAGGTGATGGCGGCGATCAAAGCGGTGAAACCGGGCAAGGGACCGCTCGGGCCTTTCCTCAACGATCCGACGCTGCGCGCGGGCGACGTCGTCGTGACGGCGAAGGGCTTGATGGTTTACCGCGGCGATGGTGGCCCGTCTCATCGTGAAAGCGACTTCGTCAGCGTGTCGAACGCGTCCGGTTTGGTTGCAAATAGGCAGACGCTGATCTCGCTTGAAAAGGCGAGCCGGCTCACCCCGCAGAAGCCGCTTGGCGTGGAGGCGAAACCGTCGCGCCGACCAGCGCCGGAAGTGGCCAGCTCGGCGACGCCGAAGGCGCGGTCGGCGCGCTAGAGTTCGGCGAGCCGTTCTAACGCTGCGCGCATCTTAGCGACTCGCGCCAGCGCTTCGGCGCGGCGCTCGCGATTGTCCTCGACAACCTCTTCAGGCGCGCGTTCGAGGAAGTCAGGATTGGCGAGCTTTGCATCGAGCTTTGCACCGTCCTTTTCTTCGCGGGCGATTTCTTTTTGCAGCCGGCCGCGTTCGGCGGCGACGTCTATGAAATCTCCCAGCGGCAGCGCGATCGCAGTCTGCCCAACGATTGCCTGCACCGCGCCGGGCGGAGCCGTCGAGGCCGCGGTAATCTCCGACAAGCGCGCCAACCGCCGGATGGTCTCGTTCCATTTGACTGCCCGGGCCGCAACGTCGGGAGCAGCATCGACGAGGAAGAGCGGAATCTGTGCCGCCGCCGGCACGTTCAGTTCGGCGCGAACCGAGCGGATTTCCGATATCAGGTCGATCATCCAGCCGATCTGCGCCTCATCTTCAGGACTGTCGTAACCGGCAAGATCGGGCCATGGCGCAAGTGCGAGCACATTCTCGGCTCCGGGCACGGCGCGGGTCTGATGCCACAATTCTTCTGTGAGGAATGGCATGAACGGATGCAGGAGCTTGACGCAAATCTCGAGAGCGAAGGCGATCGTCTCGCGCGTCTCCTGCTGCTCGTCTTCCGTGCCGCCGGCGAGCAGCGGCTTTACCAGCTCCAGATACCAGTCGCAGACGACATTCCAGATGAAGCGATAGACCGCCTGCGCCGCATCATTGAAGCGATAGGCCTCAATGGATGCAGTCACCTCGGCGGCGGCGGCGGCAGCCTCCGACAGAATCCAGCGGTTGATCTCGACTGAATTCAACCGGAATTCATAGGCCTCGAGATGAACGCATTTGTTCATCTCCGCGAACCGAAATGCGTTCCAAAGCTTTGTTGCGAAATTACGATAGCCTTCCACGCGCTGCGTCGAGAGCTTCACGTCGCGCCCCTGCGCCGCAAGCGCCGCAAGCGTGAAACGCAGTGCATCCGCGCCATATTCGTCGATAAGATGCAGCGGGTCGATAACGTTGCCTTTCGACTTCGACATCTTGGCGCCCTTCTCGTCGCGAACCAGCGCATGGATGTAGATGTGGCGGAACGGCACCTCGCCGCGGAAATGCAGGCCCATCATCATCATTCGCGCGACCCAGAAGAAGATGATGTCGAAGCCAGTGACCAGAACGCTGGTCGGATAATAACGCTTCAATTCCGGCGTCTCGTCAGGCCAGCCTAATGTCGAGAACGGCCACAACGCCGATGAAAACCAGGTGTCCAGCACGTCTTCGTCGCGCGTCAAAAGCTCGCGCGAACGCTGCGGGTCCTCTGCTATTCTTGCCGCTTCTTCGTCGTCGTAGATTTCGCGCGTGACGGCATCGCCGAGCGCTTCCGCGATTGCCTCCTCTTCGCTTTCGGCGACATACACCGCGCCCCACGGCGCATACCATGCCGGAATCTGGTGGCCCCACCAGAGTTGGCGCGAGATGCACCACGGCTCGATATTTTCGAGCCATTCGAAATAGGTTTTCTCCCAGTTTTTTGGGACGAAATTCGCACGGCCCTCGCGCACCGCAGCAAGTGCCGGGCCCGCGAGCGTCTTCGCGTCGACATACCATTGATCTGTGAGCCAGGGCTCCACAACCGCACCCGAGCGGTCTCCGTGCGGGACCATGTGAGTGTGCGGCTCGATTTTGTCGAGCACGCCCTGGGCTTCAAGCATTTCCACGATTTTGCGGCGTGCCTCCTGGACAGATTTCCCACGCAGTTCTTCGGGAATTTCGTCGATATCAAACCCAAGAGGCCCCGTTGTGTTTTCAGTTTCTCGTAGGTTGGGCTGTCCTTCGACAGGATACCTCGCGGGTCCGATGTCATCGAAATCAGACGCGATGATGCGGCCGTCCCCGGTCAACACGTTGATCATGGGTAGGTCGTGCCGGCGACCGACTTCAAAATCGTTGAAATCATGTGCTGGCGTTATCTTAACTGCACCGGTGCCCTTCTCCGGATCGGAATAGGAATCGGTGACGATGCGAATTAAGCGGCCGACGAGCGGCAACCGCACGCGCCGACCATGCAGATGTCTGTAACGTTCGTCGTCAGGATGCACCGCGACCGCTGTATCACCGAGCATGGTTTCAGGCCGTGTCGTTGCAACTATGATGAACTCGTCGGTCTCTTTCCCGGCGTTGTCCACCACGGGGTATTTGAGATGCCAGAGGTGGCCTTTTACTTCGACTTGCTGGACTTCCAGATCAGAGATCGCCGTCTGTAAAACTGGATCCCAGTTGACGAGGCGCTTGTCTTTATAGATCAGCCCCTCGCGATAGAGCTGCACGAAAACTTTCGCGACCGCCCGCGACAGGCCCTCGTCCATCGTGAAACGCTCACGCGACCAGTCGCACGAGGCGCCGAGCCGCTTGAGTTGATTGACGATCGTGCCGCCGGATTCAGCTTTCCAGGTCCAGACGCGTTCAAGAAATTTCTCTCGTCCGAGAGCGCGGCGGTTCGGCTCCTGCCGCTCCATGAGCTGGCGCTCGACCACCATCTGCGTGGCGATGCCGGCGTGATCGGTGCCGGGCTGCCACAGCACATCCTTGCCGCGCATACGCTCGAAGCGGCAGAGAATGTCCTGCAGCGTGTTGTTGAGGGCGTGCCCCATGTGGAGCGAGCCCGTGACATTCGGCGGCGGAATGACGACGGAGAACGGCGGCGCGTCGAGGCGATCCGGGCGCCCGGCGCGGAAGGCCCCTGCCCGCTCCCACGCCTCCGAGACACGGCGTTCTACGGCGGCAGGGTCGAACGTCTTGTCCATGAGGTTTTTTCAGCGGGCAGCAGGTCGGGAAGCGCGCCCGCTTAAACGCGATCCCTAACTGCGAAGTCAATGAAGAGGAGATGCTTGGCCCTACCGGCCTCGCGCCACGCGCTCGATCTCGGCTCGGACCAGCCGCTCGACCATGACCGGCAAATTGTCGTCGAGCCACTGCTTGAGCATCGGCCGCAGCATCTCCCGCGCCGTACGCGCAATCAGATCGGAATCGCGCAGGAACATGCTGGTTGCGAGCGACTGGAAGGAAGAGGCCACAGATGCGTCTGTCGAGGGCGAGACAAGCGGCATGTTCTGTGCGTCGTCGCGCTCACGGGCGACCGGGCCAGTAACTGCAACGCGCCTGTCCACTCCCGAGCCCCCTGCTGTGGAGGGACGTTCGTCCTCTTCGCTGCGCGGCAAGTCCGGCATGGACGGCCGCAGCTGATACTCCTCGGCGACATGATCGTGCGCCGCATGTTCCACCTCGTCGGCACCGAGCGACTCAGCATTGGTCGCGGCAGCGGGCTCCTCGGCCAATTCATCGGATGGGACTGCCACGAGATGCACCGGCGGCGCAGAGGGAGCGGGTGCCGGATGGCGCGGGAGATCGGATGGCGGTTCGCCCGACACGGCAGTCGGCTCCCGCGTCACGAGAGAGGGGCGGCGCATCAGCGGCAGGGCATCGTCGTCGGCGATGATTCGCCGAATCGAGGCGAGGATCTCCTCCATCGACGGCTCGTGCGCCCGCTGCTCCGATTCAAGACTCGGATGCTGCGATTGCGGGAGGGAATTTGCTGTGCTCATGGCCTCGCGCACTTTTCTGTCGCGACACCGCAGGCGAGCGCGCGCCACATCACGCTGCCCGCCCCGAGTCGCGACGCAGCGGCAAGAGTCTCACGCGTCCGCGGCGTCCGCAAGGCTGCCCGCGCCACTCGCCTGTAGAAATCGCGATACGCAATGGACCGGGAAGTTCCCGATCACCGCCAGTCCGGCGTCTGCGTCCCCCACCACTTGCCTTTGACCTGATCGAAATGGACCGTCGGGTCATAGAGGATCACGTCGAGGCCGAGATTCTC
>JAXDNH010000216.1:0-9608 GCA_034669525.1 Methylobacteriaceae bacterium | reverse complement strand
GACGGTGCGGCTCAACTACCGGGCCAAGGACGGCAAGGACTATATCCTCAACCTGATCGACACGCCCGGCCATGTCGACTTCGCCTATGAGGTCAACCGCAGCCTCGCCGCCTGCGAAGGCTCGCTCCTGGTGGTCGACGCCAGCCAGGGCGTCGAGGCGCAGACGCTGGCCAATGTCTATCAGGCACTCGACAACAACCATGAGGTCGTGCCCGTCCTCAACAAGATCGACCTGCCCGCCGCCGAGACCGCAAAGGTGAAGCAGCAGATCGAGGACGTGATCGGCCTCGACGCTTCCGACGCGATCCTGATCTCGGCCAAGACCGGGCTCAATATCGCCGACGTGCTGGAGGCGATCGTCGCCCGGCTGCCGCCGCCCAAGGGCGACCGCGCGGCGCCGCTCAAGGCACTGCTGGTCGACAGCTGGTACGACGCCTATCTCGGTGTCGTCGTGCTGCTGCGCATCGTCGACGGCACCCTCAAGAAGGGCCAGCGCATCCGCATGATGCGCACCCAGGCGAACTATGAGGTCGACCGCGTCGGCGTGTTCACGCCCAAGATGCTGGAGGCGTCCGAGCTCGGGCCCGGCGAGATCGGCTTCATCACCGCGCAGATCAAGCAGGTCGCCGACACCCGCGTCGGCGACACTATCACCGACGACAAGCGGCCGACCGCCGAACCGCTGCCCGGCTTCAAGCCGGCGCAGCCGGTTGTCTTCTGCGGGCTTTTCCCGGTCGACGCCGCCAATTTCGAGGACCTGCGCGCCGCGATGGGAAGGCTGCGGCTCAACGATGCGAGCTTCTCCTACGAGATGGAGAGTTCGGCCGCGCTCGGCTTCGGCTTCCGCTGCGGGTTCTTGGGCTTGCTGCACCTTGAGATCATCCAGGAGCGGCTGACGCGCGAATTCAACCTCGACCTGATCGCGACGGCGCCCTCGGTCATCTACCGGATCAAATTGACCAATGGCGAGGCGATCGAACTGCACAATCCCGCCGACATGCCGGACCCAGTGAAGATCGCCGAGATCGAGGAGCCGTGGATCAAGGCAACGATCCTCACGCCGGACGAATATCTCGGCAGCGTACTAAAACTTTGTCAGGACCGGCGCGGCATCCAAGTCGATCTGAATTATGTCGGCAAGCGCGCCATGGTCATCTACGACCTGCCGCTGAACGAAGTCGTGTTCGATTTTTACGACCGGCTGAAATCGATCTCGAAGGGCTACGCCAGCTTCGATTATCAGCTCACCGACTATCGCGAGGGCGATCTCGTCAAGATGTCGATCCTAGTCAATGCCGAGCCGGTCGACGCGCTGTCGATGCTGGTGCATCGCGACCGCGCCGACATGCGCGGCCGGGCCATGGTCGAGAAACTGAAGGATCTGATCCCCCCGCACATGTTCCAGATCCCGATCCAGGCGGCGATCGGCGGCAAGATCATCGCCCGCGAAACCGTCCGCGCCTTGCGCAAGGACGTGACCGCGAAATGCTATGGCGGCGACGTGACCCGAAAACGCAAGCTTCTGGAGAAGCAGAAGGCCGGCAAGAAGAAGATGCGGCAATTCGGCAAGGTCGAAATTCCGCAGGAGGCTTTTATCGCGGCGCTGAAGATGGACGCTTGATTAGCAAGCACACAATCGTGTCTTCCTTTCATCATGTAGCCTCCGGTTAGACAATTTCGCCCCGAGCCGATAGGCTGGGCCAATTGCTAGCAAGAGGCAGACTACATGGGAGTTGGCGACTGGCTCGGCCAGTTGGGATTGCGTCAATATGAGAAGGCCTTTGCAGAGAACGCAATTGATGCCGAGGTCCTCCAGCAACTCACCGCCGAAGACCTGAACGATTTGGGCGTGAGCCTTCTCGGCCATCGCCGCAAGCTGCTTACGGCGATCGAAGCCCTGCGATCGGGAGCCGAGCCAGCGTCGTTTGCTGATGTCGGGGGAGAACTCGAGGGCAGGGCTGCCACCGTGCCGGAGCGGCGTCACGTCACCGTTCTCTTCGGCAACCTCGTGGGATCAGCTGCATTGGCGGCGAGTCTCGACCCGGAGGACCTCGGCAGCCTCATTCGTCGCTTTCACTCCGTTGTGGAACAAACCGTTCGCGCACAGGACGGCTTCGTAGCGCAATATCTAAGTGACGGTACGCTCGTCTATTTCGGCTATCCGACTGCGCACGAGGACGATGCGGAACGCGCGGTACGTGCGGCTCTGCTCCTCCGCGAAGCGGTACAGGCCATCGATGCTAATGGCATCGGCCTGCAGGTCCGCGCCGGGCTTGCAACGGGCCTTGTTGTGGTTGGCGATCGAGCCGACGGCTCGAAAGCGCCCCACGAGCAGCAAATGATGGGCAAGACGCCCAATCTTGCCGCGCGATTACAGGCGCTGGCGGAGCCCGGCGAAATCGTCATCGATGCCGCGACACGCAAGCAGCTCGGCCGGATGTTCGATCTTGCCGAGCGTGGCGCGGCCCGTCTCAAGGGCTTCGACGCGCCGGTCGAATCCTGGAACGTCCTGGGTGCCGCATCGATCGAGAGCCGCTTCGAGGCGCTGCGCTCCGGCGAAACGCCTCTCATTGGACGCGACGAGGAGCTGGATCTGCTGGCGCGACGCTGGCAGCATGCCAAAGCCGGCAGGGGCCGCGTCGTCATGCTCTGCGGCGATCCGGGAATTGGCAAGTCGCGACTCGTCTCTGCATTCGAAGAGCGGGTCACAAGCGAGCGCCAAATCGCGCTGCGCTACTTCTGCTCGCAGCAGCACATGAGTACCGCGCTTTACCCGGTCACGCGCCAAGTCATGCGAGCCGCGGGATTTGTGGAAGGCGACACCCCCGAAGCGAAGCTCGAAAAATTGCGCGCAATTGTGCCCGGGCCTGAGGACCTGCCGTTTATCGCCGATCTCTTATCCTTGCCCGCCGATCCAAGCTCCGGAATAGGTGAACTTGCGCCGCAAGAGAAGCGGCAAAAGGTATTTGCGGCACTTCAAAGCAGCACAGAGGCACTTGCGAAGAAAGCCCCATTGTTCATTCTGGTAGAAGACCTGCATTGGATCGATCCAACGACCCGAGAAGTCATCGATCTCTTCGTCTCGAGGATCGATCGACTCCCGGTTCTGATGGTTCTTACATACCGGCCGGAATTTCGGCCGTCTTGGACGGGTCAGGCCAACGTCACCACCATCGCTCTCAACCGACTCAGCTCCGAGGATTGCGCCTCTCTCGTGCGCATGCTCACCGCGCGTGCTCAGCTTCCAGCCGACATGGTGGATGAGATCGCTCAACGCACGGACGGCATTCCGCTTTTCGCCGAAGAACTCAGCAAAGCAGTGATGGATTCGAGCGATGTTGCGCCATTGGAGCGCGAGGCTGGCGGTCAGTTGCAAGTCCCCGCAACCCTGCACGCATCTCTCATCGCGCGTCTCGACCACCTTGGTTCCGAAGCGCGTGAGACGGCTCAGGCCGGCTCGGTCATCGGGAGAGGGTTCTCGTATTCATTGTTGACGAGGATGGTTCAGAGGAGCGGCCTTTCGCAGCTTCCGAAAATCGAAGTCGCGCTAACCGCGTTGGTCGGCTCCGGTCTGGTCTTCGTCCGAGGCGCACCGCCCGACGCGGTGTACACGTTCAAACACGCCCTGGTCCAGGACGCTGCTTACTCGACGCTGCTGCGGGCGCAGCGGCAGAAACTGCATGCCGCGCTTGCCTTTATCATGGCAGCGGACGGAACGGGCGCACCCGAACTTCTCGCCTATCACTTTGCCGAAGCAGGCGAGGACGAACAGGCAGCCGAACACTGGTTCAAGGCCGGGCAGGCGGCGAATGAACGCAGCGCCCACTCCGAAGCGATTCGCAGCTTTAAGAACGCCCTGGAGATTCTCTCGTCGTTGCCTCAGACACGCGAACGCAAGCTCAAGGCACTGGAAATCACCAGCGCTTTATGCAATCCGCTGATCGTCGCCAAATGGCTGATGCCGGAGACCACCGAAACGATCATGCGGGCCGCGGAACTGGCTAAGGAACTCGGGATAAGTCCGCCGGTCGCAATCATCTATCACCACTGGCTTTATCATTTCGGGTCATCCAATTACGGGGAAAGCCTTGGCTTTGCCAATCTGCTCGTCGAGAAGGGGGGACCGGAGCTTCGGACGCGAGCAGAGACTTGCGTGGCCAATTCGCTGTGCATGTGCGGAGAGTCTTTGGAGACCGCGCTGGAACATTCCGAGCGAGCGCTGTCTGCCTATGATCCTAAAATAAACGCGAAGCAGAGATTTCAATACACATTTGAACCGCTTTGCGTCGCGTTGGCCACGCAAAGCCTACACCTGGCTCTGCGCGGCTACTTCGAGCAGGCAAAGGCCGCCGAACAGCGGGCTCTGGATTACGCAGCCGAATTCAATCATCCGCAAACAACCGGGCTTCTGCTCGCATACAGACTGGTCCGTGGAGAATTTCAGCAAGATTACAGCCGGCTTGAGGAAACGGCGGATTTACTGGCGCGTCAAGTAAGGGAACACAAAATCGTCTTTTGGGCCTTATGGACGGATAATTTCACGGGCTTCGCGAAGGCACGCGCCGGCGATGCGCGCGAAGGCATTCAGATGATGGAACACTCGTTGAAAATTTTCGACGACATGAAATACACCTATTATCGATCGTACCGACTCGGACTGATCGCGCGCGCCTACGCGATGGCCGGCGACTTCGAAGGCGCGTTCCGTTCCGTCACGAAGGGTATCGATTTCGCACAGGAGAGTGGCGAAAGAGTCCTTCTCTCCGATCTGATCCGGCTTTCCGGCGATCTGCATCTTTCTCAGTCCGGCGCATCGGCGACCGAAGTGGCAGAGAGCTTGTTCGTTGAAGCACTCGGCTTGGCGCAGGCGCAGGCATCGAAACTGCATGAAATACGCGCCGCCACGAGTCTGGCGCGCCTGTGGAAAAGCCAGGGAAAGTACGCGGAGGCCGGCGACGTGCTCTATCCCGTCTACAGCTGGTTTAGGGAAGGCCTCAACTCGGCCGATCTTGTCGAAGCGAGGGCGGTCCTGGACGGAGTCTCGGCCCGCCTCCGGCACGCGACCGCATGATCAATGAGATTTGACGGGGCGGTCGCCTGAACAACCTACAAGCTCCGCTTGTTCGCAAGCTGCTCCCAAAGCAGTTGGCGTGACCGAACGCGTATTCCGAAACGAGCTTGCCGCGATGCGCGATCGCCATGATGCAGCCCGGTCACTGCGACGCGCGCACCTGAAATTCGATCCAGGAACGGATGTAGTCGAGCGCCGCGCTGAGCCAGGGTTCCAATGTGGGCTCCTTCAGACGATCAAAGCAAATGAGAAAGCGGCGCCGTGCGCCAACAATGGGCAAGTGATGGATACTCGCTTTCGGGGGTGCTCTCAGGCTTTTGCCTGCGGCGCCTTGTATAACGTATGAGTATTGGCGCCAGGCTGGCCATCGGCTATTGTCGGCGCGCCATACCGCATACCCGCCCGGTTGGGGGAGGGGCGAGCCATGCCGGACATTCAACAGGTCGCGTTCGGTGCGATCGAGCGTATCGCTGCGCATCGGTCCTCGGAGGACGTGCTGGCCGAACTCCACAAGTGCGGGGCCGTTTTCGAATACGAAAATTTCTGCATCTCCGGACTGCCGGCGCCGCACGAGAAGGCAGACCCTTACGTCCTGCTCTCGGGCTGGCCGGAAAAGTGGATCACGCACTACCTCCAATCAGACTTCATCCATGTCGATCCGGTGATCCAAAAAGTGCGGCGCTCCACCATGCCGTTCCTGTGGAGCGAGGCGCACTACTCACCCGATGACATGCAAGCCGCCCGCGTCATGCACGAGGCGACGGAATTCGGCTTGAGCGAGGGTTTCGCGGTGCCGATCATCTCCGTCGACGGCGCGCAGGCGATCGTGACGTTCGGCGCGCCGCATTTCAATATTCCGGAGCGTCACCGGCGTGCGCTGCATGTCGTGGCGATCTTTGCCCACAGCCAGATACGCGACATCCGCAAAGCCGGCAGCGGGTCCAGGTCCGATCCGCGCAAAGTGCGCCTCTCCGGCCGCGAGATCGAGTGCCTCCGATGGGCTGCGGCGGGCAAGACCGCCTGGGAGACGTCCGAGATTCTCAATCTGTCGGAACAGACGGTCATCCAGTATATGAAAAGCGCCACTAGAAAACTCGGCGCGCAGAACAAAGGCCACGCGATCGCCGAAGCTATGCGCGCCGCACTGATTGTGTAGCCGCCGCATCCGAAGCGCGCCGTCAACGGACGTGAAAGATGCTCTTGCAGATGATCATGCGCCGGATGAGCAGCGGCGGCTTTTCCCTGAGTGCGGCGAAGCTTGGAGAATGCCAGATATAGCATATCGCAGGCAAAGGAGGCTTCAAATGGACGACCGCAAGTAGTAACATGGCGGTAGCACCCGCTCGCCTCGCCGTCCTGCCCGCGTGTTTGCGGATTTTATCGCGATTAGTTAGCAGTGAAAATTCCCCATTTCTGGGGAATTGATTAAACGTTCCGATAAGCCGCCAATTTGCCCCTCAGATCACGGGAGAGTGGCAATGGCGATCCTCATCACCAAACATAATCTCTCGCGGCACAACGAAACGCTCGAAAAAGTTTATCGATTCCGGCATCGCTTCTTCGTGCATCATAAGAAATGGGCGATGCTCGCAAAATCCGATGAACGCGAGATCGATGAGTTCGATACGCCCGAAGCGGTTCATATCGTCGGTTTGGACAATAGCGGCGACATCTCTACTTACACGCGTTTGCTTGCAACGACAGGTCCGCATCTCCTAAGCGAGGTCTATCCTGAACTGCTGCAAGGCAATCCGGAACCGATTGGCCCCGATATTTGGGAATGGACGCGCGCGGCAATCAATCCGTTTAAGCGCGACAGCGACAAGGGGGCATCCCGCATTAAAGGGGAATTCTACGCGGCTGTCGTCGAAGCCTGCCTGCACTTGGGCATTCGCGCGCTTCTCGTCGAGGCGCACCCAGGCCTGATCACCAGCGCAATCGATGTGGGATTTCACACACGTCCGCTCGCCCTCCCCACAGAATATGGCGGGGAGCCGGTGGTCCCGTTCCTCTGTGAGGTGACTGAGCAAACCCTGCCACGGACGCGAGAGGTATTCGGATTGAGTTCCCCGGTGCTCCGGGTCGATGAAATCGGCGTCGAGGCCCCTGCTCTCGAACGCCTGGCGCAATAAGACGCGTGGGGTGGGCAGCATGAGCGAGCGTGATCGTTTGGTCGGTGTCGTGCAGTCGCTTACCGACGCGCTGCAGGCGACCCAGTCGAAGCCGATACTGAATCAGCTGGTTAGCATGGCCCTGCTGGAAGCCTCGGAGTGCCTGGTTCGCGCCGGTTTCGAGCCGGCGCGGCTGAACGAGCTGGGGGTCGCCGAGGAGCTGGCCTACTTCGTCGACGCGAAATACCGGATCTCCGGCGGCACGGTTGGCCCGGGCGGCTCGCCGGCGCGCGGCGTGCCCCATCTTCGGCTCGTGGGCTCCTAAGACCGGGAAGAACAGGGGGAAGGCATCCAAGTTCACGTATTGTGCCCTTTTCCCGCCTTACGATTGAGCGCAAAGTCCCCCGCCACAAAGAAACGAGAAATAGGGGATTTCGATGAAGGTTGCCGCGGTCGCAGGTCCGAAGGAGCCGCAGCCTATAGACAGGCATGTCGGGACGCGCATCCGTCACAAACGGATGATGCTCGGCATCAGCCAGGAAGCGCTGGGTGACGCGCTCGGGGTGACGTTTCAGCAGGTGCAGAAATATGAAAAGGGGATGAACCGCGTCGGCGCGAGCAGATTGCAGGCGATCGCCAATTTTCTCGAAGTGCCGGTATCGTATTTCTTCGACGGCGCGGGCGGCCAATCCCAGCGGGCTACTGCAGGCAAGGACCAGGTTCTCGACCTGATCGCCACCCGCGAAGGGATTCGGCTCACTCGCGCATTCGCTGCGATCAAAGATGCGCGTGTGCGGGCAAAGATCGTCAGCATGATCGAGGCACTTGCCGGAACGAGCGACGACGATTGATAGGTGAATCTTCACCTCGCTCCGCCTTGGCGTAGGCCGCTTCCAACATTTAGGAGGTATCAGGCGCGGGCGCGCTGCTGATTGGGCTCGCAGGAAAACGCACGTCCAACCTTTGAGCCGACGGGGATTACCGGATGAGCGTCGCAGAAGAGATCCTCACCTCTGACGCTGCTTCCGCGGAGAGCTGTGCTGGCGACAGCGGGCGTACGGCTTAAGTGCCGACAGCGTCGTTGACGCACTTTTTCGTGAAGCTCGTGCGGGCAGCTCCGGAGAGCTTTTTCTCAGTGGCAGACGCATCGCACGTCGCTTTCGAATCCTTCTCGCATTTCGTCATGAAGCTCTTCAGCGCGGCGCCTGCGAGTTTCTTTTCGGCAGCCTGCGATTTGCACGGCGCGGTTTGCGCGGCGGCGGGAAGAATTCCGAGCATCAGAATCATGCTGACGGTAACAGCTCGCATCGGCCGGCTCCCTAGATTTGGTGCGGTGCGTTGGAACCTACTTGCTTCAAATTATTAGGCAAGGCGCGCTACTTCGACGAGAATTGCCCATTCAGACCCTGTATTCCATGAGAATGTGCGGGGCGACGGAGTGACGGCTGCAGGGCTCGCCCGTCACGAATTTCGAAATCTCCCGGGCTTCCTCTTCCAGCGTGCCGGCCAGATTCGCCTGCCAATGGCGCGACGGCCCGTCTCGCCAAGCCGGCGAGGACGCGGCCCGATCTCTCGCTGACGCGATGCTCATGTCCACGATGGCATGCCAGGCAGGATCGGGAATGCGGTTCACATCCACCCCGAGCGCTGCGGTTTTTTGCTTCAGCAGAACGTAGCCAAGCTCCTCAGGAGACTGCGTCCATCTCATGCCGAATTTGACGAGGAGCCAGACGAGCAGCGTGCCGATGAAGAGGGCGTCGAACCAGTTGATGAGGGTCATGACCTCCCCTGGGTGATCAAGCTGTGCCGTTTCTGCTGTTACGTTTGAGTGGCGGCTTAGGTTCCCCTGAAGCTCCGCTTTTTGCTGGTAGGTTCAGCGAGGCCGTCGACGCGTGCCGCTCCCTTCCGTATGACTGACTTCCAGGCGGGCTGTCCCAAGGAGAGATCTGTGCTCAATCGGCGAAATTTTCTCGGCGGCATCGCTACCCTCTCGGCTCTGCCCGTATTCGACGCTCTCGGGCAGACCGCGACCGACGTTCCGATTGTGTTTGTGCATGGTAACGGCGATCAGGCGCCGATCTGGCTCACCACGCTCTGGCGCTTCGAGAGCAACGGCTATCGCCGCGATCGCCTGCACGCGGTCAACTTCACCGATCCAATGGCGCGGGATGATGATGGTGTAGCCCAGCCCAACAGGTCCTCGACGGAGGACCAGCTTCGCGAGCTGACCACGGCAATCGACCGCACGAGGGAGAGGACGAGCGCTCCTCGTGTGGCGCTCGTCGGCCTTTCGCGCGGTGGCAACACTATCCGCAATTATGTCAGTGCGCCCGATCGCGCCGCCAATGTCAGTCACGTTGTTCTGGGAGGCACGCCGAACCACGGCGCATTCTCTTTCGAAGCCAATCTGGGAAACGAGTTCAATG
>JAXDNH010000215.1:0-6253 GCA_034669525.1 Methylobacteriaceae bacterium | reverse complement strand
CGCCGGATCGACACGGTGCGCTCGGCCGCCTCCTTGCGGCCGAGGACCATTAACACCGGCACCTTCGCCAGCGAATGTTCGCGCACTTTGTAGGTGATCTTCTCGTTCGTCAGATCGCCGTCGACGCGCAAGCCCCGCCTCCGCGCCGCGGAAATCAGCTCCTGCGCGTACTCATCCGCCTCCTGCGTGATCGTGCAGACGACCGCCTGCAGCGGCGAGAGCCACAGCGGCAGATGACCGGCAAAATGCTCGATCAGAATGCCGATGAAGCGCTCCATCGAACCGCAAATCGCGCGATGCACCATGACCGGCACGGTCTTCTCGCTGCTCGGCGCGATGTAGAAGGCGCCGAACCGCTCCGGCAGGTTGAAGTCGACCTGCGTCGTGCCGCATTGCCATTCGCGGCCGATCGCGTCGCGCAGCACATACTCGAATTTCGGTCCGTAGAACGCGCCCTCGCCGGGATTGATTGCGGTCGTGACGATATTGCCGTGGCGCGCTTTGATCTCGTCGAGCACGCGGCCCATCACGGCTTCGGCGTGATCCCACATCGCGTCCGTGCCGACGCGCTTGTCCGGCCGCGTCGACAGTTTCACCACGATACGGTCGAAACCGAAATCGTGGTAGACCGAGAGGATGAGATCGTTGATCTTCATGCATTCGTCGGCAAGCTGATCCTCGGTGCAGAAAATATGCGCGTCGTCCTGCGTGAAGGCGCGCACGCGCATGATGCCGTGGATCGCGCCCGACGGCTCATAGCGGTGAACGAGCCCGAATTCCGCCATGCGCAGCGGCAATTCGCGATACGAGCGCAGGCCGTGCTTGAAAATCATCACGTGGCCTGGGCAGTTCATCGGCTTTAGCGCAAACGTGCGTTCGTCGTCGGGATCATCGCCCGCCGGTTTCACCATGAACATGTTGTCGCGATACCAGCCCCAATGGCCCGACGTTTCCCACAAAGCTTTGTCGAGGACCTGAGGCGCGTTGACTTCGTCGTAATCGCCGGCAAGCCGGCGGCGCATATAAGCGATCAGCGTCTGGAACAGCGTCCAACCCTTCGGATGCCAGAACACCGTGCCCGGCCCCTCTTCCTGGAAGTGGAAGAGGTCCATCTCGCGGCCCAAACGGCGATGATCGCGCCGCTCCGCCTCTTCGAGCTGTTTTAAATACGCATCAAGTTCTTCCTGGCGCGCGAAGGCGGTCGCGTAAATCCGCGATAGCATCGGTTTGTTCGAATCGCCGCGCCAATAGGCGCCGGCGACCTTCATGAGTTTGAACGCGTTGCCGATCTTGCCCGTAGATGTCATGTGCGGGCCGCGGCAGAGATCGAGCCAGTCCCCCTGCTTGTAGATGTTCAGATCCTGATCGGGCGGGATCGCATCGACGAGCTCGACCTTGAAAGCCTCGCCATGCGTCTCGAACCAGGCGCGCGCCTTGTCGCGCGTCCAAACTTCCTTCGTGAACGGCTTGTCGCGCGCGATGATCTCGCGCATGCGCTTTTCGATCGCGACGAAATCCTCCGGCGTGAACGGCTCGTTGCGGAAGAAATCATAGTAGAAGCCGTTCTCGATGACCGGGCCGATCGTCACCTGCGTGCCGGAATAAAGCCCCTGCACCGCCTCGGCCATCACATGCGCGGCATCGTGGCGGATGAGTTCGAGCGCGCGCGGGTCGTCGCGCGAGATGAACTCGAGTCTGGCGTCGCGATCGACCCGGTCGGCGAGATCGGCGAGCGCGCCGTCGCGCACCATCGCGACCGTGCGCTTGGCGAGAGAGGGCGAGATCGATTTGGCGATATCGAGGCCGGAGATTCCGGGCTCATAGGCGCGCGAAGCGCCGTCGGGAAAGGTGACGTCGATCATCATCGGCTCCAACTCACTCGCCGAAACCAGCCGGCGTAAGGGAAGCCGTGGGTTTTAGGCATGCACGGCGCGGAGTGCAAGGCGCGCCGCCTACTCTCCTCGCGCCGGCTTCGCGCTCCTTTGCCGCGCCGGCGATGGCCGCGTAAACGTCGTCACCTTCTGCACCTCCGCCGGGATCGGCCCCAGGAGATCGACCCCCCGCTCCTACTCGATGAGGCCGCAGGCTATGCGGCCGCCTGCATCACCGGTTGGATCGGTCTTATAATCATCTTTGCCGGCGTGAATGATGAGTGGCAGCCCATTCGCATCACCGGGTCCCTTGCCCTTCTCCAGCGTGATCGCGCTGTTGACGACATCGACGCTAAGCGCTCCGCTTGCAGGAATATGCAAGTTCGGCATGTCGCCGGCGTGCTGGCCGTCCGGCGACATCATACCGTGTTTCTTATTTGTTGGATTGAAATGACCTCCCGCAGAAGTGAATGGCGGCTCACATTTGCCGACGGCGTGAACATGGAAGGCGTGGTCGCCGGCGGGAAGGCCGCTGACCGCCAGCGTGATCAGCACGCCGCCGGTCACCTGCGTCAGTTGGGCCGTGCCAACCTCTTTCCCCTCAGCGTTTTTGAGGGTCGCCTTGGCGCTTTGCGCCGCCGCCGGCAGCGCCGCGAAGGCGACGAGCGCACCGGCCAGTCCGGCTGTCCTGACGAAGGAAAAGACTTGCATGCTGGTCTCCCTAAACAAGCTGAAATAGCTGCATGCCTAGGCTATCCCTAACTCAACGGGGTAGCAAAGCGCAGGGACGTCGAGTGGCGCCTGCGTCCCCTCATGCCGCTCTTGTTTCAATTGCCAGAATTGCCGTGTCGCTTATGATGCGTTCCAAAGCGAGAAGGCGCGGCGATGTTGGTTCCAACTATCCATAGGCTTGCCGCGAGCATTGCCGCCTTGTCTGCGCTGGCGTCCCCTCTTGCACTCGCGCAAACAGTCTCCCGCGTCGCCTCTCCCACTGCCGTCATGCAGCTTGGAATTGCCGCGACCGGGATCATCGAGAAAATCTTCGTGCGCGACGGCGATTCTGTCGATGCCGGCCAGCTGCTTGTCACGATCGACTGCCGGCCGCTGCAGGCGGAAATCAAGGTGCGTGGCGCCAATCTGGCGGCGGCCGAGGCCGCTTTTACCCGCGCCCGCAATGGACCGCGCCCGGACGAGATCGCCATCGGCGAGGCGAATGTCGGCGTCGGCCGCGCGCGGGCAGAAGAGGCGCAGGCGGCTTATGACCGCGCCCAGGAACTGCGCGAGGGGATCACGATCAGCCGCGCCAACCTTTTGCAGGCGCGACGCGACGCGCGCATCGCGGCCGCGCAGCTCGAAGACCAGAAGCGGCGGCTCGATCTGCTCCACGCGGGATCGCGCGCCGAGGACATTTCCGAAGCCGGGGCCAAACGCGATTCCGCCGCGGCGTTTCTCGAAGAAGGGAAAGCGCGTTTCGATCAATGTTTTCTGCGCGCGCCGGCGGCGGGGACGGTGAAAGTGCTGGCGACGCCCGGTCAGTTCGTCTCGACCAATGTGCCGGTGACGTTGGTGCAGCTGACGCCGAAGGAGCGGGAGTGAGCGAGCCACGGCGCGTTCTTATGCGTGAGCTTCGCGCAAGCTTAACAGGCCATTAACCATTTCTGCGGACGATCTATCCCGCCGCGGAGAACGCTATCCATGCGCCGAGCTACCAAGCACGTTCGTTCTCCGACGAGCCTGATCGCGCAAGAGCTCCGCACGATATACGTGCCGCAGATCGGGCTCCCCTTCGAGATGGACGCGCTGCTGAAAGCGATCGAACTGCTCGCGCCGAATCCCGGGCCGATCGTTGTGCCTGAGAAGAAGGTGGCGTGACGCTTTACACGCCCAACCCGCGCGCCCAAGATTTCCAAATCTAGCAAAGCGCAAGGCGCAAGGACGTTTCAGCATGCCGGCACTTACGTGGGACCATGTGCATCTTCGCAGCCCCGACCCCGAGGCGACGGCGCTATGGTTTGAGCAGATACTCGGTGGCGAAATCATCAGGGGTGTCGATCGCATCGATGTAAAGCTCGGCGGTGCTAACGTGTTCATCGCGCCCGTCGCGCCGGGAGACGGTGTCGGCATGCCGCCGCAGACGCCGTACCAAGGATTGGATCATTTCGGACTGACGGTGAGAGACATCGACGCGGTCGCCGGCGAGCTGAAGAGCAAGGGCGTCGAATTCACCAAGGAGCCGCACACGATCCGGCCCGGCGTGCGCATCTGCTTCATTCGCGGCCCGCAGGGAATTTCGATCGAGCTTCTGGAGCGCGACACAAAGTATGCGTGAGGTGAGGCTTTAGTTCACCCCGCCTTGCGCTGGCGCGCGCCCGTCTTCGCCGGAGCCGCCTTCGCCGCCGGCTTCGCGGCCTCCGCCTTGCCCGCACCCTTGCCGGCGATCGGTAAGAGCATTTCGCGCTGACCTTCGGCCTTCTTCGGCTTCTTCGCCTTGCCAGCCGCAGCCGCGGGAGCTTTCGCATCCTCGACAGCGAGGCTCTTCTTCAACGCATCCATCAAGCTCACGACATTTGTCGGAGCCGGCGCGGCTTTCTCCGTCACTGCCGGCATGCCCGCCTGTTTCCGCCGCAGCATTTCGACGACAGCATCTTCATAGCGGTCATGGAAATTTTGAGGCTCGAATTCGCCCGCTTTCGTCTCAAGGATATGTTCGGCCAAAGCGAGCATGTCCTTGGCGATCTTCATGTCGGTGATGCCGGAAAACAAATCTGACGTGTCGCGCACCTCATAGGCATAGCGCAGCGTCGTGCCCATGAGGCCCTTGTCCCAGGGCTGCAGCATGATGACGCGCTCGCGTTTCGCCAGAACGACGCGCCCGAGCGCCACCATGTCCTTGCCGCGCATCGCGTCGCGGATGACGGCGAACGCCTCCTGCCCCACGCGGTCGTCCGGGACAAGATAATAGGGGCTGTCGAGATAGCGCTCGTCCATCTCGGCGCGCGGCACGAATGAATCGATCTCGATCGTGTGGTTGCTCTCGACGGCGACCGTGTCGATCTCGTCATCCTCGATGAGGATGTACTGGTTCTTGGTGACTTCGTAGCCGCGCCCCTTCTCGCCGGCCTCGACCGGCTCGCGCGTCACGTCGTCGATGAGCTGCTGGCGGAGCCGATTGCCGGTCTTGCGGTTGATCTGCCGGAACGAGACGCGCTCGCTCGACGAGGTCGCGGCGTAGAGCGCGATCGGACAGGAGACGAGCGAGAGCTTGAGGTAGCCCTTCCAATAGGGACGCGGAGGTGCCACCGGATACTCCTACAAAACGCGGGGCGGGGAATGTGACTCGGGAAAGGATAGAGTCAATCGCGTTAAGCCCGGCTTAAGCATGAGCGGGAGGCAGAGCCACCAGTGCGCCGGGGGAGCCCTCCCGACCTGGCATTCCGGCTCCCCATTGCATTTCCAACGGAACCAAACCTGAGCCTTACGAATTGCTAAGCTTGAAGCATTCGGAGACTCCCATGCCAGGAAAAGCCTTCGTCATTAGCCTTTTTCCGATCGTTGTCGGGGCCGGCGCGCTGTGTTCGCTTGCGCCGCTACAAGGCTTTGAGGCATCCGCGGAGACATTCGTCTCGGCCAGCACTCAGCTGTTTGACGCCACCCCGGTGGGAGGTGCCCTTCACACGATCTCTCCTGCCCGAAGGACCAGCGAGCCCCACGAACACCAAGACGTGAGCGCGCAGATTTTCGATCCGGATGTCTTTGGCGGCGTGCACTCGAAATTCTCCGGCACCGAAAGGATTGTCAGCGGGCCCGACGCCAGCCAAGCGAAAATCGAGGGGCGCAGCGTTGCCCCTTCGCAGGGGCTGGTTTCCACCCCGGTCAGGGAAATATCACCAGGGCCGTCGCGGCAATGCGAACCCGGACCTTCCACGCGGAGGTTTGAACCGCAGTACGGAAGCTTGGAGCGAAACCACACGACCGGATAGGAGAACGGGCCTGCTGGCTCTTATGTGGAGATAGCAGCAAAGGTTTCGGAGGCGGTCCATGATGCGGCTCACTGCTCTTGCACTGCTCCTTCTCTTTTTTAGCTGTGAGTCGAACAATGCCAGCGCCGACCCCCTCGCGACCGCCGGTATCGGCGTGGCCAATTGCGGGAAGCTCGCCACCGACATGAAACCAGATGAAGGTCTCAACAACACGGCGAATTTCCTGATCTTCTATTGGGTCCAGGGTTATATGAGCGCGGCGAATATCACGACGCTTGAATCGGACAGAAATTACATCGACCTTTCCAAATTCGACGACAAAACTCTGCTGCCGATGATCTATGATTATTGTTCGAAGAACCCGGATAAGAAGCCGATCAGCCTGATCGACAGCCTGCTCGA
>JAXDNH010000214.1:0-10729 GCA_034669525.1 Methylobacteriaceae bacterium | reverse complement strand
GCCGCCGCCAGGACCTCCGCCTCCCGGACCGCCTCCGCCTCCACCACCCCCGCCGCCTCCACCGCCACCGCCACCTCCGCCTTGGCCGCCGCCGCCTCCACCGCCAGCTTTCGCCGCCGCGGCGGTGGGCGCCAAGACTGTGCCGAGGGCGAGCGTTGCGATGGCTATGGCCGAGATCGTGTTGCGAATTGCCCGAGTATACATTGCACTCTCCACGTCACCTGCTGGCGCCGGTTGCACCGGGCGCACGAGTATTGCACGCGTGGCGCAGAAAACTTGTGCGCTTCTGCACGAAGCCCAAGAAGCTGTTGCTGAGCTATTGCCGAGGAGGCGAAAGCATCGAGCAGCCGGCACCGATACTGGCCGAGCCGGTGGGTGTGCCACGCCGTGCGCGCGCTAGGCTCGAAGGTGACGCTGGCGCCGACGGCGCGCGGCGGGATCAGGCGGGCTGAACAAGGGATCGATCCGCATTGTCGCGGTAAACCGGTCTGCGGACCCTTGCCGGAGGCCTGCGCCGCAACGTGTGATGTTCATAGGGTCTTCGTAGCGGATGATGCGATGGCGGTCGGACGGGGGTGCGTGATGTCGAGCGCTAAGTTGAAATAGACTCTAAGCGTGGTGGCCGTGTGGGTACGCACATCGGGCCACGTCCGGCACGTGGTCCCTCTGCCGCAGCGGCAACGAATAGCGTGCGCAGACACCCGCTTGGCTATGTTACAATCCGTAGCGCTTTCGGAGTTCTCGTAACGACTCTTGCACAAGATTCTGGCCGCGGCGATCACGCGCGCGGCGGTTCAGATCAAGGCTCAGTTTAAGAAGCTCTTCCGCCTCTTTCGGCGACCTAGTCTCCACGATAAAGGAAAGGCTCCTTAGTACTTGCGCCTGATGCCGAAGGTTGCGCAACTCCTCTCCTATCCGATTGCTTTCGCGCAGGAGGCCTTCAGCTTCGCTGCGGCGCTTGGGGTCCCGGCGCAGCAGGTTGCCTAAGCTGTGAAGCGTCTGTGCAACTCCATAGAGATTGCTCAAGCTTTCATCTATTTCAATACTACGCCGATAGCGCTCCTCCGCCTCATCCGCACGGTTCCGGTCGCGGGCGAGGAGGTTCGCGAGGCTGTGAAGCGTCTGTGCAACTCCGTAGAGATTGCTCAAGCTTTCATCTATTTCAATACTACGCCGATAGTGCTCCTCCGCCTCATCCGCACGGTTCCGGTCGCGGGCGAGGAGGTTCGCGAGGCTGTGAAGCGTCTGCGCAATTCCGTAGCGATCATCCAGCCTTTCACGAATTTCAATACTACGCCGATAGACCTTCTCCGCCTCGGCCGCTCGGCTGCGGTCGCGGCTGAGCAGATTCGCGAGGCTGTGCAGCGTCTGCGCAATTCCGTGGTGATCATCGAGGCTTTCGAGGATTTCAATACTACGCCGATAATCCTCCTCGGCCTCGGCCGCTCGGCTGCGGTCGCGGCTGAGCAGATTCGCGAGGCTGTGCAGCGTCATGGCGAGGCCGCGTTGATCACCAATCTGCGCCGCGATTTCAATGCTGCGTCGAAACAAACGCTCGGCCTCTTTTGGACTTCGCCGCGCAACGTGATTGCCTAAAACATGCATCGCAATTGCGACTTCGCTCCTCGGGGAATCAGTCCTTGCTATCCGTCGAAAAAGTGGCTCGGCCTGATCCCTCTTACCCTCCCGAAACAAAACTATAGCTCGAAGAAATAATGTCTCGATGCTTGCTGGGAGGACTCCGGTTTGCTCCTGCTCGCCTGCCAGCTTCGAAGCAAGCCACTGCGCGCCGGAAAGCGGCCCCACGGCTGCCTTTCTGTAGAACGTTAGTGCTGTCTCCTGTTCGCCAAGCGCGGCGGAGTGGTATGCTTTCCCCGCATCGGTGAACAAATAGCTCGGGATAGCCGACCCAGCGAGGCCCTCGTCTCCTTCACTCGCCAGGAGGAGCAAAGTTTTGTGAGCCGCGTTCAGATTCTCGCCAGTTGCCTCACTTAATATTTGAATTTGGTGCCGGGCTTCTCTCGTAAAATGCCATTCGCTATTTCGAGGTGCGATGAAGTCAGCATAGTGCAACGCTTTGACGAACGCCTCCGGACTGAGGCCTTTAATAGGAGCAAGAGAGTAAAGATGCTCTGCGATTTGATCCGTAAGACTCTCCGCCACGGCGAGCGTTTGTAAAACGCGAGCTACGCCTTCCGGAGCCGATCTTATGAAATCCTGGACGACAGTGACCATGATTCAGCCCAGCTGCCGCGAGAGCTGCATCAAGAGAGCGGCACACTGCGCATGCAATCGTGGAATGTCGCTGGTATGGGTGCGTACAAGTGTATCGGCGCGGGTGCGAGCGCCTTCCGCACTCATTCGTGGTAGTTCCCTCATCATAATGCCCGCGATATCGTCAATTGCATTCTGCTGCGCGTTGAGTCCGAATGCAATCGGCAGAACAAGTTCCTCATCAGGCGCTGGCGCGAGCTCGTGAATACCCCCATCGGCATCGGTCGTGTCCAGCATATGTACAAGAAAAAGGTCCGGCAAATTTTCTAAAGCATCTTGCCACAGGAAACGCCAAAACTCATCCTGGTCTTTCGGAGCGCCATGGTTGACTACCACCATCAAGTGGTTCATCGCCAAAAATTGTTTCAGCTGAGCGCACAGTTCCTGAACCCATCGCGCGCGATTGCGCAACATAGCTGCCGCGTTTTCGCCGCCGACATAATTATGTAGTATCACCCCAGAAATGTTTGCCGTCATGTCGCGCTTCGCATTCACGTCGGAAAACACAGTGAGGGTTGGCGAACTTGTCTCCATTTGATCCGGCGCTGACAGCCTCACTTCCATCTTTCGCTCGAATTCGTGTCGGATGCCGGAAGCATATCGTACACTATAGATCTCACTGTCTATGCGAATTGAGACCCAGCGACAATTATCGTCCTTCGATTCGTACTCGGACTTTAGCGTCCCGAGGAAGGCGGACGAAGCACATGGCTTTCCCGCATAGCGAACGCGGATACGGCCGCCCCTTCCCTCCAGGTAAGGCCTAAGCTTGGCAAACTCTTCCCGCCAATCAATCGGATATAATCGCGTCGCCATCTCAGAGCGAGGTCTTGATGTCCTTGGCCTTGGCTTCGATGTCTCGCTTTGCATTCACATCAGATAGTATGTCGGCGCTGCTCCCGCCGGTCGCCATTATGCCATCTAGAGTAACTTTCACGTTTCGCCCTTTGAGGCCGGATGCAACCCGTGTGCCCGCGCGCGTTCGCAAGTTGCCGGAACGGCTGAAAAACCAGTAACCCAGGCCCGCAAACATCGCGAAACAGGCTACCATCCCGCCGATTTGATAAGTGGGCGGAAGACCAAAAAACAATTTATCCAACAACCAAAACACAACGCCAGCCGCCACCCCGGAAAAGAGACCTGATAAGAATTCCATGTGCGCCAATTCCATCTTCGGCTCGGCAAGTTATGTGGCGCGAGGCGCACATGCAAGTCTAGGTCGAGCTGCCCGCCCTCGTCAGGATAAATGACTCTGATGCCTACCCGCCGGTCGTCCCTCACCCGCCGCACCTTCCTCGCCTCCACCGCCGCGCTCGCCGCCGCCCCGGCAAGCGCGCAAGCCGCGCTCAGCGTTCGCGTCGGCTACGTCCCCGTCATCGGCGCGAGCGCACTCTACGTGCTCGACCGCGCCGGCTGGGCGCGGCAGGCGGGGCTCGACATCCGCCTCGCCAAGTTCGATTCCGGCCCCGCCGCCATCCAGGCGATTTCTTCGGGCTCGCTCGACATGCTGGCGATCGGCATCGCGCCCATTGCGGTCGCCCGGGCGAAAGGGCTCGACGTGCATGTCGTCAGCGCCGCCGGCACCGGCGGCTCCGCCTTCCTCGCCGCGCCGGCGCTCGCCGACGCCTTTGCCAAAGCGGGCAGCGATCCCGCCGCTTCGCTCGCCGCGTTCCGCCAGGCGAACGGCCGGCCGGCCAAGATCGGCACGCTGCCGCCCGGTGCCGTGCCGACCGTCGCGCTGAACTACTGGTTCTTCAAGACGCACAAGGTGGCGCGCGCCGACGTCGAGATCGTCGCCATCGGCATCGAGGCGCTGCAGGGCGCGATCCTCGCCGGCGCGGTCGACGGCGGCACATTGCTCGAGCCCTCGGCGACCATCGTGCAGCGGCGCGACCCGCGGCTTCGGGTCATTGCGACTGCCCGCGACATGTTCCCCGATATTCCCGGCGTGGTGTTTTCGGCAACGGGCGCGTTCGAGGCGGCGCAGCCGCAAGCGGTCGAGACGATGGTGGGGCTCGCGATCCGCGCGACCGAGCTGATCCAGCGCGATCCCAAGGCGGCGGCGCCATACGTGGCCGAGGTCCTCGGCGGCGGGCTGGTACCGGCGGAGGTGATGGCGGCGGCTTTGGCGTCGCCCGCGGTGGCCTTTCTGACCGATCCGCGGGCGATTGCGGGGCCGACGCGGGCGCTTTTGGATTACCAGGTCGAGATCGGCGATTTTGCCGCCGCGCCGAAGACGGAGGGGCTGTTCGAGACCAAGTATTGGGACGCCGCGGCGGCGAAAGCGGGGAAGTAGCGGCGGGTGCGCTCGGCTTGATCGCGCGGCGCGCGCTGCTACGGTCGCGGCACTCGGCGGATGGCGGATGAGCAGGCTAGAGGCGGTTCTCGACACGATCGATCGCAATCAAGCGGCGGCGCTGAAGCGCCTCGCCGACCTGATCGCGATTCGCTCGGTCTCGACCGATCCGGCCTATGCCGCTGAGTGCCGGCGCGCGGCGGAGTGGCTGAAGGGCGAATTGTCGGGCCTTGGGTTCCAGACGACAATCCGACAAACGCCCGGACATCCGCTTGTCGTCGGCCACGCGAAAGCGAGCGCGCGCGATGTGCCGCACGTGCTTTTCTACGGCCATTACGACGTGCAACCGCCTGATCCGATCGAGCTTTGGGACGGCGATCCGTTTGTGGCGCGGGTGATCGACGGGCGCATCACCGGGCGTGGTGCGGCCGACGACAAAGGCCAGCTCATGACCTTCCTCGAGGCTTGTCGGGCGTGGCGTGAAAATGGCGGTTTACCCTGCGATATCAGCGTCTTGTTCGAGGGGGAGGAAGAGACCGGCTCGCCCTCGCTGCCGGCTTTCCTCGCCGAGCACGGCAGCGATGTTGCCGCCGATCTGATGCTCGTCTGCGACACCGGCATGTGGGACCGCACGACGCCGGCGATCACGACGATGCTGCGCGGGCTGTTGCTGGAGGAGGTGGAGATAGAGGCGGCAAATCGCGATCTGCATTCGGGCCTGTTCGGCGGCGCGGCGATCAATCCGATCCGCGTGCTGGCGCACATCATCGCCGACATCCACGACAAGGACGGCCGCATCCAAATCCCTGATTTTTATGCGGGTGTGGAAGAACTCGCCGCCGACATCGCCGAACAATGGCGCGCGCTCGATTTCGACGAGGCGCAGTTCCTCGGCGATGTCGGCTTGTCGGAACCGGCGGGCGAGAAGGACCGCAGCGTGCTCGAACAAATCTGGGCGCGGCCGACCTGCGACGTGAACGGCATCACCGGCGGCTATGCGGGGCAGGGTTCGAAGACGGTTCTGCCGGCGCAAGCTTCCGCGAAATTCTCGTTCCGGCTTGTCGGCAAGCAGAATCCCGAGCGCATTTCCGAAAGCTTTCGTGAGTTCGTGCGCGCGCGCTTACCTGCGGATTGCCACGCGCAGTTCATCTCGCACGGTGCAAGCGGCGCGCTTGCGCTGCCGTTCGGCTCGGAGGCGCTCAGGCGCGCGCGCCGCGCGCTGCACGCGGAGTGGGATAAAGAGCCGGTGCTCATCGGCTCCGGCGGCTCGATTCCGATCGTCGGCATTTTCAAGCGCGATCTCAAGATGGACGCGCTGATGATCGGCTTCGGACTCGACGACGACCGCATCCATTCGCCGAACGAGAAATACGAACTCACCTCGTTCCACAAAGGCGCGCGCAGCTGGGCGCGCATCCTCGCCGCGCTCGCGGCCTGATTTTCGCATCAAAATGCCCGCGATGCTCGAGTCCGACATGCCTTTCGCCGCCGCGTTTCCGCCCTCGGACGAGGCGCAATGGCGCAAGCTCCTCGACGGCATGCTCAAGGGCAAATCGTTCGAGACGCTCGTCAGCAAGACTCATGACGATATCGCGATCGCGCCGCTTTATCCCCGCGCAAGCGCGGAAGCGCCGCGTGTGCTTCGCTCAAGGCCGGGACCTTGGTCGGTCGTGCAACGCATCGACCATCCCGATCCCGTCGAGGCCAACAAGCAGGCGCTGATCGATCTGCAGAACGGCGCGCGCGGATTGCAGCTCGTCTTTGCCGGCAGCGGCGGCGATCACGGCTTTGGTCTGCCGGATGCGTCGGAGGACACGACTGCGCAGGTGCTCGATGGTGTTTTCCTCGAGACCGGCATCAATATCGAACTCGATCTCAGCGCCGCCACGCGGGCTGCTGCCGCAAACATCGCGCATTTGACCGAGGCCCGAGGCATCGATCCCGCACTGACGAATATCGTGTTCGGCTTAAACCCGCTTGGCGGCATCGCGCACGGCAAAATTGATGCAGAAGATTGGCCGTCGCTTGCGCCGAAATTCGCGCAATATGTCCGTAGCCTCGCCGATCGCGGTTTCGCGAAATCGCTCTGCGCCGCCGACGCGCGGATGGTTCACGCGTCCGGCGGCTCGGAAGTGCAGGAACTCGCCTTCGCGCTCGCTTCGGCGGTCGTTTATCTCCGCGCGTTGGAAAGCAGCGGTATCGACCTCGATGCCGCCCGCAAAATGATTTCGTTCCGGCTCGCCGCGGATGCCGATCAATTCTGCGGCATAGCCAAATTCCGCGCGCTGCGCCGGCTCTGGGCGCGCGTCGAGGACGCGAGCGGGTTCGCGCCTTTGCCGCTGCATCTGCATGCCGAGACCGCGTGGCGGATGATGACGCGCGCCGATCCGCACGTGAATCTGTTGCGAGCGACAATGGCGGTGTTTTCCGCCGCGCTCGGCGGCGCAGATGCAATTTCAGTCCTGCCGTTCACTCAGGCTCTCGGCCTGCCCGATCCCGCAGCGCGGCGACTGGCACGCAACACGCAGCTTGTGCTGCTCGAAGAATCCAATCTCGACAAGGTCAGCGATCCGGCCGCGGGCAGCGGCGGATATGAGGCGCTCACAGACGAATTCTGCGAACGCGCCTGGAATTTGTTCCAACAAATCGAGAAGGAGGGCGGGCTGCATAAGGCGCTCGCGTCCGGCTCTTTTCAGTCGCGCGTGAGCGAGACCCGCACCCGCAGGCGCGAACGCGTCGCGCGGAGGCTCGATCCGCTCACCGGCGCGAGCGAGTTTCCGATATTGGAGGAAGTGCCAGTGTCCGTGCTGAAGCCGCTGCCGCTTTCGCCGCAAACCGAGGACGCCAAAACGTTGCCGAGAATTCGTCTAGCAGAACCGTTCGAATACCTCCGCGCCGCTGCCGATGCCCTCGTACAAGCGGGCGCACGCCCCGCGATCTTTCTCGCCAATCTCGGCCCGCTCGCGGCATTCGCGCCGCGTGCGATGTTTACGAAGAATTTTTTCGCCGCGGGCGGGATCGCCGCAATCGACACCGACGGCTTTGAGTCGCCGCAGAAGGCGGCCGATTCTTTCAAAGCTTCGGACGCAAAACTTGCCTGCATCTGCTCAAACGACTCCATTTATGCCGAAAAAGCCGTTGCCACCGCGCGCGCACTTGCCGACGCAGGCGCGAGGGCAATTTATGTCGCTGGACGGCCGCGCGAGCTCGAATCGGAGTTACGTCAGGCTGGGGTAAGCGATTTCATCTGTGCGGGCTGTGACGTTCTGCGCGTGCTCGCGGAGGCGCAGCGCCGGATCGGTTGAGGAGGCAAGATGCGGGTCCTGCTTGCGATAGCGATCGTGGCACTCCTTGCCACTGCGGCACTCGCCGCGCCGCGTGGCGCGGGCAGTTACGACGGACGCTGGTCGGTGGAGGTAATCACCGATCAGGGCACATGCGATCGCGTCTACCGCTGGTCATTGGGCATCCAGGGCGGCCAGGTCATCGATGTCGGCGAGGTCGCCAGACCTTCCGGCGGGGTGTCGTCAAGCGGCAAAGTCACTATCAGATTCGTTCGCAACAACGATTACGCCTCGGCGACGGGAGAGCTTTCCGGCGAGTGGGGCAGCGGCAGTTGGAGCTCTCCCACGCTCGCGTGCAGCGGACGCTGGCGTGCCGAGCGGCGCAGTTAGCGGCAGTGTGGCGCCGGGCAATCGAAGCGCCTATGATGCCGCACTGCGAAAAGATACCCGCGGACAGGACTTGAGCATGGCGCATATCCCCGACTTTTCGGGCATTCCATTCAAGGCCGTGCCCACAGGTGCCGGTCCGCAGATGGAAGCCTGGCTCACTCCGGAAGGCATCCCCGTCAAGCCGGTCTACGGGCCCGAAGACATCGAAGGACTGCGATACATCGACTCTTATCCCGGCATCGCGCCCTATCTGCGCGGGCCGTATCCGGCGATGTATGTCACGCAGCCCTGGACGATCCGGCAATATGCCGGCTTCTCCACGGCCGAGGATTCGAACGCCTTCTATCGGCGCAATCTCGCGGCGGGGCAGAAGGGTCTCTCCGTCGCCTTCGATCTTGCGACGCATCGCGGCTACGATTCCGATCATCCGCGCGTCTCCGGCGATGTCGGCATGGCCGGCGTCGCGATCGACTCGATCTACGACATGCGCACGCTATTCTCGGGCATTCCGCTCGATCAGATGAGCGTATCGATGACGATGAACGGCGCGGTCCTGCCGGTGCTCGCGCTTTATATCGTTGCGGCCGAAGAGCAGGGTGTGAAGCCCGCGCAACTCTCCGGCACGATTCAGAACGACATTCTAAAAGAATTCATGGTGCGCAACACTTACATCTA
The DNA here is from genome assembly GCA_034669525.1 of Methylobacteriaceae bacterium. Classification (GTDB taxonomy): domain Bacteria; phylum Pseudomonadota; class Alphaproteobacteria; order Rhizobiales; family Beijerinckiaceae; genus JAFASC01. The sequence goes on along the minus strand of JAXDNH010000214.1, from coordinate 1,810 downwards.
TCCGCCAGCGGCGTCGATGCGCATCATCTCCGATATCTTTGCGTTCACGTCGGCGAACATGCCCAAGTTCAATTCGATCTCGATTTCCGGCTACCACATGCAGGAGGCCGGTGCCACGCAGGATCTCGAACTCGCTTATACGCTCGCCGACGGCGTCGAATATATCCGCGCTGGCCTGAAGGCCGGATTGACCATCGATCAGTTCGCGCCCCGGCTCTCGTTCTTCTGGGCGATCGGCATGAACTTCTTCATGGAAGTCGCGAAGATGCGCGCCGCGCGCCTGATCTGGGCGAAGCTTGTCAAGGATTTCGGACCAAAGTCGGAGAAGTCGCTGCCGTTGCGCACGCATTGCCAGACCAGCGGCTGGTCCTTGACCGCACAAGACGTGTTCAACAATGTGATGCGCACCTGCATCGAGGCGATGGCGGCGACACAGGGACACACGCAATCGCTGCACACGAACGCGCTCGATGAAGCGCTCGCCCTGCCGACCGACTTTTCCGCGCGCATTGCGCGCAACACGCAGCTCTTCCTGCAGCAGGAGAGCGGCACGACGCGCATCATCGATCCGTGGGGCGGCTCTTATTATGTCGAGCGGCTCACTGCCGACCTCGCCAAAAAGGCCTGGGGCCACATCGAAGAGGTCGAGCGCCTCGGCGGGATGGCCAAGGCGATTGAAGCGGGGATTCCGAAGCTGCGCATCGAAGAGGCCGCGGCGAAGACGCAGGCGCGCATCGATTCAGGCCAGCAGACAGTGATCGGTGTCAACAAATATCGCTTATCTGATGAGCCGCCGATCGACGTCTTGAAAGTCGACAATTCCGCCGTGCGCGCGCAGCAGATCGCGAAATTGAAGCGCTTGCGCGGCGAGCGCGACGAAGCCGCGACGACGCGCGCGCTCGAAGCGCTTACCAACGGAACGAAAGCCGGCGGCAATCTGCTCGCGCTGGCAATCGACGCGGCACGTGCGAAGGCGACCGTCGGTGAGATTTCCGGTGCGCTCGAAAAAGTATTCGGCCGCCATCGCGCGGAGATCCGTTCGATTTCCGGCGTCTACAAAAGGGAGGCGGGCGTGGGTGCCGATGCGATCAATCGCGTGCAGTCCATGGTCGAAGCTTTCGAGGAGAACGAGGGGCGCCGTCCGCGCATTCTCGTCGCCAAAGTCGGCCAGGACGGACACGACCGCGGCCAGAAGGTCATTGCTTCGGCCTTCGCAGACCTCGGCTTCGATGTCGATATCGGCCCGCTCTTTGCGACGCCCGAAGAAGCGGCGCGGCAAGCGGTCGAGAACGACGTGCACATCGTCGGCATCTCGTCGCTCGCCGCGGGCCATCTGACGCTGGTGCCGGAACTGAAGCGTGCTCTCGAAGAGCACGGGCGCCCTGACATCATGATCGTCGTCGGCGGCGTCATCCCGCAACAGGACTTCGCAGCGCTTCGCGAGAACGGCGCCTCGGCGATCTTTCCGCCGGGCACAGTGATTGCGGAAGCAGCGATAAGCCTGCTCGAAGAACTAAACCGGCGCCTCGGCTACGCCCAGCGCGAGGCCGCGGAATAGCAACTAGCCCAGGCTTTTTGTGCCAAGTTCTCTCGCACCCCAAGAAAGCTGCCACGACTCGCTTATGCCGTGATGTGACCGGAGCACATTGTGTGACCATACACACCTGTGCTTGTGAGTCGCCATGCAACCCTCATGCACCGGGATTTTCCCGTTCGAGCGTCTCGATTGCGCCGAAGCGGACATTCAGGATTAGCCCTGTGTGGTGCTAACTCTGAGCGTCAGTCCTTAGACATACGAGTAAGGCCGCTA
>JAXDNH010000213.1:0-5755 GCA_034669525.1 Methylobacteriaceae bacterium | reverse complement strand
TTAACTCTGCGACAGCTGAAGCCTTTGGGGACGCGGCTTTTCTTTGATTTTAGCTCACTTCTATGATATACGAATTTTTAACGGTTAACTTTCGCTTCTCACCGCCTCGCCTGTCGATTGCCATTGGGCTCCGAGTACCGGAGCCTTTTTCGACGCGCGATTCCAAATCGGCCGGCTTTTTGAGCCGCGGCTCTCACTCGGCCGCGGATCAAGCGCCGGCAGGCTGGTGACTGCCGATCGCTGACCGTGGTGAGGCGATGCTGTGTGTCGCATCGCCGGTCGCGTGTTCCGCCTGTTGTGCCGAGCGAGGCAGGAGTGAAGTGCGTATGGCATCTCTCAAGAAAAGCTCAAAGAAATCAAAGGCTGGGGCCGGCGCACGGACCAATGCCAAGTCCAAGTCCCGCAAACCGGGTGCCTCCGCCGCACGTCCGCAGGCGAAGCGGACGATAGCCAAGGCGACGACCACCTCGGCTCGGCGAAAAGCTGCCGCGGATCGCCCTACCGGTGGGCGGACGAGTGAAGCGCGTAAGGCGACGGGTAAAAGCGCTTCGAAAAGCGCCAGAAGAACAGCACGGACGGAAACCCCAAAGAGCAAAGCGGCGGCGCGCAGGAATTTGAACCAGAGGAAACCCACGACAGTGGAGATGCGGAAAAAGAAGACAGCGAGCGCCCAGAAGGCCGAGGCGGCTCGCAGCAAAACGGCGCGTCCTACGGAACGCAAGACGATTACGGCGAGCCGTCGTGCCGTCGCCAAGCCGGCGAAGGCTGCGAACGTCACGAAAGCAACGAAGATTACCGGCACGACCAAGGCCGTGAAGGCAGCCCAACCCGTGGTCGACAAGGTCAAAGAAGTGGCCGCCAAGGCGAAGAGCGCGACCAAGGCGGCCGCTGCGGTCGTTGCGGATGCAGCGCCCGCCGCCAAGGCAGCGCCCGTCGCCAAGGCGGTTGCGCCCAAGGCCGCTGCGCCAAAAGCTTCGTCGAAGCCCGAGGTTTCCGCCAGCACCATCCTGCTCGAAACTATCCGTCGGGTCGGCCAGGCCGCCGCGGAGGCGAAAGCCCGCGTCGTCGCCCCTGCCAAGGCAGCTGTCGCGAACGCCGTGTCGCCGCCTTCGGCAGAGCGCGCCGAACCTGTGAAGCCTGTTGCCCCCGCGACGCCGGCCCCCACGCAGGCGAGCGCGCCGGCCGCAGCACCTGCGACTGTGCAGCCGCCTGTCGGCTCACCGACCGCTGCGCGTCCGGGTTTTTCCGGCGACCCTCGCTTGCACCATCTTCAGCCTCGGCCGGTCGCCAAGCCGACAGGTCCGCGGCCGGGCTTCAAGCTCGAGGAGTTCATCGTCTATCCCGCCCACGGCGTCGGCCAGATCGTCGCCATCGAGGAGCAGGAAGTCGCTGGCTTCAAGCTCGAGCTCTACGTCATCAGCTTCGCCAAGGACAAGATGACGCTGAAAGTACCGACTCCGAAGGTGGTCAGCGTTGGCATGCGCAAGCTCGCCGAACCGACGCTCGTGCAGAAGGCGCTCGATGTCCTGACTGGCCGGGCGCGTATCAAGCGCACGATGTGGTCGCGGCGCGCGCAGGAATACGAGGCGAAGATCAATTCAGGCGATATCATCGCCATCGCCGAAGTGATCCGCGACCTCTATCGGTCCGAAGCGCAGCCGGAGCAGTCCTATTCCGAGCGCCAGCTCTACGAGGCTGCTCTCGACCGCATGGCGCGCGAGATCGGCGCGGTGGAGAAGATGACGGAGACAGAGACGCTGAAAGTCATCGAGACGCAGCTGCAGAAGGGCCCCCGCCGCGGCGCCAAGCCGGAGGGCGAGGGTGAAGCAGAGGGCGAGGGCGAGGGCGCGGATACCGAGGTCGAAGAGGCAGCCGCGTAGGGCGCCGAACATACCCCGCTCAGGCAAAAGGCCCGGACCGCCGGGCCTTTTTATTTGCGGTGACGGCCTTCAGAGCGAAGCGTGCAGCGCGGCAACCGGATAGCGCTCTTCGAGGGCGCGCCGTAATTTTTCCAGCGCGCGGTTCTCGATCTGCCGCACGCGTTCTTTGGAAATCCCAAGCCGGTTGCCGAGCGATTCGAGTGTAGAGCTCTCTTCGTTGAGGCAGCGCTCGCGTACGATCCGTAGCTCGCGATCGGAGAGGATCGTCAGCGCGTCGTTGAGCCAGCGCACACGCCGCGTAGAATCGATTGTCTCGCCGACCGTTTCATCCGGAAGCGGTTTGTCATCGACGAGGAAATCAACGCGCTCGGCTGAACCCTGATTGTCGCTCTCGATCACGGGTCCGTTCAGCGAAACGTCCGGGCCTGACAGACGCGTGTCCATGAGCTCGACATCGGCGCTAGACACCCCAATCGCTTTCGCGATTGTCGCAAACATCGCGGTGTTGCCACCGGCCGAGCGGTCCTGCGCCAGCTTTGCGCGGAGCCGACGCAGGTTGAAGAACAGCGCCTTCTGCGCCGAACTGGTGCCGCCGCGCACGATCGACCAATTGCGCAGGATGTAATCCTGAATCGAGGCGCGTATCCACCAGGTGGCGTAGGTCGAGAAGCGCACTTCGCGCTCCGGCTCAAACCGCGCCGCAGCTTCCAAAAGCCCGACATGGCCTTCCTGGATTAGATCTGCCATCGGGAGGCCGTAATGGCGGAAGCGAGCGGCAAGCGCGATCACGAGGCGCATATGAGCGGAGGCGAGCTGGTGCAGCGCGTCCTCGTCGCGCTGGTCCTTCCATCGCACAGCGAGCGCGTGCTCCTCGCCGCGCTCCAGGAACGGCGCCGCCATGGCCGCCTTCACAAACTGCCGTCGAACGCCATTCACCTGCGCCATGGAACACCCTCTTTACTTGCAGGGCCATGGCTCCAAATGAAGGAGCAGCGCCGGTGCAAGGCGGCGACGGCAGCGTTTTCGCGCGCGTGCCGACACCCCTCAACGAATGGCTGAGAGAGCGGGTTCCGCACCGCGGCAGAACCACGCATATAGTCCCGACGTCGTGAGCGGCTATTCCACGACGATCTTGTAGACTTCGCCGGCATTTAGCGAGCCCGCCGATTCAAGACCGTTCAAGAGCAGAAAGTGCTCTAGCGGGCGGTCGGCAATGCCCATGCGCCGCGCCACCTCCTCCGCTCTTTCCCCGGGTGCCGCCTTCACGATCGAGAGGCGTAGCGGTTTCAGGTCGCTCGCTTCCTCCACCGTGGTCTGCCGGAAGCTCGCGATCGAAGTCCTGAACCGTCCGTCCGCCTCGCCGGTCAGCGCGCGTGCCGCGAAGATCAACCGGTAGACGTCCTCCCCCTTGCGGATTGCCGCGAGACGGAAGTTCCATTCCCCTGCCCGCGCCGTCGCCAGCACCACCGGTAACATGTTGATTTCAGTCGGCTCGACCGAACTCTGGACGAGACCATCGATCCAGCCGGAGGCGATATAGCTTTCGAGCGGCGTGCTTGTCGGCACGCGGGCGCTGTCGAGACGCAACGCCTCGGCGCCGCCGTTCCTGATCCCGAGGAGGGCCGGCGCGGAATTTTCCAGTACAAACCCTTCCGGCGCGACGAAGGCGAAGCCGAGCCGCGGATGCACGAACTTCCGCCCGCGCGCATAACCGTCGGCTGGATCGTCGCCGAACGTCATGCCGTCGATCGCGGCGAGATAACCGGCGCGGTCGCGGGCGCCGATCCCCGGCCCGCCGATCTGGCGCGCGGCCGCCACCGCTTGGTTGATACGTTCAGGCGTTGAGGGATGGGTCGAGAGCATGTCGGGCTTGCTGTCCGACCCTCTCTGGCCCACGAGCGAGGCCCTCAACGCCGTCGAGCGCCCGAGCGACGTCAAGAAGCGCGAGGCGCCGTAGGGATCATACCCCGCGCGCGCGATCGTGCGGATGCCGATCCCGTCCGCCTCGAGCTCCTGCTGGCGCGAGAAGCCGGCGAGCGTGTGCTTTTTCAGCGCCTCCACCTCCTCCGCCTTCTGCCGGCTCTGGATGATGCTGGCGGCCTGCGAGATGACCGCCGCCTCCTTCTCGCGCTCGGCGCGGGCATAGGCGTGGCGGGCGGTGATGTGGCCGATCTCGTGCGCCATGACCGCGGCGATCTCGGCGCTGTCGTTGGCGAGCGCCAGGAGCCCGCGCGTCACGAACAGGTTGCCCGAGGGCAGCGCGAAGGCGTTGATCACGGGCGAATTGAGGATCGTGACCTTGTAGGCGCTCTCGCCGGGCGTCTCGCTCGCCTGTGCGAGCTTCACCAGGATGTCGTTCAGGCAGGCCTCGGCCGCCGGCGCGCGGTATTCGCCGCCGAAAGTCGCGGCGAGGCGCTTTGCCTCGAGCGAGGCCGGCGAATCGATCGACAGTGTTTTCGGCGCCTCCGCCGGCACAGCGCTCGAGAGCGGCGGCACGCCGACATGCTCAAGGCTGGCGCAAGCGCCGAGCGAAAGGAGCAGCGCCGCCGCGGCGAGGCCGCGCGCCGCCTGGGCAATCTTGCTGCGTCGAAGACCGCCGTCCCGCATCCAAATCCCTGGGCGACCAATCAGTCGATGAGTTCGAGCTGATCGGGGTCGGTTAATTCCATCTGGGGGCCGAACGTCGCGTCGAGTAGCCCCCGCACGCGCAGGCGCTTGCCGACGAGGTCCTGCACTTTTATGCCGGCCTTCTCCAGCGCATTGGCACCACGCTTCGGCAATGTGATGGCGAAATCGCTGCCGCGCCGCGGCCCAAAATTCAGATAGAAGCGGGACGCGGTCTCGCCGAGGCTCGTCGCCACGCCTTCGACGAGGACCATGCCGCTGCGAAGATTTGCAAACGCGGCGCGGTCGCCCGCCGGCAGCACCGCGTAGGACGGATCGGCCCAGAGGCCGATTTTCGTCGCGCGGGCTTCAGATTCGGCGGCGAGCAAAGACTCGCGGCAGGGATGCGCGGCGGCGTCGGGCCGGTAGCGCGCGAGGCCGGCGTCGAGGATCGCCTCGGCGATGCCGATCTCGGCGCCGGCGGATGAGTCCGGCGGCGCGGCAAAGAGCCGCGCCGGAATGCGGCCGAAGCGGTTCGGCTTCTCGATGAGAGCGCGCACCGCGACCTCGCGGCCTTCGAGCCAGCGGGCGAGCTTGTCCCGCGCCTCCGGGGCGAGGCGCCGATGATCGGGCGTGTCGCGCGGCGGATCGAGCCCGGCGAGGGTGAGAATGCGGCCGTCGGCGAGCGCGATGTCGAGACTTGGGTCGACGTTGGCGACGCTCGCGCGCGCGGTGTTTTCGCGCGAACACGGGCCGGCGGCAGGCGGGAGGAGGGAGGCGGCTTGCGTGGTGCAGGGGTGCGCTGCGGCGAGGAGGAGCGCCCAGCCGGTGAGGAGAATTCCGTGCAAGGGCCGGCGCAAGCGGGTCGGATACATGCGCCAGCGATCTTATGCTATTTCCGGCCTCAGCAGTCCCGTAGCTCAGCAGGATGGAGCAGCTTTTCCTAACCCGAAGGTCACAGGTTCGAACCTGTCGGGACCGCCAGAATCTTCTCGTGAGGGCCAAGTCAAGCATGCTGAGCAAATAATATAATCAGGGTCCTCACAGATTGTCAGTTGGCAAGTGCGGATTGCTGTAATAAGGCTCTGCAACCGCAGTTATGATTTGCATAAAATGAGGCTCCCTTGCGCAACGGAACAACAGATGTTCGATGGCTGCACATATCCGATTTTCACTTCAAAGCAGCGGAATCATATGATCGAGATGTTGTCTTGCGCGCCTTCATCAAATCCCTCCCAAGTCTTCTCAAACGCGCGGGTACACCTCACTGC
>JAXDNH010000212.1:0-3668 GCA_034669525.1 Methylobacteriaceae bacterium | reverse complement strand
AGAGCGGCGTCGAGGCGGTCGAACTCGCCCGCCGGTATCGGCCGAACCTGATCCTCATGGATATCCAGCTGCCCGAGGTCTCCGGCCTCGAAGTGACGCAGTGGCTCAAAGACGACGACGAGCTGCGCACGATCCCGATTATCGCCATCACCGCCTTCGCGATGAAAGGCGACGAGGAGAAAATCCGGCAGGGTGGCTGCGAAGCCTATCTCTCGAAGCCGATCTCGGTCGCCAAGTTTCTTGAGACCGTGCGCAATTACGTGACCGAGGGGTAAGAGCCCTGAAATGACCGCGCGTATTCTGGTCGTCGACGACGTTCTGCCGAATATCAAACTGCTTGAAGCGCGGCTCAGCGCCGAGTATTTCGACGTTCTGCGCGCAACGAGCGGGCCCGAGGCTTTGTCGATTTGCGCGCAGGGGCGCTGCGATATCGTCCTGCTTGATGTGATGATGCCCGGCATGGACGGGTTCGAAGTCTGCCGCCGTCTGAAATCCGATCTTTCCACGGCGCATATTCCGGTCGTAATGGTGACCGCGCTCGATCAGCCGGCCGACCGGGTCCGCGGGCTCGACGTCGGCGCCGACGACTTCCTGACCAAGCCCGTTGATGAAATCGCGCTGCTGGCAAGAGTGCGCTCGCTGGCGCGGCTAAAGGTGATGATCGACGAGCTGCGCACCCGTGCGGCGACCTCCGCAAGCCTCGGTGTCGGCGAGGCGGCGCTGCACACGTTGAGCGCCGGCGTGGAGAACGGCCGCATCCTTTTGGTGGACGATCGGGCCACCTCGGCCGAGCGGGCCGCCGCAATTCTCGGCGGCGTGCATCATGTCGACGTCGAAACCGATCCGCAGGAGGCGCTGTTCCGGGGCGCGGAGGGCGGCTATGACCTTTTCGTCATCAGCCTCGGCCTGGAAAACTCAGACGCGCTGCGCCTCTGCAGCCAAATCCGCTCGCTCGAGCGCACGCGCCATCTGCCGATTCTGCTGATCGCGGAGGGGGAGGATCGCCCGCGTATCCTGCGCGGGCTCGATCTTGGCGTGAACGACTATCTCGTGCGGCCGATCGATCGCAACGAGCTCGTTGCGCGCGTGCGCACCCAACTCAAGCGCAAACGCTACGCGGATTCTCTGCGCGAGAACGTGCAGGCGGCGATCGAAATGGCGATCATCGATCCGCTGACCGGCTTGAACAACCGCCGCTATCTCGAATCGCATCTTGCGACGCTACTTGATCAGGCTGCGCATAAGGGCCGACCGCTGTCCCTGATGATCCTCGACATCGATCACTTCAAGGCGGTCAACGATACGCATGGGCACAATGCGGGCGACGAAATCCTCAAAGGCTTTTCCGCCCGTATCCGCAAGACCGTGCGCACCGCCGACCTGGTTTGCCGTCTCGGCGGCGAAGAGTTCGTCGTCGTCATGCCGGACACGTCGCTGGTGGTCGCAACCCGGATCGCGGAGCGGGTACGCAGCGTAATCGAGGCTGAATCGTTTCCGCTCGACGAGCAGAGCGGGGCTATTCCAGTCACCGTCTCGATCGGTCTCGCCGATCGCGGCCTTGATGCCAATCCGGACGCCCTGTTCAAGCGGGCCGACCGGGCGCTCTACGCCTCGAAAACGAGCGGTCGCAACCGGGTCACCGCTGCCGCCGCCTAACATAGGCGCGCGGCAGATTCACCACGCTTCTTTAGGTAAACAAAGGGTTGATTACGCCAACGCGCTTATTTCATTGCAATTTTAGGCCTGGACTGTAACCCTGCCTTGGCCGGACGGGTTTGCATCTGGCGGCGGCGAGGAAGTCCCGATAAGCGGCACGCTTGCCGTCGTGCGCGTAAAGATGCGTTCTGGCGAACTCGAATACCCTGCGGAGTGCTCAGGTCCGCCGCATCTCCTGGGTCCGTAGGGTCGGCCGGCTGGTTTGCGGCAGGAGTGGCCTCCTCGAAACGCCGTGGCCAGCCGGCCACCTTGCTTTTGCAATTTGTGAAGATCGGTCTCGCCGTCAGCCGGCGAGAAGTTCGCCTTCCGACTCGGTGCCGGCACCGGCGGCGACCAAGTCGTAGTGATCGCGCAGCCGGGTGCGCCACCTCTCGTCGAGGAAGTCCGGCGAACCTGAATAAGAAGGTGAGCTTCTGAGTGCCATCTCGCTGACGCGGCAGGTAAAACCACCAAGTTCCGGGTCGTAGATGAGGAGGTCGTTAGGGATTGCCCGGCAGCCGGCCCCAACCTTGGGATACGAGCCGAGGCAAACGATCGCGTATTGCACTCCGGCGGGCTCTGGGCCCGACAGGGCCTTCAGTGTGCCGATCTTGCGGCCGCCCGGCTCCCAAACGGGTTTGCCGACGACGAGGTCGGCGCGCGCATCGTGGCGCAAGAACCGCGCGCTCTGCCTTGCGCTCTGTTCTACACTGCTTCGCATGAACTGACCTCCTGCCGCCGCCGCTTATGCTTAATCCGCGAGGTCAGTTTGAGTTCCGTGAGGCGGGTCTATTTCACCGACAAGAGAAGATTCGTCTCTCGGGCGGGCGGAGCAGAGATTTTCCTGTGGAAAAGCCGGGAATTACTTGATCTTTGCTTCCTTGAACTCGACGTGCTTGCGCGCGACGGGATCATACTTCTTGAAGGAAAGCTTTTCCGTCTTCGTCCGCGCGTTCTTCTTGGCGACGTAATAGTAGCCGGTGTCGGCACTGGAGACGAGCTTGATCTTGATGCTGGCGGCTTTGGCCATGGCGGCGGTCCCAAATAAATCGGGCCGGTCTGACCGGCCCGCAAATCCGCCGGCAACATACTTTTGGTGGCGCGGAAGTCAACCGGAGCTGGAGCATTCCGGCATTACTCCGAGACCGTAATCTTCCCCGTCATGTTTGGATGAAACCGGCAGTAATAGTCGATGTCGCCCAGCCGCTTCAGAACGAGGCGGCCTGCCTTGTTCGGCGCGATCATCACGTCCCATTCTTTGCTGCGCGCGGTGGCTGTGTGCGCAAGAAAATCGCCGTTCACCCACTCGATAGTATCGCCGACATGAGCGGATACCCCGGCCGGCGTGAAGGCGAGCTTATCCACATTGATGCGGATCGTCTCCGCCGCGGCGGGCGTGGCGAATACCACCAAGACCGCTGCGGCGAACGCGTAGAGCTTTGCGCGCATGAGATTACAGCGACTTCGCGACCTGCTCCGCGTGCTGCTGGTGGCCTTGGAAAATCTTGAGGCCGGTCTGCAGCAGCTCCTTCAGCTCGGGATTGCTGGCGGACGGAATGAGCGTGCTCTCGAGCGCGCCGTTCACCGTCTTGTGATACTCGACTTCGCTGTCGGCATAGGCCTTGTCGAAGGCGGCGCCGCTGAGCTTCTTCAGCGCCGCAAGCGTGCCCTGCGCCTGTTGCGACAGCGATTTGCTCGTCGAATTGTCTTCCGGCGTCACCTTCAGCTTTTTGACGAGAGCGAGTGCCTTTTGGTTCACCGCGGTATGGTCGCGCACCATATCCTGCGCGAACGCGCGAACTTCTTTGTTTTTCGATTTCTGTAGCGCGAGTTTCGCCGTGCCGAGGTCGATCTGGCCGGCCGTGTAGGCGATATGCGCGATCTCAGCATCATTCGGCTTGGCGGCCTGCGCCATCGCGACGCCCGAGCCGAACATCAATGCGGCGGAAGCCGCCCCTCGCGCCATTGGATGA
>JAXDNH010000211.1:0-9677 GCA_034669525.1 Methylobacteriaceae bacterium | reverse complement strand
CCGGCGCGACGATCATGACCGGCCTTGCCGGCGGCCTGCTCTCGCTGTTCCTGTTCCGCGTCCTGCTCGGCTTCGGCGAAGGCGCGACTTTCCCGACCGCGACGCGTGCCATGCAGGACTGGACGCCGACCGGCAAACGCGGCTTCGCGCAGGGCATCACGCACTCCTTCGCGCGCATCGGCAATGCACTGACGCCGCCGCTTGTCGTCGGGCTCATTTATTATGTTGGCTGGCGCGGCTCGTTCGCCGTGCTCGGCAGTGTCAGCCTCATCTGGGTGATCGTGTGGTTCCTGTATTTCCGCGACGACCCCAAGTCGCATCCCCACATCACCGCGGAGGACCTCTCGCGTCTGCCGGCGCGCGCTCCCGGCCCAAAGCCGGCCGTGCCTTGGCGGCGGCTGGTGCCGCGGATGCTGCCCGTGACGTTCACCTATTTCTGCTACGGCTGGACGCTGTGGCTCTATCTCAATTGGCTGCCGCTGTTCTTCAAGAATAATTTCCAGCTCGACCTCAAGAACTCGGCGCTATTCGCCTCGGGCGTGTTCTTCGCCGGGGTCGTCGGGGACACGCTCGGCGGCATCCTGTCGGACCGCATCCTGCACAAGACCGGCAGGGTGCGCTTTGCGCGGCTGTCGATCGTGCTGCTCGGCTTTGTCGGCGCCTTCATCTCGCTCGTGCCGATCCTTTACCTGCACGACATCACGACGCTGGCGATCTGCCTCTCCGCCGGCTTTTTCTTCGCCGAGCTGATCATCGGGCCGATCTGGTCGATCCCGATGGACATCGCGCCGCGTTTCTCCGGCACGGCCTCGGGCATGATGAACACCGGCTCGGCGATCGCGGCGATCGTCTCGCCGCTGGTTGCGGGCTATGTCATCGACCTCACCGGCAACTGGGAGCTGCCATTCAAGATGTCGATGGCGCTGCTCGCGCTCGGCGCGGTCAGCGCCTTCCTGATGCATCCGGAGCGACCGCTCGAGGGCGAGCCGGCCTCCGCCGACCTGCCGCCGCAGGTGGCTGCGGGCGCGCGCACCAGGTGAGGCGCGGGCCTTGAGTTGGGCGCGCCCTTACGGTCTAACGTGCACGCCGCCTTAAGTGGCGGCCAAGGGCAAGCGCGGCGGCAACGGCCGCCCGCTTCGCTCAAGCGGACGTGGCGGAACAGGTAGACGCAAGGGACTTAAAATCCCTCGACCTTCAAGTCGTGCGGGTTCGAGTCCCGCCGTCCGCACCAAGCCTGCATAAAAGATGAACACTCGCCGCAGGCTTCGCTCCCGGCGCATCGGCCCTATCTACGCGCGCGGGAGAGCCCCATGCCGCACGAAACCGCCGCGCGATCCAGCGCAGACCTCATTCCAGTGCCGGCGAAAATCCCGGTCAAAATCACCGTCAACGGCGTTGAGAGGGAGCTTAGCGTCGCGCCGTGGACGACGCTCCTCGATGTGCTGCGCGATCGTCTCGATCTGACCGGCACGAAAAAGGGCTGCGATCACGGCCAGTGCGGCGCCTGCACGGTGCTCGTCGACGGGCGGCGGGTCAATTCCTGCCTGACTCTTGCCGTCATGAAGGACGGCGCCCAGGTCACGACCGTGGAAGGCCTCGCTAACGACGGCGCGCTGCACCCGGTGCAGCAAGCCTTCATCGATCATGATGCGTTTCAATGCGGCTATTGCACGCCGGGGCAAATCTGCTCGGCAGTCGGCCTGATCGCCGAAGGCAAGGCGCATAGTGCCGATGAAATCCGCGAGCTGATGAGCGGCAATCTCTGCCGCTGCGGCGCCTATCCGAACATCGTCGCGGCGATAGCGCAGGCGATGGGGCGGTCATGATCAATTTCGAATATTCGCGCGCCGGCGACGTCGCCGATGCGGTGCGCCAGATCGCGGCCGATCCGGGCGCGAAATTCATCGCCGGCGGCACCAACCTCGTCGATCTGATGAAATACGATGTCGAACGCCCGGCGCGGTTGATCGACATTTCCCGGCTGCCGCTCACCAAGGTGGAGGAGACCGCGACAGGGGGCTTGCGCATCGGCGCGCTCGTGCCGAACAGCGACCTCACCTATCACCCGCTGATCGCAGAGCGCTATCCAGTGGTCGGCAGCGCCATTCTCGCCGGCGCGTCGCAGCAATTGCGCAACATGGCTTCGACCGGCGGCAACCTCTTGCAGCGAACGCGGTGCTCTTATTTCTATGACGTCGCCACGCCCTGCAACAAACGCGAGCCGGGCAGCGGCTGCTCCGCAATCAATGGCCACAATCGCATGCACGCGATTCTGGGCACGAGCGAAACCTGCATCGCAACGCATCCCTCAGATCTGTGCGTGGCGCTCGCCGTGCTCGAAGCCAAGGTGCATGTCGCGGGACCTGCAAGCGAGCGCGTGATCGCGTTCGAGGATTTCCATCGCTTGCCCGGTGACACGCCGCAACGCGACACAAACCTCGAAGCAAACGAGATCATCACGGCGATCGAACTGCCGGCGCGAGGCTTCGCCAAGAGCTACACCTATTTGAAGATCCGCGACCGCCTCTCCTACGCCTTCGCGCTCATTTCCGTCGCTGCGGTGCTGGAACTGGAGGGCGACACTATCGAGGAGGCGCGGCTGGCGCTTGGCGGCGTCGCGCACAAGCCATGGCGCGACAAGGCGGCGGAGGCCGCGCTACGCGGCCAGCCTGCATTGCCGGCAACCTTCAAGAATGCGGCCGACATACTGCTCCGCGGCGCGAAGGGTTATGGACACAACGATTTTAAGATCGAGCTGGCGCGCCGCGCGACCGTGCGGGCGCTGAGGCAGGCGGCGCGCGGCACGCCGCAATCGCAGGCGAACAAGAAAATCTTTTGATTCAGCTGGAACAGCAGGCCGGCAGGCGCATCATGACAGCTTACATCGGCACTCCGACATCCCGCATTGATGGACGCGCAAAGGTCACGGGCCAAGCGAAATACGCCGCGGACTACAACACTGAGCGCCTTGCCTACGGCGCGGTCGTGACCTCGACTATCGCCAAAGGACGCATCAAGCGGATCGATACGGCGTCTGCGAAGGGCGTCCAAGGCGTCCTCGACGTGCTGACGCATGAAAAGCGTCCGCCCATGGCCGACAAGGATGAGGCCTGGAAGGACGATGTCGCGCCGGAAAAAGGCTCCCCGTTCCGCCCGCTCTATGACGATAAGATCAGATTCAATCATCAGCCGATCGCGCTGGTTCTTGCGGATGAATGGGAGACCGCGCTCTTCGCGGCGACGCTCCTGCACGTTGAATACGAGGAGCAACCGCACGTCACCGATTTGCACGCACAGCGCGCTAAAGCCTTTCTCGTGGAGCCGGAAAAATCGCGCGGCGACGCCGCCAGGGCCTTTGCCGCTTCTGCAGTGCGGCACGAGGCCGAATATTTCATTCCGACCGAGCACCACAATCCGATGGAGCTGTTTGCCTCGACAGTGATTTGGGAAGGCGGCGGCAAGCTCACCGTCCACGATAAGACGCAAGGCGTGCAGAACGTCCAGCGCTATCTCTGCAATGTTTTCAACAAGCCCTCCGATGACCTACGCGTCCTCGATCCTTTCATGGGAGGCGGGTTCGGCGCGGGGCTTCGCCCGCAATACGAGTGCGTTCTTGCGGTGCTTGGCGCGCTGGCGCTGCAACGTTCCGTCCGTCTCGTTCTGACTCGCGCACAGATGTATGCGCTCGGCCATAGGCCGGCGACGATCGAGCGCCTCGCGCTCGGCGCAAAATCAGACGGAACGCTCAACGCGATCACGCACGAAGCGATCGCGGTCACGTCGCAATTTGAGGATTTTTCGCGCAACGACACCGGCTGGCCCGGGCTTCTTTACAAGAGCGCCAATACGAAATTCGGGCACAAACTCGCGCGGCTCGATGTTTCGACACCCTCCGACATGCGCGCGCCGGGCGCCGCGACCGGCGTATACGCGCTCGAGAGCGCAATGGACGAGCTCGCCGTGGCTCTGCAGCTCGATCCGGTGGAACTGCGGCTGCGCTGCTATTCCGAGCGCGACCAGAACGAGAACCTACCTTACACGAGCAAGCAATTGCGCGAATGCTATCGCCAGGGTGCAGAGGCGTTCGGCTGGAGCAAGCGCAATCCTCAGCCGCGCTCGATGCGCGACGGCGCCGAACTCGTCGGCTGGGGAATGGCGAGCGGCGTCTGGGAAGCATTGCAGATGCCGACCGCGGCCCGCATCGTCCTGACCGCCAACGGACACGCCGAAGTGTCATGCGCGGCGTCCGATATCGGCACCGGCACGTATACGATCGTGGCGCAGGTCGCCGCCGATAGTTTAGGCCTGCCGATCGAGAATATCAGCGTGAAGCTTGGCGATTCCACTTTGCCGCGCGCGCCGGTCGAAGGCGGGTCGTGGATGGCGGCCTCGGCATCGCATGCCGTCGTCGCCGCCGCCGACGAGGTACGCCAGGAGTTGCTCACCTCGGCAAAGGCGATGAACGATTCGCCTCTCGCCGATGCGAAGCTCGAAGATGTCGTGCTTGCCAAGGGCAAGCTTGTCAGCAGTAAGGATTCGAGCCGTGCCGTTTCAATCGCCGATGCGATGCGTCATGGCGGCGCCGATCGCATCGTGAAGGAAAAGACGAACGAGTTCGACGACGACCCCTCGCACGCGCGCAACACGCATTCGGCGATTTTCGCCGAGGTGAAAGTCGACGAAGAGCTTGGAATCATTCGCGTGACCCGCGTGATCAACGCCGTTGCGGCCGGACGCATCTTGAATACCAAGACCGCGGGCAGCCAAATCATGGGCGGCGTCGTGTGGGGCATTGGAATGGCCCTGCACGAGGAGACGGTCTACGATCACAATTTCGGGCGTATCATGAACGCCAACATCGCGGAGTATCACGTGCCGGTAAATGCCGACGTGCATGACATCAAGGTGATCTTCGTCGACGAGCCCGATGAAACCGTCAATCCCCTCGGGATCAAGGGGGTGGGCGAGATTGGCATCGTGGGTGTTGCAGCGGCGATCGCGAATGCCGTCTATCACGCGACGGGAAAACGCGTGCGCAACCTGCCGATCACGCTGGACAAGCTGATGTAAAGCTTGACCAGCCCTACAATGCCACATCCCGCGTCTCGCGCGCGCAGAGCGTCGCGATGAACGTGATTGACGCAAGTATGATCAACAGGACCGACACGCCTGCGGTGCCGCCTAGTGACTGTGTGAGCGACGTGGCGAGGATAGGCGAGAGGCCCCCGCCGATCGCCGCGGCCACCTGAAAGCCGAGCGAGGCGCCGGTATAGCGCACCTTGGTGCCGAAGAGCTCGGGCAGATAAGTTGACAGCAGCCCGAACATCATGCCGTGGCCAAAGCTTATGGCGACGGCGATCGTTGCTCCGATGACCAGCGCATTCTTCGTGTCGAGGAGCCAGAACAGCGGAAAGGCGAACAGGATCGTGAAGATCGCGCCGGCGAAGTACAGCGCCCGGCGGCCGACGATGTCGCTTACATACCCAAAGAGCGGGATGGTGAAGACCTCGATCAGCGAGCCGAAGATGATGGCGTTTAGCATCGTGCTCTTCGAAACGCCGAGCTGCGTGGTCGCATACACAACCGCGAAGACCGTGACGATATAGACCCACGAGACTTCCGAGATTTTGAGGCCGATCGCGAGCAGGAAGGTTTTCGGCTGGCGCAACACCACGTCGAGGAAAGGCGCCTTGGAAATGCCGCCGCGCTGCTTCAACTCGCTGAAGAGCGGGGTCTCCGGCACGCGCGTGCGCACGTAAAGACCGACGCCCAGCAGGAGAATGCTGAACAGGAACGGCACGCGCCAGCCCCAAGACATGAGGTCCGCCTGCGGCAGCATGGCAACGAGGGCAAAGGCGGTGGAGGACGCTGCGACACCGAGCGGGAAGCCGACCTGCACGAGGCTGCCATAGAAACCGCGGCGGTTGGCCGGGGCGTGTTCGAGCACCATCAACGATGCGCCGCCCCATTCGCCGCCGAGGCCGATACCCTGCAGGATGCGCAAGACGATGAGCAGGATCGGGGCGAGGACGCCGATCTGGTTATAGGTCGGCATCAGGCCGATCGCGAACGTGCCAAGCGCGGTTATGATCATCGTGAGGATGAGCATCTTTTTGCGACCGATGCGATCGCCATAATGGCCGAATATCCATGCACCGACTGGCCGCGCGAAGAAGCCGGCGGCATACGTGCCGAGCGCCGCGATCGTGCCGGTGACGGGATCGAATTTCGGGAAGAACAGCGTGTTGAAGACGAGCGCCGCGGCAGTGCCGTAGATCAGGAAATCATACCATTCGATGATCGTGCCGATCGTGCCGGCAAACACAACCGAGCGCATGGCCTGATTGCGCGGCGGAATGAACGCGCCCGGTGGGAGATGCATTGCGTCGCTCGTCGCACTCATGACAAATACTCCACGCATCACTCAGGATATCGTCGCGGGAACGTCAGCAAAGATCGCGCCAGCCGACGTGCGTTAACGCGATAAGGTTAAGGACAGGTGGCACCATGGGCGTATTCCCAATAAAGCGCACGCGCGCGCCGGAACATGGGGCCGGGCTGTAATGCGCGGCCGTCGATGCCGATGATCGGCGCGACCTTGGCGTAATTGCCGGTCGAGAAAATCTCGTCCGCTTGTTCGAAGTCGCCGTAGGTCAGCGGCTTCTCGATGACCTCCACGCCGGCACCGCGCAGCAAATCGATCACGCGGCGCCGTGTCACACCATCGAGAAACGTGCCGTTCGGCGCCGGCGTGTAAACCACGCCATCGCTGGCCAAAAACGCGTTGGCATTGGCGAATTCGGCGATGTTGCCGTCCGTGTCGCGCATCAGGCAATTGCCGAAGCCGCGGCATTTCGCCTCCATGAGCGCCCGCGTGCCGTTCGGATAAAGACAGCCGGCCTTGGCCTCGATCGGGGCGCATTCCGCGCTCGGACGGCGGAACGGCGACAGGGTGATGGTCGTGCCGGTTGGCTGCGGCATCGGCGCCTCGTAAAGCGTGAGGCACCAGTTGGTCGAGGCTGGGTCGAACAGCACGCCGCCGCCGAAGCCGCTTTCGGCCCAATACATCGGCCGGATGTAGAGCTCCGCGTCTTTGGCGAAGCGCCGGCGGCCATCAGCAACGAGTTCGCGCCATTCCTCGATCGAAACGGCCGCGTTCAAGCCGAAATTTACCGCGGACTTATTGACGCGGGCAAGATGCAGATCGAGGTCCGGCGCCACACCTGCGAAAGCGCGGGCGCCGTCGAACACGCTGGAGCAGAGCCACGCGCCGTGAGTGCGCACGCCCATGATCCGCGTGTTACCAGGGTGCCAATCGCCTTCGAAAAAGGTCCAGGTCTCGCTTGCCGGCTGCTTCATAAGTGCCTCTTGTGCAGCATGTATACCGCTGAATCCCGTTTCGAACTGGGACGAGAAGCCGCGCCTCGCGCCGATTTTGCCTTTGCGTCCCGGAATGAAGCAGGCTGAACGGCGTAATGCTTGCAGGCGAGTTGCCCGGCAGGCCATGAGTTCCTGGTATCATGCGTAAAGAGACAATCGCGGTCCACGGCGGGTTCGAGCACGATCCGACGACGCACGCGGTTGCGGTGCCGATTTACCAGACCGTCGCCTATGCTTTCGACAGTGCCGACCACGGCGCCGCGTTGTTCAACCTCGAAGTTGACGGCTTCCGCTACAGCCGGATCAGCAATCCGACGGTCGACGTGCTCGAGCGGCGCGTCGCTGAACTCGAAGGCGCGCACGCGGCCCTCGCGGTCAGCACCGGACAAGCGGCGCTCTACTACGCGATGGCCACGCTCGCCGATTGCGGCGGCAACATCGTCTCGGTGCCGCAGCTCTACGGCACGACGCATACTCTATTTGCGCACATCCTGCCGAAACAAGGGATTGCGTGCCGTTTTGCCGCAAGCGATCGTGCGGAGGACATCGCCGGGCTGATCGACGACAATACGCGCGCCGTTTTTTGCGAGTCGATCGGCAACCCCGCGGGAAATATCTGCGACATCGAGAAGCTGGCCGATATCGCGCACGCACACGGCGTGCCGCTCGTCGTCGACAATACGGTGGCGACGCCGATCCTGCTGCGACCGATCGAATATGGCGCCGACATCGTGGTGCATTCGCTGACGAAATTCATGGGCGGCCACGGCACGACGCTCGGCGGCGCCGTTGTCGATTCCGGCAAGTTCCCCTGGAAGGAGAATGCTCGTCGCTTTCCGATGCTTTGCGAGCCGGACGCGTCCTATCACGGGCTCGTCTATGCCGACCATTTCGGCCCCGCCGCTTATGTTGCGCGGGCGCGTAGCGTCTATCAGCGCACCACGGGCGCGGTTTTGTCCCCGCTGAGTGCATTCCTGCTCTTACAGGGGGTGGAGACGGTGGCGCTCCGCGTCGAGCGGCATATCGAGAATGCACGAAAGGTTGCCGAATTCCTGCGCAGCGATCCGCGCGTCGCTTGGGTGAACTATGCCGGCTTCGCGGATAGCCCGCACTATCCGATGGCGGCGAAATATCTTGGCGGCCGCGCGTCTTCGCTGATCACGTTCGGAATCGAAGGCGGGTTTGCCGCGGGTTGCGCTTTCTACGACGCGCTGAAGCTAATTAAGCGCCTGGTCAATATCGGGGACGCCAAGTCGCTTGCCTGCCACCCGGCATCGACGACGCACCGCCAGATGTCGCCGGAGGAACAGAAAAAGGCGGGCGTCACGCCCGAGATGATCCGGCTCTCGATCGGCATCGAGCATGTGAGCGACATCATCGGCGATCTCGCCCAGGCGCTCGCCGCGGCGCATCCGGACGCGGCGTCGGTTCGGGCAGCGGAATGAACGCGATGTCCCGCACAGAATCGCGAGCGAAAGCGCCGATTAAGATCGGCCTTGTCAACAACATGCCCGATGCGGCGCTTCTGGCGACCGAGCGGCAGTTCATGCGGCTCATCGAACCTGCCTCAGAAGCGCACGATGTGCACCTGCGCCTCTTTTACCTGCCAGAGGTCGCCCGCGGCCACGTCGCGCGCATGCAAATAAACGCCCGTTACGCGCCTATGGACGCTTTGCCTCAGGCGGGAATCGATGCACTGATCGTCACCGGCTGCGAGCCGGTCAAACCCGACCTGGCCGACGAACCCTATTGGCCGAGGCTCGTCCGCCTGATCGATTGGGCGAAAGCCAACACGATATCGACAATTTGGTCCTGTCTTGCGGCACATGCGGCCGTGCTGCACCTCGACGGCATCGAGCGTGAAAAGCTGTCGGGCAAGCTCACTGGTGTTTACGAATTCGAACTTATGTCGAAGCACCGGCTGCTGCACGGCGTTGACGCGCCCATGCACGTTCCGCATTCGCGGCTGAACGGACTGAACGCCAGCGGCCTTGCGGAATGCGGTTACGAGCTCTTGACGCATTCGGGTGAGGCCGGCGTCGACGCTTTCACAAAGAAATACGACAGCCTCTTCGTCTTCCTGCAAGGCCATCCCGAATATGAGCTGGACAGCCTTTATCGCGAATATCGCCGCGACCTGACGCGCTATGTCGCCGGCCAGCGGCAGACATGTCCTGCATTGCCCGAAAATTATTTCGATCAGCAGGCGAGCCGCGCTCTCACTGCATTCCAAGAGCAGGCGCGATCAGCGAGATCACCCCTCATCTTTGAACATTTCCCCCTGATTGAAGCCGATC